>NZ_JBHXSY010000020.1:0-134674 GCF_042715295.1 Streptomyces sp. NPDC058701 | reverse complement strand
GCGCCGATGGTACTGCAGGGGGGACCCTGTGGGAGAGTAGGACGCCGCCGAACAACCCGCCCTTTTAGCTCAGTCGGTAGAGCGTCTCCATGGTAAGGAGAAGGTCAACGGTTCGATTCCGTTAAAGGGCTCCAACAAAGAAGGCCCCCACCATTCGGTGGGGGCCTTCTTGCGTTTCCGGGCTCGCCGGCCAGAGGGCACCGGCCAGCCGCAGCCCGTTCGCGCGGAGACCGTACCAACGGGCTGCTCAGGGGCGTGCGCGCTAGTCGCCCTCGCGGGGCTGGGGGACGCGGAGGGCCAGGATGGCCATGTCGTCCGAGGCCGGCTCGGCCGCGAAGCGCTCGACCGCCCGCAGGACGCGGGACGCGACCGCGCCGGCGGTGAGGCCCGTGCAGGTGGTCAGGACCTCCGCCAGGCCGTCGTCGCCGAGCATGCGGGTTCCCTCACGGCGCTCCGTCACGCCGTCCGTGACGCACAGCAGGACGTCGCCCGGATCCAGGGTGAGGGTCTGCTCGTACAGCTCCAGGTCCTCGATCACGCCCAGCAGGGGCTGCGGATCGGCCGCCGGGATGACCTCGCCGTTCGGTCGCAGCCGCAGGGGGAGCGGATGGCCGGCGCAGACGACCTTCATGAGGGCGCCACCGTCGGGCTGGGGGTGCAGCTCGCCGTACAGAAGGGTGAGGAAGCGGCTGCGGGCGCCCTCGTCGAGGATGGCCGCGTTCAGCCGCTCCAGGACCGCGGCGGCGCCGAGGCCCTCGCGGGCCAGGAGGCGCAGGGCATGCCGGGCCAGGCCGGTGACGGCCGCGGCCTCCGGGCCCGTACCGCAGACGTCGCCGATGGCGAAGCCGTACGCGCCGTCGCGGATCGGGAAGACGTCGTAGAAGTCGCCGCCCACGTCGTTGCCCTCGCCCGCCGCGCGGTAGATGACCTCGACCTCCATGCCGGGAATGGCGGGGGAGTCGGGCGGCAGCAGACTGCGCTGGAGGGCGCGGCTGATCGCGGTGCGCTCGGAGTACAGGCGGGCGTTGTCCAGGGCGAGGGCGGCCCGGCGGGAGAGGTCTTCCGCAAGTTCGAGGATCTCCTGGCGGAAGTGCTCCTCGGACGGTTTGCCGAGCGTCAGCAGGCCGATCACGCGGTTGCGGGCCAGGAGGGGGAGCACGACGGTCTCTCCGCCGACGGCCCGGGCGGTCTCGGGCCACGGGCGGGCGCCGGCCTCGCGGACCGGTTCCGGCGCGCTGACCCGGGAGAGGAGCTCCTTGAGACCGTCGATGCGCTCCTCGTCCTCGTGGAGGACGTAGGAGAGGAACGGGTCCGAGGACTGGTCGGCGATCGTGTAGACGGCACACCAGGTGGCGAGCGTCGGGACGGTCATCTGGGCCATGAGGGCCAGGGTCTGGTCCCGGTCGAGGGTGCCCGCCAGCAGGTCGGAGGCCTCGACGAGGAAGGACAGGGAGCCGCGGCGCAGGCGTTCCAGTTCGCCGAGCCGGGCGGACTCCACGGCGAGCGCGATGCGGTCGGCGGCGAACTGGAGGCGCAGCGCCTCCTCGTTGGAGTAGCGGCCCGGGACCTCCGCGGCCACGCCGAGGGAGCCGGTGAGCCGGCCCTCAACCTTGAGCGGGACGGTGATGACCGAGCGCATGCCGGTCGACTCCAGCAGCGGTACGGCCCCGGGGACGGCCGTCAGGTCGTCGTGGACGGCGGGCATCCGGGCCGAGCCGTACCGGTTGGTGCCGGCCTCGACGGGGACGCGGGCGAAGCGCTGGCGGGTGGAGGGCAGGCCGGTCGTGGCCCGGACCTCCAGCTCGGTCTCGTCGTCGGTGGCCAGCAGCAGGAAGGCGGCGTCGGCGTCGAGGAGGTCGCGGGCCCGTTCGACGGTGCGCTGGAGCAGCCCGTCGAGGTCGTCGGGGGCGGGGGAGCCGATGAACACCTCGAAGGGGTCCGCGGGGCGGGGCTCGGTGAGCTGGCCGCTGTCGGCGCCCGGGATCCGTGACGGGGTCTGGAGGAGGGCGCGCTCGTCGTCGTGGACGAGGAGACAGACGATGGAGGGCTCGCCGTGGGCGTCGCGGACCCGCAGGTGGGAGGCGTAAACGGGGATGACGCGGCCGTCGGCGCCGCGAATGCCGTAGCTGCCCTCCCAGCGGGAGAGGCGCAGGGCCTCGGCGATGCCGGTGCCCGTGCCGGGGGTCTGCGGCCAGGCGGCGAGCTCGGCGAGCGGGCGCCCCACGGCCTTCTCGGAGGGATGGCCGAAGATGTGCTCCGCGTCCTCGTTCCAGGCGGAGACGGCGTCGTCGCCGTCGATCTGCAGGACGGCGACGCGGACCCGGCTGTCGGCGAGCGGCAGCATCTGGTCGGGGATGACGGGCCCCGCCGAGCGGGTACCGACCGGCCGGTCTGGAAGGTCGATGCGGAACCAGACGTGCTTGTGCGTGGCCGTGTACTCGACGCCCCAGCGGGTGGCCAGCGCGGCGCAGAGCATCAGCCCGCGGCCGTTCTCGCGGTCGGGGTCGGCGTACGGGCGTTCACCGGGGTGCTGGAGCGGCAGCTCCCGCTCCGGGTACCGGTCGGCGACCTCGACCCGTACGCCGTCCTCCGCGCGCAGGCACAGGACCTCGGCCCGGGTTCCGGCGTGGACCACGGCGTTGGTGACGAGCTCGCTCGTGAGCACCACCGCGTCGTCGACGATGTCCGCGAAGCCCCAGCCGTGCAGGGTGTCGCGGACGAACGCGCGGGCTGCGGCGACCGAACGCCCGAGGGGGTCGAAACTGGCAGCCGCCCGTGCCGTGATCACGAGTCTCCTTCGACGCGGTTGGACATCGGGTGCCAGGTTACTTACCTTCGCGGTCGGCATGGTGCCGTCGTCGGGGAATCCACCCGCAGGGTACGGCCGGTGTGCGATGGTGCCGAAGTGTTATGGCCGGGTTCGGCCAGGGTGAAACACTGGGCAGGCTTGGAGAGCCGGCTCGCGAGGAGTCCGGTGTCCGGTGGAACAGTGGTCGACCCTTTCGGGAGGGACACGGTGGAGTCTGGCGCAGCGGTGCGGCGTACGGGAACGCGGCCGAAGGGCGGACGTTCCCGGCGCAGTGGCACGACGGAGGTCGATACCGCCGCCCTGAACCGGCTGCTCACGGCCCTGGTGTCGATGCGGGACGGGAACTTCCGCAAGCGGCTGACGGTGTCCGGCGACGGGGTGATGGCGGAGATCGCCGCCGTCTACAACGAGGTCGCCGACCGGAACCTGCACCTGACCGGGGAACTGTCCCGCGTCAGGCGGATGGTGGGCCGTGAGGGCAAGCTGAGCGAACGGCTGGAAACAGGTGCCTGCGAGGGCTCCTGGGCGGCCGCGATCGACGCCTCGAACCAGCTGGTCGACGACCTCGCCCGCCCGGTGTCCGAGGTGGGCCGGGTGCTGTCCGCGGTCGCCGAGGGCGACCTGGACCAGCGGATGGACCTGCGGACGCAGGCCGCCGAGGGAGCCGGGCACCCGCTGCGCGGGGAGTTCCTGAAGGTCGGCCGTACGGTCAACAACCTGGTCGACCAGCTGTCCGCGTTCACCGACGAGGTGACCCGCGTGGCGCTGGAGGTCGGTACCGAGGGCAAACTGGGCGGGCAGGCCCAGGTCCGGGGGATGTCGGGTTCCTGGAAGGACCTGACCGACTCCGTCAACACGATGGCGTACCGGCTCACCGCCCAGGTACGTGACATTGCTCTCGTCACGACCGCCGTGGCGAAGGGCGATCTGTCGCGCAAGGTCACCGTGCACGTGGCCGGCGAGATGCTCCAGCTGAAGAACACCGTGAACACGATGGTGGACCAGCTGTCGTCCTTCTCCTCCGAGGTGACGCGCGTCGCCCGCGAGGTGGGTACGGAGGGCGAGCTGGGCGGCCAGGCGAAGGTGCCCGGCGTCGCGGGCGTCTGGAAGGACCTGACCGACTCGGTCAACACCATGGCCGGGAACCTGACGGCCCAGGTGCGCGGGATCGCCCAGGTGACGACGGCGGTCGCGAACGGCGACCTGTCGCAGAAGGTCCGGGTGAGCGCGCGCGGCGAGGTGGCGCAGCTGGCCGAAACGATCAACCAGATGACCGAGACGCTGCGGACCTTCGCCGACGAGGTCACCCGGGTGGCCAGCGAGGTCGGTGCGAAGGGCCTGCTCGGCGGGCAGGCGCAGGTGCCGGGGGCCGCCGGAACGTGGAAGGACCTCACCGACTCGGTGAACACGGTCTTCCGCAACCTCACCACCCAGGTGCGGGACATCGCGCAGGTGACGACGGCGGTCGCGAACGGCGACCTGTCGCAGAAGGTCACGGTCGACGTGGCCGGCGAGATGCTGGAGCTGAAGAACACCGTCAACACGATGGTGGACCAGCTCCAGTCCTTCGGCGCCGAGGTGACGCGCGTGGCCCGTGAGGTCGGCGTCGAGGGCGAACTGGGCGGGCAGGCGCAGGTGCCGGGGGCCGCGGGTACCTGGAAGGACCTCACCGACTCGGTGAACACCGCCTTCCGCAACCTGACCGGCCAGGTGCGCAACATCGCGCAGGTGACGACGGCGGTGGCCAACGGCGACCTGTCGCAGAAGGTCACCGTGGACGTCTCCGGCGAGATGCTCCAGCTGAAGAACACCGTGAACACGATGGTCGACCAGCTGTCCTCCTTCGCCGACCAGGTCACGCGGATGGCCCGGGACGTGGGGACGGAGGGCCGCCTAGGCGGTCAGGCCCGCGTGGAGGGGGTGTCCGGTACCTGGAAGGAGCTGACCGACTCGGTCAACTTCATGGCCGGGAACCTGACCTCGCAGGTGCGCCAGATCGCCCAGGTGACCACGGCGGTGGCGCGCGGCGACCTGTCGCAGAAGATCGACGTGGACGCCCGGGGCGAGATCCTGGAGTTGAAGAACACCATCAACACGATGGTCGACCAGCTCTCGGCCTTCGCTGAGCAGGTGACGCGGGTCGCCCGGGACGTGGGGACGGAGGGCCGTCTCGGCGGTCAGGCCCAGGTGCCCGGCGTGGCCGGCGTGTGGCGGGACCTGACGGACTCGGTGAACGGCATGGCCGGGAACCTGACCTCGCAGGTCCGCAACATCGCCCAGGTCGCCACCGCGGTGGCGCGCGGCGACCTGTCGCAGAAGATCGACGTGGACGCCCGGGGCGAGATCCTGGAGCTGAAGAACACCCTGAACACGATGGTCGACCAGTTGTCGAACTTCGCGGAGCAGGTGACCCGGGTCGCCCGGGAGGTCGGCACCGAGGGCATCCTCGGCGGGCAGGCCGAGGTCAAGGGTGTCTCCGGCACCTGGAAGGACCTCACGCAGTCCGTCAACTTCATGGCCAACAACCTGACCTCGCAGGTCCGCAACATCGCCGAGGTCACCACGGCGGTCGCCATGGGCGACCTGTCGAAGAAGATCACCGTCGACGCGAAGGGCGAGATCCTGGAGCTGGTGACCACCGTGAACACGATGGTGGACCAGCTGTCCTCGTTCGCGGAGCAGGTGACCCGGGTGGCCCGCGAGGTGGGCACCGAGGGCATCCTCGGCGGGCAGGCCAGGGTGCGCGGGGTCACCGGCATCTGGAAGGACCTCAGCGACAACGTCAACACCATGGCCGGGAACCTGACGGCCCAGGTGCGCGGGATCGCGCAGGTCTCGGCGGCGGTGGCCAACGGCGACCTGACGAAGAAGGTCACCGTCGAGGCGCGGGGCGAGGTCGCCCAGCTCGCGGACACCGTGAACACGATGGTGAAGACCCTGTCGTCGTTCGCGGACGAGGTCACGCGCGTGGCCCGCGAGGTGGGCACCGAGGGCCGGCTCGGCGGCCAGGCGCACGTGCCGGGCGTATCGGGGACGTGGAAGGACCTCACCGACTCGGTGAACTTCATGGCCTCCAACCTCACCGGTCAGGTGCGGCAGATCGCCATGGTCACGACCGCCATCGCCAAGGGCGACATGACCAAGAAGATCGACATCGATGCCCGGGGCGAGATCCTGGAGCTCAAGACGACCATCAACACGATGGTCGACCAGCTGTCCTCCTTCGCCGACCAGGTCACCCGGGTCGCCCGCGAGGTGGGCACGGAGGGCATCCTCGGCGGTCAGGCCCGCGTCCGGGACGTCGACGGCACGTGGCGGGACCTCACCGAGTCCGTGAACGAGATGGCCGGCAACCTCACCCGGCAGGTCCGCGCGATCGCGGCCGTGGCCACCGCGGTGACCCGCGGCGACCTCAGCCTGAAGGTCGACGTGGACGCGGCGGGGGAGATCCAGGTCCTCCAGGACAACATCAACACGATGATCGTCAACCTCCGCGACACCACCCTCGCCAACAAGGAGCAGGACTGGCTCAAGGGCAACCTCGCCCGGATCTCGGCCCTGATGCAGGGGCGCCGGGAGCTGGACGACGTGGCCAAGCTGATCATGAGCGAGCTCACCCCGGTGGTCTCGGCGCAGCACGGCGCCTTCTTCCTGGCGCTGCCGGCGGGCGGGACCACCGAGATCGGGACGGAGGGGGGCGCGGACGGTTCGTACGAGCTGCGGATGCGCGGGAGTTACGCGTACGCCGGGGGTCAGATGCCGACGTCCTTCCGGCCGGGGGAGGGTCTGATCGGGACCGTCGCCGAGGAGAAGCGGACGATCCTCGTCGAGAACACCCCTCCCGGCTACCTGCGGATCTCCTCGGGGCTCGGCGAGGCGCCGCCGGCGCACGTGATCGTGCTGCCGGTGCTCTTCGAGGGGAAGGTGCTCGGCGTCATCGAGCTGGCGTCCTTCACTCCCTTCACGCAGATCCAGAAGGACTTCCTCAGCCAGATCGCCGAGATGATCGGCACGAGCGTCAACACCATCAGCGTCAACTCCAAGACGGAGATGCTGCTGAAGCAGTCGCAGGAGATGACCGAGCAGCTGCGGGAGCGCTCCGACGAGCTGGAGAACCGGCAGAAGGCCCTGCAGGCCGCCAACGCGGAGCTGGAGGAGAAGGCGGAGCTGCTGGCCCAGCAGAACCGGGACATCGAGGTGAAGAACACCGAGATCGAGGAGGCCCGGCAGGTCCTGGAGGAGCGGGCCGAGCAGCTCGCGGTCTCGATGCGCTACAAGAGCGAGTTCCTGGCGAACATGTCGCACGAGCTGCGGACCCCGCTCAACTCGCTGCTGATCCTGGCCAAGCTGCTCGCCGACAACGCGGACGGGAACCTGTCGCCGAAGCAGGTGGAGTTCGCCGAGACGATCCACGGCGCCGGGTCCGACCTGCTGCAGCTGATCAACGATATCCTCGACCTGTCGAAGGTCGAGGCGGGCAAGATGGACGTCTCGCCGACGCGGATCGCGCTGGTCCAGCTCGTGGACTACGTGGAGGCCACCTTCCGGCCGCTGACCGCGGAGAAGGGGCTCGACTTCTCGGTACGGGTCTCCCCGGAGCTGCCCGCCACCCTGCACACCGACGAGCAGCGGCTGCTGCAGGTGCTGCGCAACCTGCTGTCGAACGCGGTGAAGTTCACCGACACCGGGGCGGTGGAGCTGGTGATCCGGCCCGCCGGAGCGGATGTTCCCACGGCGATCCGGGAGCAGTTGCTGGAAGCCGGGTCGCTGCGCGAGGCGGACGGGGACCTGATCGCCTTCTCGGTGACGGACACCGGGATCGGGATCGCGGCGAGCAAGATGCTGGTGATCTTCGAGGCGTTCAAACAGGCCGACGGGACGACGAGCCGCAAGTACGGCGGCACGGGTCTCGGGCTGTCCATCAGCCGGGAGATCGCCCGGCTGCTGGGCGGTGAGATCCACGCGGCGAGCGAGCCGGGCCGCGGGTCCACCTTCACGCTGTACCTGCCGCTGCACCCGAGCGAGCTGCCCCCGCAGGGGTACGCGCCGCCCGCGCCCGGCGGGGCGCGCGGCGAGCTGTACCGCAGGCCGGCGGACGAGCCGAGGCCGGAGCTTCCGCCGGTCGCGGCGGCGCCGGTGCAGGCCCAGCCGGTGCGGGCCTCGCTGCCGGCCGCCGAGCATGCGGGGCAGGGGGGCGGTCCGGGCGCGCTGTTCCGGCGGCGGCGCAAGGCGGCGAGCGACCAGGAGCCGCGTACAGCCGTGCCGGGGCAGCCCGGCACGGTGGGCGCCGAGGACGGCTGGGGCAACGCGGAGGAAGAGCTTCCGGTGGTCCCGCGGACGTACGACTTCCGGGGCGAGCAGGTGCTCATCGTGGACGACGACGTACGCAACGTGTTCGCGCTCACCAGTGTGCTGGAGCAGCACGGGCTGTCCGTGCTGTACGCGGAGAACGGCCGGGAGGGCATCGAGGTCCTGGAGCAGCACGACGACGTGACGGTCGTCCTGATGGACATCATGATGCCCGAGATGGACGGGTACGCGACGACGTCGGCGATCCGGCGGATGCCGCAGTTCGCGGGGCTGCCGATCATCGCGCTGACGGCGAAGGCGATGAAGGGCGACCGGGAGAAGGCGATCGACTCCGGGGCCTCCGACTACGTCACCAAGCCCGTCGACCCCGACTTCCTGTTGTCCGTGATGGAGCAGTGGATGCGGGGAAAGTGAGTCGGGGCGGGCATACGCAGGGCAAGGGCCGCCGCCGGGCGGCCGCAGGCGCGTGGGCGGACGGCGGGCGGGGAACCTTCTGGCACCCCGCCGCGTTTCCGCTTCGTGCACAGTGACATCTTGGTGACAGGGTGTGGCGATCTCGGGACTGGGGCTACGATGACCGGCACAAGGACGGACGGCGCAAGGATGCCGTCCTCTGGGGCGGGGCCCGGCGCACAGGCCGGAGCCAGGAGCCGGGGAGGCCCCATGCCGGGGCGAGGAGGACAGGGCATGGTGCAGAAGGCCAAGATCCTCCTGGTCGACGACCGGCCGGAGAATCTGCTGGCGCTGGAGGCCATCCTCTCCGCGCTCGATCAGACACTGGTCCGGGCGTCGTCCGGGGAGGAAGCGCTCAAGGCGCTGCTGACGGACGATTTCGCGGTCATCCTGCTGGATGTGCAGATGCCGGGGATGGACGGGTTCGAGACGGCCGCGCACATCAAGCGGCGGGAGCGGACCCGGGACATCCCGATCATCTTCCTCACCGCGATCAACCACGGTCCGCACCACACGTTCCGCGGGTACGCGGCGGGTGCGGTGGACTACATCTCGAAGCCCTTCGACCCCTGGGTGCTGCGGGCCAAGGTGTCGGTCTTCGTGGAGCTGTACACGAAGAACTGCCAACTGCGCGAGCAGGCGGCGCTGCTGCGGCTCCAGCTGGAGGGCGGCGGCTCCGACGGCGTGGACGCCAGCAAGGAGACGGCCGGACTGCTGGCCGAGCTGTCCGCGCGGCTCGCGGCGGTCGAGGAGCAGGCGGAGGCACTGACCAAGCAGCTCGGCGAGGACTCGGCCGACGCCGCGGTGGTGGCGACCGCCGCCCACCTGGAGCGCAAACTGACCGGGCTGCGACGGGCGCTCGACGCGCTGGAGCCCGGTACCGGCGGTGGAGCGATGCTGCCCGCCCAGGGCTGAACCGGACGACCGGCTCCGCCGCAGCGGGGTACCGCGGTCGTGCGGCCGCCGGGCTCCGTCCCCGGCCTTCGGCCGCTGCCCGGCGAAGGAGCCCGGCCGACGAGCCCGCCAGGCGAAGGAGCCCGGCCGGAAGGCGTACTGGGCGTGCGTCAGGTCTGGCGGCGCGTCAAAGCGCCGCCGGTGCGGGCGACACGAACGGGTGAAGGGGTGGGCACGCGTGTCCACCGGCGTGCGCACCGGTAACCTCGGCCCCATGGCCTCACGTACGTCCGGTAAGGGTTCCCCGAGCACCGCGAAGGGCCGCACCGGCCGTACGACGGCGCCGGCGAAGAAAGCGGCTCCCGCGCGCAAGCCTCCCGCGAAGAAGGCCGCGGCCGCTCGGCGCGCCCCGGTCAAGAAGGTCGCGGCCAGGCCCGCGCCCTCCCCGACCGGCGGTGTGGTGCGGCTGGTGCGCGCCGTCTGGCTCGGCTGCGCGCACGCGGTCGGCGCGGTCTTCCGCGGCATCGGCCAGGGCGCCAGGAACCTCGACCCGGCCCACCGCAAGGACGGCCTGGCGCTGCTGCTGCTCGCCCTCGCGCTGATCGTCGCCGCCGGAACCTGGTCGAACCTGAACGGTCCCGTCGGAGACCTGGTCACCATGCTGGTCACCGGGGCCTTCGGCCGGCTCGACCTGCTCGCGCCGGTCCTGCTCGGGGTCATGGCGGTGCGCTTCATCCGCCACCCCGAGCAGGCCGACGCCAACGGGCGCATCGGCGTCGGGCTCTCCGCCCTGGCCGTCGGCGTCCTGGGCCTGGTCCACATCGCGTGCGGGGCTCCCGGCCGCGACGAGGGCACCACCGCCATGCAGGACGCGGGCGGACTCATCGGCTGGGCCGCCTCCAAGCCGCTGATCTTCACGATGGGCGCCCCGCTCGCCGTGCCCATGCTGGTGCTGCTGACGGTCTTCGGACTGCTGGTGGTCACCGCGACCCCGGTCAACGCGATCCCGCAGCGGCTGCGGCGGCTCGGCATCCGGCTCGGGATCATCGCGCCGAACGAGTACGACGAGGACTACGGGGACCGGGAGGCCGGCGCGGCCCCCGGCGAGCGGCACGACCCGGAGCGGTGGCGGGTCCGCGGCGGCGCCGACGCGCTGTCCGGCGACCCGGCGGACGTCGCCGAGGAGGAGGCGCTCGCCCGGCGCCGCCGCCCGCGGCGCGGCTCGGCCCGGCCGGCCATGGACCGCGAGATGGACGCCGTCGACGTGGCCGCCGCGGCGGCCGCCGCGCTGGACGGCGGGCTGCCGCCGTCGCCGCTCGTCGCCGACCTGACCCAGGGGATCACCCCCGACCGGGAGGGCGCGGAGCCGACCGCACCGGTGCCGCCGGCGCGCGCGGAGCGCCCCGTACCGGCCGCTCCCACGACGGCTCCCGCGGCGCCGTCGGCCGGGGAGCCGCACGACACCACCGCGGCGGTGTCCGGGACGCTGGCGGTGCCCGACCTGACCAAGGCCGCGCCGGAGAAGAGCCAGCCGCTGCCGCCGCGCGCCGAGCAGCTCCAGCTGCGCGGGGACATCACGTACTCGCTGCCGTCGCTGGACCTGCTGGAGCGCGGTGGCCCCGGCAAGACGCGCAGCGCCGCGAACGACGCCGTCGTCAGCTCCCTGACGAACGTGTTCACCGAGTTCAAGGTCGACGCGAAGGTCACCGGCTTCACCCGGGGTCCGACGGTCACCCGCTACGAGGTGACCCTGGGCGCGGCCGTGAAGGTCGAGCGGATCACGGCGCTGGCGAAGAACATCGCCTACGCGGTGGCGTCCCCGGACGTCCGGATCATCAGCCCGATCCCCGGCAAGTCGGCGGTCGGCATCGAGATCCCGAACACCGACCGCGAGATGGTCAACCTCGGCGACGTCCTGCGCCTCGCGGACGCGGCGGAGGACGACCACCCGATGCTCGTCGCCCTCGGCAAGGACGTCGAGGGCGGCTACGTCATGGCCAACCTGGCCAAGATGCCGCACGTGCTGGTGGCGGGCGCCACCGGCTCCGGCAAGTCCTCCTGCATCAACTGCCTGATCACCTCGGTGATGGTCCGCGCGACCCCGGAGGACGTCCGGATGGTGCTGGTGGACCCCAAGCGCGTCGAGCTGACGGCTTACGAGGGCATCCCGCACCTGATCACGCCGATCATCACCAACCCGAAGCGGGCCGCCGAGGCCCTGCAGTGGGTCGTGCGCGAGATGGACCTGCGCTACGACGACCTGGCCGCCTTCGGGTACCGGCACATCGACGACTTCAACCAGGCCATCCGGGACGGCAAGATCAAACTGCCGCCGGGCAGTGAGCGCGAGCTGAGCCCGTACCCGTACCTGCTGGTGATCGTCGACGAGCTCGCCGACCTGATGATGGTGGCCCCGCGCGACGTCGAGGACTCCATCGTCCGGATCACGCAGCTGGCCCGTGCGGCCGGCATCCACCTGGTGCTCGCCACGCAGCGGCCCTCGGTGGACGTCGTCACCGGCCTGATCAAGGCGAACGTGCCCTCACGGCTCGCCTTCGCCACCTCCTCCCTCGCGGACAGCCGGGTCATCCTCGACCAGCCGGGTGCCGAGAAGCTGATCGGCAAGGGCGACGGGCTGTTCCTGCCGATGGGTGCCAACAAACCGGTCCGCCTCCAGGGCGCCTTCGTCACCGAGGACGAGATCGCCGGGATCGTGCAGCACTGCAAGGACCAGATGGCGCCCGTCTTCCGGGACGACGTCACGGTCGGGCAGAAGCAGAAGAAGGAGATCGACGAGGACATCGGCGACGACCTGGACCTGCTGTGCCAGGCGGCGGAGCTCGTGGTCACCACGCAGTTCGGCTCCACCTCGATGCTCCAGCGCAAACTGCGGGTGGGTTTCGCCAAGGCAGGCCGGCTCATGGACCTGATGGAGTCCCGCGGGATCGTCGGCCCGAGCGAGGGCTCCAAGGCCCGCGACGTGCTGCTCAAGGCCGACGAGCTGGACGGACTGCTCGCGGTCATCCGCGGGGAGGCTCACCCGTAAGGCAGCGGCGAGCAACCGTTTCCCCCGGGCGCGCGTCAAGTTGAACGGAGGTGGCGGCACCGCGCGCACGGCCACGTGCACGGCGCAGGGCCGCCGCGCCGGAAACGGATCTTCCTTTGCCATTCGGATGGCGTAGGAAGTGCACCCTCCGGTTGCTCCACCCTTTCGTCACCCCCCTAGACTGGACATCCAGCAGGTGGCTACACGCTCGAAAGGCGCCCTCGTGTCCATCGGCAACTCCAACTCCCCCGAAGACGAGCGTCCTTCGACCGACGACCGGTCCGAGGACCGCATCGTCGAACGCTCCGTCGAAGGACCGTCCATCGGGACGGCCCTCAAGCAGGCCCGGATCGCCGCCGGGCTCACCGTCGACGAGGTCAGCTCCACCACCCGCGTGCGCATCCCGATCGTGCACGCGATCGAAGAGGACGACTTCACGCGCTGCGGCGGCGACGTTTACGCCCGCGGCCACATCCGTACGCTCGCCCGCGCCGTCAGCCTCGATCCGGCACCCCTGATCGAGAGCTACGACGCGGCCCACGGCGGCCGGCCGGCACCCACCCCCGCCGCGCCGATGTTCGAAGCCGAGCGCATCCGCCCCGAGAGGCAGCGGCCCAACTGGACCGCCGCCATGGTCGCCGCCATCGTCGCCGTGATCGGCTTTGTCGGGTTCACCGCCTTCGGCGGCGGCGACGACAAGGCCAAGCAGCCGGTGGCGGATGGTTCCGCCGCCCCGCAGCCCGCACCCAAGCAGTCCGGCGGCAAGCAGCCGGCGCCCCAGCCCCCGAAAGCCTCCCCGAGCCCGAAGGCGCCCACGCCGGCGCCGTCGGACAGCGCCATCGCGGCCGCGCCCAAGGACCTCGTCACGGTCGTCCTGACGGCGGACACCGGCGAGAGCTGGATCTCCGCGAAGGACCACAGCGGTCGTCTCCTCTTCGACGGCACCCTCACGCAGGGTGAGTCCAAGACGTTCACCGACAAGGAGTCCGTCGACCTCGTGCTCGGCGACGCCGGGGCGGTGAAGCTCTTCGTGAACGGCAAGGAGATCAAGGACGACTTCCAGCCCGGCCAGGTGGAACGTCTCACCTACACCAGGGAAGACCCCTCCCAGGGGCAGCCGCAGGCGGGCTGACCAGGGCCGCCGCCAGGCGGAACGTTCGATCCGGGATCCCCGGGGTGCTGCGCCGCACTCCGGGGATCTTGTCGTGGGGGGAGTGGGCGGGGGCCGCCGCCCGGACGAAGTAGTCTTGAGTCCATGCCCGAACGCCGTACCGTCGCCCTTGTCACTCTTGGCTGCGCCCGTAACGAGGTGGACTCGGAGGAGCTCGCAGGCCGCTTGGCGGCGGATGGCTGGGAGCTCGTCGAGGACGCCGCGAACGCGGACGTAGCCGTCGTCAACACCTGCGGCTTCGTCGAAGCCGCCAAGAAGGACTCCGTAGACGCCCTGCTGGAAGCCAACGATCTCAAGGATCAGGGCCGGACCCAGGCCGTCGTCGCCGTCGGCTGCATGGCCGAGCGCTACGGCAAGGAACTCGCCGAAGCGCTCCCCGAGGCGGACGGCGTGCTCGGCTTCGACGACTACGCCGACATCTCCGACCGCCTGCAGACCATCCTCAACGGTGGCATCCACGCCTCCCACACCCCGCGCGACCGGCGCAAGCTGCTGCCGATCAGCCCCGCGGAGCGCCAGGACACCGCGGTCGCGCTCCCCGGCCACGCCCAGGAGCCCGCTCCCGCGCCGGCCGACCTCCCCGACGGCCTCGCGCCCGCCTCCGGGCCGCGCGCGCCCCTGCGCCGCCGTCTGGACAAGAGCCCCGTCGCCTCGGTCAAGCTGGCCTCCGGCTGTGACCGGCGCTGCTCCTTCTGCGCCATCCCGTCCTTCCGCGGCTCCTTCATCTCCCGCCGTCCCAGCGACGTGCTGGGCGAGACCCGCTGGCTGGCCGAGCAGGGTGTCAAGGAGGTCATGCTCGTCTCCGAGAACAACACCTCGTACGGCAAGGACCTCGGCGACATCCGCCTGCTGGAGACCCTGCTGCCGGAACTCGCCGCGGTGGACGGCATCGAGCGCGTCCGCGTCAGCTACCTCCAGCCCGCCGAGATGCGGCCCGGCCTGATCGACGTGCTGACCTCGACCCCCAAGGTCGTCCCGTACTTCGACCTGTCCTTCCAGCACTCGGCCCCCGACGTGCTGCGCGCGATGCGCCGCTTCGGTGACACCGACCGGTTCCTGGAGCTGCTGGACACCATCCGCACCAAGGCCCCGCAGGCCGGCGTCCGGTCCAACTTCATCGTCGGCTTCCCCGGCGAGAAGGAGTCGGACTTCGCCGAGCTGGAGCGTTTCCTCACCCACGCGCGGCTCGACGCCATCGGCGTCTTCGGCTACTCCGACGAGGACGGCACCGAAGCCGTCACCTACGAGAACAAGCTCGACGCCGAGACCATCGCCGAGCGCCTCGCCCACATGCAGCGCCTCGCCGAGGAGCTCACCTCGCAGCGCGCGGAGGAGCGGATCGGGGAGACCCTGGAGGTACTCGTCGAGACGGTCGTGCCGCTCGACGAGGCGGAGGAGGGCGAGGGCGCCTACGGACGCGCCGCCCACCAGGCTCCGGAGACCGACGGGCAGGTCGTCTTCACGGACGGCGCCGGCCTGGTCCCCGGGCGCATCGTCACGGCGAAGGTGGTCGGCACCCTCGGCGTGGACCTGGTGGCCGAGCCCCTGGGCCTGGAGTTCGAGGAGGCGGCCGGATGACCGGAGTCCCGGCACCTGCGGCGGGCGGGACCGGCCGCCGGCCCGTGCCCGGCGCAAAGCTCGGGACTGCGGCCGTCAATCAGGCCAGCCTGTGGAACATCGCCAACATCCTGACGATGATCCGGCTCGTACTGGTGCCGGGATTCGTCCTGCTGCTGCTCGCCGACGGCGGATACGACCCCGTCTGGCGGGCGTGGGCGTGGGCGGCGTTCGCCGTCGCCATGATCACGGACATCTTCGACGGACACCTGGCCCGTACGTACAACCTGGTCACGGACTTCGGCAAGATCGCCGACCCGATCGCCGACAAGGCGATCATGGGGTCCGCGCTGATCTGCCTCTCCTGGCTGGGCGACCTCCCCTGGTGGGTGACCGGGGTGATCCTCGGACGGGAGCTCGGGATCACGCTGCTGCGCTTCTGGGTGATCCGGCACGGGGTGATTCCGGCCAGCCGGGGCGGCAAGATGAAGACCCTGGCCCAGGGCACGGCCGTGGGCATGTACGTCCTCGCGCTGACCGGGCCGCTGGCGACCCTGCGCTTCTGGGTGATGGCGCTCGCCGTCGTGCTGACCGTCGTCACCGGTTTGGATTACATCCGCCAGGCACTCGTCCTGCGCCGGGCGGGCATCGCCGCGGAGCGGGCCGCACGGTGACGCACGCGGTGGGGGAACCGTCCCCCCTGTCGGACGGTTCGGCCCGGGGGCCTGCCGGGGTCGATGTGGCGCGGGTGGCCGCGGAGGTGCTGCGGCTGCTCGCGGAGAGTGACCAGACGCTCGCCGTGGCGGAATCGCTGACCGGCGGCATGGTCGCGTCCGAGCTCACGGCCGTCCCGGGTGCCTCCCGGTCCTTCCGCGGCTCCGTGACGGCGTACGCCACGGAACTCAAGCACCGCGTCCTGGGCGTGGACGCGGAGCTGCTCGCGGCCGAGGGTGCGGTGAACGCGCAGGTCGCCGAGGAGATGGCGGCCGGGGTGCGCCGGGTGATGGGCGCTTCGTGGGGGATCGCGACCACCGGGGTGGCCGGTCCGGACCCGCAGGACGGCCGGCCGGTGGGCACCGTCTTCGTCTCCGTTTCGGGTCCGGAGGGCGGGAAAACGGCCCGGCTGAGGTTGAACGGCTCCCGTACGGAAATTCGTAGGGAGAGTGCACGCACAGTGCTCGAACTTCTCTCAAGCCAACTCCGCGAGAATGCGCGGGGGCAGGATACGGAACAGAACGGGGGGATTTGATGTTTGCAGCCCTGAGTGAACACGACATCGCTCCCCGCACGGCCGCGGCGCGAGGCGGTACGGTGGGGCGTGAAGGATGCGGCTACACGGTCAGAGGAGGGAGCCACCGATGATTCTGCTCCGTCGCCTGCTGGGTGACGTGCTGCGTCGGCAGCGCCAGCGCCAGGGCCGTACTCTGCGCGAAGTCTCCTCGTCGGCCCGAGTTTCGCTCGGCTATCTCTCCGAGGTGGAGCGGGGGCAGAAGGAGGCATCCTCCGAGTTGCTCTCCGCGATCTGCGACGCGCTGGACGTACGGATGTCCGAGCTGATGCGCGAAGTCAGTGACGAACTGTCGCTGGCCGAGCTGGCACAGTCGGCCGCGGCAAGCGAACCGGTGAGCGTACCGGTCCGCCCGATGCTCAATTCGGTCTCCATGGCTTCGGTCACGGCCGGACCGGAGCGGGTGACCATCAAGGCGCCTGCGGAAGCGGTGAATGTCGTAGCCGCGTGAGCGAGCACGTGAGCGTGTGAGTGTGGCCGGAGCCCCGGCCGGTGCGTCGCGCACCGGCCGGGGCTCCGTGCCGTTCTGGGTGCGGGGGCGAGGGGGGTGCGGGAGGATGGGGCTTCCGGGTCCCGGCCCCAGGGAGGTAGCCGTGCGGCGGTCGCTGCGCACATCCGTCGCTCAGGCCCTCGCGCTGGCGGTGGGCGTGCTGTGGTGGTGGGCCGTGCTGCGCCTCGTCTTCGCACCTGCCGATGCGGGCCCCGTGGAGGGCGCGGTGGCGGTGGGCGGGTGGGGGCTGGGGCTCCTGCCGGTGCACTGCGCGCCGGGTCCGGTACGGAAGGCCAGACGGGGCGCCGGGGTGGCTGCGGCCGCCGCGGTGGGCGCGACCGGGGTGCACGGCATGCCCGGCGGGGGCGGGGTGCGGATGGCCGGGGGTGGCGGGGGAACCGCTACCAGGGCATCGCGACTCCGCCGTTCGGGCGAAGAATCTGGCCGGTCATGAAGGACGAGGCGTCGGAGGCCAGGTAGAGCACGGCCTGGGCGATGTCCTCGGGCTCGCCGACCCGGCGCAGCGGGGACATCCGGATCATCATCGCCTCGGTCTGCTGCTGGGCCTCGGGGCTGTGGCGGCCGGTCATCGGGGTGCGGATCCAGCCGGGGGCGACGGCGTTGACCCGGATGCCGTGCGGGCCGGCCTCGGTGGCGAGGGTCTTGGTGAGCTGGACGACCGCTGCCTTGGCGGCGCTGTAGCAGAGCAGGCCGGGCTGGGCGGCGTCCACGGCGCCGGAGGCCATGGTGACGATCGAGCCGGGGCGGTCCGCGGCGATCATGGAGCGGGCCGCCTCCTGGCAGGTGCGCAGGACGCCCTTGAAGTTGACGTCCAGGATCCGGTCGAGGTCCTCGTCGGCCGTCTCCAGCACGCTGCTCGTGTGCATGACCCCGGCTATCGCGGCGGCGATGTCGAGGGGGCCCGCCGCGGCGACGGCGGCGCGGAGCGCGCCCCGGTCGGTGACGTCGAGGGGGTGGACGGTGGCGGCGCCGCCGGCCCCGGCGACGAGGGCGGCCGTCTCGGCGAGGCCGGGTTCGTCGCGGTCGGCGCAGTGCACGTGCGCGCCCGCCCCGGCGAGGGCGAGGGCGGTGGCGCGGCCGATGCCGCTGGCGGCGCCGGTGATCAGGGCGGTGCGGCCGGTGAGGTCGTGGGGGGTGGATGCCGTGGGCGGAGCGGACGGAGCAGGCGTGGGCGCGGGTGTGGGTGCGGGCGCGGGTGTGGGCATGCCGGGACCGTACGACCGAATCTGACGGAGCGTCAACTAGGGGGTGGGCCCGGCCTGACAGCTGGGACACCAGTACGTGGGGCGGCCGTCCTGCTCGGCTTCGCGGACGGGGGTGCCGCAGCGCAGGCAGGGGCGGCGGGCACGGCCGTACACGAACAGGTCGGGGCCGGGGCGGCCGATGCCCGTGGTGTTGCGGCGGCCGCCCGCCCGGTGGCCGATGTTCGCGGCGAGGAGGCGCTGGGCCGCGGCGGCGATGCGGGGCAGGGTCGCCGGGGGGTCGGGGAGGGAGCCGACGGGGGTCCAGGGGGTGGCCCGGGCCAGGAAGCAGAGCTCGGACTTGTAGATGTTGCCGATGCCCGCGAGGTTGCGCTGGTCGAGGAGGGCCTCGCCGAGCGGGCGGCCGGGGGCCGCGAGGAGGTTCGCCGCCGCCCGGTCGGGGTCCCAGTCCGGGCCGAGGAGGTCGGGGCCGAGGTGGCCCACGGCCTGGTCCTCGTCGGCGGTCCGGATCAGCTCCAGAACGGGGAGGCGGTACCCGACGGCGGTGTGCTCGGCGGTGCCGAGGACCGCGCGGACCTCGTAGTCGGGGCCGCCGCGCCAGCGGGCTCCCGCGGGGAACACGTGCCAGGCGCCGTCCATGCGGAGGTGGCTGTGGAGGGTGAGACCGCCTTCGAACCGTGCGAGGAGGTGCTTGCCGCGGGGGGTGACGTCGAGCGTGGTGCGGCCGGTGAGGTCGGCGGTGGCGAAGCGGGGGACGCGGAGGTCGCTGCGGGTGAGGGGACGGCCCGCGAGGGCCGCGTGGAGTCGGGCGGCGGCGCGGTGGACGCTGTCTCCTTCGGGCATGCGGACATTGTCGCGCGGCGGCGGACCCTGTGCCGGGACCCGCACCGGGGGCGCGGCCTCCGGGCGGGGGTCCACCGAGCGCGGCCGGGGCGGCGGCGGGCTGCGGTGTCCCCGGGCGGGCCGGTGGTGGCGAACGCCGTGCCGGCCGTGCCCGGGGCCCGTGGGGCGGACCGCTGCGCCGGTCACTGCCGGCCCGCTGTCCGCTGCCCGCTGCGTCCCGGGGCCGGAGCATCGGGGTGTCCGCTGTCGCCGCACCGGATGCCCGGCGCGGGCCCGTGGGGCGGTGCGCCGGCGGGCAGCCGGCCATGGCGGAGTCGCAGCCCTCCGCCGCACGGCCGTCGGGAGGGCCGCGGCCGTCAGGTGCGCAGGCGCAGGCCCCGGGGGGTGGCGTGGAAGCCGGAGGCTTCCAGGGGCGGGCCGTACGGGGACGTCAGGGAGGCGGCCGCGTTGACGCGCTCCACCGTCAGGGCCGGAACGGTGCCCGTGCGGGCGGCGCCGGCCAGGGCTCCGACCGCCGACGTGAGGCGGGGGTCCTCCGGCGGGGGCCAGGCGAGGAGGGTCTTGCCGCCGCGCTCCACGTACAGGGTGAGTTCGCCGTCGACCAGCACCACCAGGGAGCCCGCCTTGCGGCCGGGCTTGTGGGTGGCCCCCTCCGGGGGCTCCGGCCAGGGCAGGGCCGCGCCGTACGCGTTCGCGGGGTCGGCCGCGGCGAGGACCACCGCCACCAGCGGCGGCGGGGTGCGCTCGGCGGCCCGGAGCCGGTCCACCGCGCCGTCCATCGCGAACTGCGCGGCTCCCAGTCCCTCCACCACGTAGCCCCGGCGGGCCTGGCCGCTGTCCTCGAAGGCCGACAGGATGCGGTAGACCGCGCTGAAGCCGCCCTCCACGCCCTCCGCCGCCACCGCTCCGCGGGTGACCACGCCGTGGCGGTCCAGGAGCGTACGGGCCAGGGCGTGGGCGCGGTGGGTGGGGTCCGGAGCCGGGACGGGCAGGAGGGACCAGCGGCCCGACACGGTCGGCGGGCCGGTGCGGGACACGGTGGCGCTGAGGGTGCCGTAGCGGCCGCGGGGGACCGTCCGGCGGGCCCGGTGGGCCGTCGCGCCCGCCGTGCGGCCCGAGCCCAGCAGGGAGCGCAGCGGAGCCAGGGTGTCGTTCGTGAGCCGGCCCGACCAGGCCAGGTCCCACAGCGCCTGGGACAGCGCGAGATCCGACGCCTCGGGGTGGCCCGCCCGCACGGAGTCGGTGATCTGGCGGAAGAACAGCCCGTACCCCCCGGCCAGGGAGTCCAGGACCGCCTGGTGGAGCGGGCCGGTCTCCAGGGGGTGCGGCGGGGGCAGGAGCAGCGGGGCCGCGTCCGCCAGGTACAGCGAGACCCAGCCGTCCTTGCCCGGGAGCGCCCCGGCGCCCGCCCAGACGACCTCGCCCGCGGTGGTCAGGTCGTCCAGCAGGGCGGGGGAGTAGCCCGCGACCCGGGAGGGCAGGATCAGGCGCTCCAGCGCGGACGCCGGCACCGGGGCGCCCTGGAGCTGTTCCACCGCCCGGGCCAGGCCGTCGATGCCGCGCAGGGCGCCGCCCACGTGCTGCCACTGCGGGAGGAAGGTGGCCAGCGAGGTCGGCGGGACCGGTTCGAGCTCCTGGCGGAGCGCGGCCAGCGACCGGCGGCGGAGCCGGCGCAGCACCGTCGCGTCGCACCACTCCTGGCCGATGCCCGCCGGGTGGAACTCGCCCTGGACCACCCGGCCCGCCGCCGCGAGCCGGTGCAGCGCCCCCTCGGTGACCGCCGCGCCCAGCCCGAAGCGGGCCGCCGCCGCGGCCGTCGTGAACGGCCCGTGGGTGCGGGCGTACCGGGCGAGGAGGTCCCCGAGGGGGTCCTTGACCGGCTCCGTGAACGCCTCCGGGACACCGACCGGGAGCGCCGTGCCCAGCGCGTCCCGCAGCCGGCCCGCGTCCTCGACCGCCGCCCAGTGGTCCTGCCCGCCGATCCGGACGGAGATCGCGCGCCGGGCCGCGGACAGGTCGGCGGCCCAGGCCGGATCCGCGCCGCGCTCGGCCAGCTCGGCGGCGGTGAGCGGGCCCAGCAGGCGCAGCAGGTCGGCCACCGACTCGGCGTCCTTCGCCCGGCGGTCCTCGGTGAGCCACTGGAGCTCCCGCTCCAGTTCCTCCAGCACCTGGGCGTCGAGCAGCTCGCGCAGCTCGGCCTGGCCCAGCAGCTCGGCCAGCAGGCGCGAGTCGAGCGACAGCGCGGCCGCCCGGCGTTCGGCGAGGGGCGAGTCGCCCTCGTACAGGAACTGCGCGACGTAGCCGAAGAGGAGCGAGCGGGCGAACGGCGAGGGCTCCGGGGTGGTGACCTCGACGAGGCGGACGCGACGGGCCTCGATGTCGCCCATCAGCTCGGTCAGGCCGGGCACGTCGAAGACGTCCTGGAGACATTCCCGTACGGCTTCCAGCACGATCGGGAAGGAGCCGAACTCGGAAGCGACCTGGAGCAGCTGGGACGCGCGCTGGCGCTGCTGCCACAAGGGGGTGCGCTTGCCGGGACTGCGCCGCGGCAGCAGCAGGGCGCGGGCCGCGCACTCGCGGAAGCGGGAGGCGAACAGGGCCGAGCCACCGACCTGGTCGGTGACGATCTGGTTGACGTCGCCCCGGTCGAAGACGACGTCGGCCGCGCCGAGCGGGGCCTGCTCGTCGCCGAACTCGAAGGCCGGCGCGCCCGCCGGGTCGTGGTCCAGGAGGTCCATGGACAGCAGGTCGGCGTCCGGCAGGCGCAGCACGATGCCGTCGTCGGCGTGCATGACCTGGGCGTCCATGCCGTACTTCTCGGCGAGGCGGGCGCTGAGCGCCAGCGCCCACGGGGCGTGCACCTGCGCGCCGAAGGGGGAGTGGACGACGACCCGCCAGTCGCCCAGCTCGTCGCGGAAGCGCTCCACGAGGATGGTCCGGTCGTCCGGTACGTGGCCGCAGGCCTCGCGCTGCTCGGCGAGGTACGCCTGGAGGTTCTCCGCGGCCCAGCCGTCGAGGCCGGCCGCCAGCAGCCGCAGCCGGGCGTCCTCGGCGGAGAGGGCGCCCAGTTCGCGCAGGAACGCGCCGACCGCGCGCCCCAGCTCCAGCGGGCGGCCCAGCTGGTCGCCCTTCCAGAACGGCAGCCGGCCCGGCACCCCGGGGGCCGGGGTGACGAGGACCCGGTCGCGGGTGATGTCCTCGATCCGCCAGGACGTGGTGCCCAGGGTGAACACGTCCCCGACGCGGGACTCGTACACCATCTCCTCGTCCAGCTCGCCGACCCGCCCGCCGCCCTTCTTCGGGTCGGACCCGGCGAGGAAGACGCCGAAGAGGCCGCGGTCCGGGATGGTGCCGCCCGAGGTGACCGCGAGGCGCTGGGCCCCGGGCCGGCCGGTGACCGTCCCGGCCACCCGGTCCCACACCACGCGCGGCCGCAGCTCGGCGAACGCGTCCGACGGGTAGCGGCCCGCCAGCATGTCCAGTACCGCGGTGAACGCCGACTCGGGCAGCGCGGCGAAGGGCGCCGCCCGCCGCACCAGCGCGATGAGCTCGTCCACCTGCCAGGTGTCCATCGAGGTCATCGCGACCAGCTGCTGCGCGAGGACGTCGAGCGGGTTGGAGGGGATGCGCAGGGACTCGATCGAACCGGTGCGCATCCGCTCGGTGACCACGGCGGCCTGCACGAGGTCGCCCCGGTACTTGGGGAAGACGACCCCGGTGGACACCGCGCCCACCTGGTGGCCGGCGCGGCCCACGCGCTGCAGCCCCGAGGCCACCGAGGGCGGCGACTCCACCTGCACCACCAGGTCCACGGCGCCCATGTCGATGCCGAGCTCCAGGCTGGAGGTGGCGACGACGGCGGGCAGCCGGCCCGCCTTCAGGTCCTCCTCCACGAGGGCCCGCTGCTCCTTGGACACCGATCCGTGGTGCGCGCGGGCCAGCAGCGGCGGGACGCCCTGGGAGGCGCCCGACTGGGCCATGATCTCGGCCGGCGGCGAGCCCTCGGGGAGCTTCTCGCCCATGGCGCGCTCGTACGCGATCTCGTTGAGCCGGTTGCAGAGCCGCTCGGCGAGCCGGCGGGAGTTGGCGAACACGATCGTCGAGCGGTGCGCCTGGACGAGGTCGGCGATCCGCTCCTCCACGTGCGGCCAGATGGACGGCTTGTCGCCGCCCTCGCGCCCCTCGGTGGCCGGGGAGCCGCCCAGCTCGCCCATGTCCTGCACCGGTACGACCACCGACAGGTCGAACTCCTTCGTGGACGGCGGCTGGACGATCTCCACCTTGCCCCGCGGCGCCAGGTACCGGGCGACCTCGTCCACCGGGCGGACCGTCGCGGAGAGCCCGATGCGGCGCGCGGGGCGCGGCAGCAGCTCGTCCAGCCGTTCCAGGGACAGGGCGAGGTGCGCGCCGCGCTTGGTGCCGGCGACGGCGTGCACCTCGTCCAGGATCACCGTCTCGATCCCGGCCAGGGCGTCCCGGGCGGCCGAGGTCAGCATCAGGAACAGCGACTCGGGCGTGGTGATGAGGATGTCCGGCGGGCGGGTGGCCAGGGAGCGCCGCTCGGCGGGCGGGGTGTCCCCCGAACGGATCCCGACGCGGATCTCCGGCTCGGGCAGCCCGAGCCGCACCGATTCCTGGCGGATGCCGGTCAGCGGGCTGCGCAGGTTGCGCTCGACGTCCACGGCCAGCGCCTTCAGCGGCGACACGTACAGCACCCGGCAGCGCTTCTTCGGCTCGGCCGGCGGCGGCGTCGAGGCGAGCTGGTCGAGGGCGGCGAGGAAGGCGGCCAGCGTCTTGCCCGAGCCGGTGGGCGCCACGACGAGCACGTCCGAGCCCTCGCCGATCGCCCGCCACGCGCCCTCCTGGGCCGAGGTGGGCAGGGCGAAGGCCCCCGTGAACCAGGAGCGGGTCGCGGGGGAGAACGATGCGAGCGCGGAGCCGACCATCCCCCCATCCTGCACCCCGGCACCGACAACGGTCCGGACCTGGGGAAACGCGGGTCCGCGGCGAGGCGCAGAATGGGGGGATGGGGACGGACGGGGACCACCGGGAGTGGGCCCGGCACTGGCAGTACCCGGAGCTGCCCGGGCTGGACCTGCTGCGTGCCCGCTACGTCCGCCACACCTTCCCGCGCCACACCCACGAGGGGTACGTCATCGCGGCGGTCACCGGCGGCGTCGAGGAGATCGGGCTGCCGGGCGGCACGTTGCGGGCCGGGCCGGGGAGCGTGGTCCTGATCAACCCCGAGGTCGCGCACGCCGCGCGGGCCGGGGTGCCCGAGGGATGGGCGTACGCGACGCTCTACCCTTCCCGCGCGCTGATCGGCGAGGTCGCGGCCGAGATCGGGACGCTGCGCGGAACCCCCGGCTTCACCGCCGACATGGTCACCGACCCGGACGCGTCACGGGCGATCGCCGACGTCCACCGGGCCGCCGAGGCGGGGAACGCGCTGGCCGCCGACACCCTGCTGCGGGGTGTGGTGGCGCGAATGCTCGGCCGGCACGCGGGCCCCCTCCCGCCACGCCCGGTGCGCGGCGCGGGCGCCGCCGACGCGGCGGCCGCGCGGGCCGTGCTGGAGGAGCGGATGGCGGACCCGCCGTCGCTGGAGCAGCTGGCCGCCGGGCTGGGGACGAGCCCGTTCGCCCTGCTGCGGGCCTTCCGGGACCGGTACGGCATGCCGCCGCACACCTGGCTGACCGACGCCAGGGTCCGGCGGGCGCGCGGACTGCTGGACGCGGGGACCCCGCCGGCGGAGGCGGCGGTCGCCGTCGGCTTCACCGACCAGCCGCACCTGAACCGCCACTTCACCCGGATCGTGGGGGTGCCGCCCGGCGCGTACCGCAGGGGCCGGGCCGCCGGTTAGGCGTCCCCGGTCCCCGGTTCCGCCGGCCGGGTCCGCCGGCGGTGGACCAGGCCGCGCGGGCGCGCAAGAACGTACAAGACCGGGCGACCGAGCCCTGCGTACCTTCGGGGCGTGGGAGAACATCAGATGGTGATACGAGAGGCCCCCGGCGGGGTCGCCGACAAGCCGCGGGGCGCGGTCGTCCGGGACGCGCTCGGGGTCGGGGTGGCCGTCGGGCTGTCCGGGTTCGCCTTCGGGGTGACCGCGGCCGGGGCGGGGGTCAGCACGCTCCAGGCCTGCGTGCTCAGCCTGCTCGTCTTCACCGGGGCCTCGCAGTTCGCCCTGGTCGGGGCGCTGGCCGCGGGCGGCAATCCGTTCACCGCGGCCGCGGGCGCGTTCTTCCTCGGCACCCGCAACGCCTTCTACGGCCTGCGGCTGTCCCAGCTGCTGGCGTTCCCGGGGCCCGTACGTCCGCTGGCCGCGCACTGGGTCATCGACGAGACCACCGCCGTGGCGCTGGCCCAGCCCGACCGGAAGTCGGCCCGGCTCGGCTTCACCGTCACCGGACTCACCCTCTACGCGCTGTGGAACCTCACCACGCTGCTGGGCGCCCTGGGCGCCGAGGCCATCGGGGACACCAGGGCGTGGGGGCTGGACGCCGCCGGTCCCGCCGTGTTCCTGGCCCTGCTCGCGCCGATGCTGAAGACGTCCACCGAGCGGGCCGTCGCCGCCCTCGCGCTCGTCCTCGGGCTGGCCTTCCTGCCCGTGCTGCCCGCAGGGGTCCCCGTGCTGATCGCGGCGCTCGCCGCTCCCGCGGTGCTGTGGATGAAGGGACGCCGTTCGTGAACGTCTGGATCGCCATCGGGCTCACCGTCGTCGGCTGCTACGCCGTCAAGCTCGCCGGGCTGCTCGTCCCCGCCGCGGCGCTGCAGCGGCCGCTGGTGAGCCGCATGTCCGCGCTCCTGCCGGTCGCGCTGCTGGCCGCGCTCACCGCCCAGCAGACCTTCAGCACCGGCCACGAGCTCGTCCTGGACGCCCGCGCGGCCGGGCTCGCCGCCGCCGGGCTGGCGCTGGTGCTGCGGGCGCCGTTCCTCGTGGTCGTCGCCGTGGCCGTGCTGGTCACCGCGGGGGTCCGGGCGCTGGGCTGGTAGCGGCCCCGTCCGGCAGGCGCCCGTACGCCCGCAGGGTGAGCAGCGCCTCCAGGGTGGCGATGGGACGCCGCTCCAGCGCGCTGCCGGGCGCCCACTCCCGGCGGTGCACCGGCCAGCCGCCGTCCGGCTGCTGCTGCCCGGCCAGGAAGTCGAGCGAGCGGCGCACCTCCGCGTCGGTGAACCAGCCGCGGGCCAGCGACGCGGGAGCCCGCGCGAAGTCGTGCGGGAACAGCTGCTCGTCCGGCGCGTAGCCCGGGGCGGGCGGGTACTCGCCGCGCCGCGCGGGGTCGAGCACCACCAGCCGCCGCTCGCGCGCGAAGCGCCCCAGCCGGTCCGCGGCCGCGGCGGCGCGCGCCCGGTCGGGGACGCCGTCGAGGAAGGCCACCGCGCTCTGGACCTCGTACGGATGCGAGTGGCGCAGGCTCTCGACGCGCTCCCAGCAGAAGTCCGTGGCTCGGAAGAGCCAGGCGTGCCAGATCCGGTTGCGGTGCAGCAGGCCGACGACCGGGCCCGTGGCCAGCAGTTCGCCCGGAGGGTCGTCGTACGCCGGATGGTACGGGGCCGCCAGGTGGCCGCGGGCGGCCGGGACGGCTGCCGGAAGGGCGCCGTCCGGGGTGGAGACCCGGGTCAGGTGACCGCAGAGCCGCTCGATGCGCTGCCCGGAGCAGCGGCCCAGGCCGTCCAGGATCCGCAGCGCGTGCGCGGTGTGCAGGGGCTGGCTGAGCGGGCCGCGCAGGTCCGGATCGAGCGCGTGCCCGTAGCCGCCGTCCCCGCCCAGGTAGGCGCCGAGGGCGGTGTCCACCGGGTCGGCGTCCCCGCCGAGGAAGTGGTACGCGAACCGGCGCTGCTCCAGCACCCGGGCGGTGAGCCAGATGAACTGCTCGGCGCGGGCCAGCCGGTCCTGCGGCGAAACGGCCGGGGCCGGCGGGGGAGCTTCGTCTCCAGACATGCGAGAAACGTAGGGGGCGGCGATGCGCCGGAGGGGGACGAACGGGACGGGTGCACTCTCCGGGCGGGATACTGGAGGCATGCGGTTGACGATTTTCTGGGAGCGGATGGCGGAGCACTTCGGTGCGGGCTACGCGGACTCCTTCGCACGGGACCACGTCATGACGGAGCTGGGCGGACGCACCGTCCACCAGGCGCTGGACGCGGGCTGGGAGGCCAAGGACGTGTGGCGCGCGGTGTGTTCCGCGATGGACGTGCCCGCCTCGATGCGCTGACCCCCGGGCGGGCGGGAGGCGGCTTCGCCGGATGGGCGGCCGGTGGGCCAGACTTGGCCGCGTGGCAGCCATCGATGAGACGACCGACCCGCCCGCAGACGCCCCGGATTCCGCTGCCGGGGTGCCCGTGACGGCCGAGGAGGCTCGGCCGTCCGCTGCGTCCGGTCCGTCGGGGGCGCCCGAGACGGCGGCTCCCGGGGCCGCCGGGGCGCCCGAGGCACCCGGGCAGCCGCCCCGGGCGGCCGACCCGGTCCGGCCCGGGGGACCGCCCCGGGGCGGCCCGCCGGCGGGCGCGGGCGAGCGGATGCCGCGCTGGCTGCCGCGCGCGGTGGTCCTCGTCCTGGCCCTCGTCGCCTGCTTCCAGCTCGGCAGCTGGGCCTTCCACCAGCTGATCGGCCTGCTGGTCAACATCCTGATCGCGTTCTTCCTCGCGCTCGCGATCGAGCCCGCGGTGGCCAGGATGGCGGCCCGGGGCATGCGCAGGGGGTTCGCCACCTTCCTGGTGTTCCTCGCGGTGTTCGGCTTCGCCGTGGGCTTCCTCGCCCTGCTCGGCTCGATGCTCGCCGGGCAGATCGTCGCGATGGTCGAGGGCTTCCCGAACTACCTCGACTCGGTCATCGACTCGATCAACGCGACCTTCCACACCGATCTGTCCCGCCTGGACATCCAGGACAGCATGCTGCACTCGGACTGGCTCCAGAAATACGTGCAGAACAGTGCCAGCGGCGTGCTCGACGTGTCCGCCACCGTGCTCGGCGGGCTGTTCAAGCTGCTGACGATCGGGCTGTTCTCCTTCTACTTCGCCGCCGACGGGCCGCGCCTGCGGCGCGCGCTGTGCTCCGTACTGCCGCCCGCGAAGCAGGCCGAGGTGCTGCGCGCCTGGGAGATCGCCGTGGCCAAGACGGGCGGCTACCTCTACTCGCGCGGGCTGATGGCGCTGATCTCGGGCGTGGCGCACTACGTCCTGCTGGCGGTCCTCGGCGTGCCGTACGCGCCCGCCCTCGCGGTGTGGGTGGGGCTGGTCTCCCAGTTCATCCCCACGATCGGCACCTACCTCGCGGGCGCCCTGCCGATGCTGATCGCCTTCACGGTCAACCCCTGGTACGCGCTGTACGTCCTCGGGTTCGTGGTGGTCTACCAGCAGTTCGAGAACTACGTCCTCCAGCCGAAGCTGACCTCGAGGACCGTGGACATCCACCCGGCGGTGGCCTTCGGCTCGGTCATCGCGGGCACCGCCCTGCTGGGCGCGGTCGGGGCGCTGATCGCGATCCCGGCCATCGCCACGCTGCAGGCGTTCCTCGGCGCGTACGTGAAGCGGTACGCGCTGACGGAGGACGCGCACGCCTCTACTGCGGCGTCCCGTCCGTGGAACCGAGTGCGGATGCCAGGGCGTCGCTGACCCACGCCTCGACGCCGGCCTTGTCCGCGCCGAGTCCGCTGAGCAGGCCCGAGCCGTTCTCCAGCTCCAGGAGGGCCAGGAGGACGTGCTCGGTGCCGATGTAGGGGTGCCCCAGCCGCAGGGCCTCGCGGAAGGTGAGCTCCAGGGCCTTCTTGGCGGAGGCGTCGAAGGGGACCAGGTCGGGGACCTCGGCCTCGGCCGCGGGCAGGGCGGCGACCGCGGCGGCGCGCAGGTCGTCCGCCGCCACCCGCTGGGCGCGGAGCGCGTGCGCGGCGAGGCCTTCGGGCTCCGCCAGCAGACCGAGGACGAGGTGCTCGGTACGGATCTCGGTGTTGCCGGCGGCGCGCGCCTCGTTCTGCGCGGTCACGACGACGTTGCGGGCGCGGGGCGTGAAGCGGCCGAAGCCCTGGCCGGGGTCGATCGCCGCCTCGCCCTCCTTGTCGGCCTTGGGGACGAAGCGCTTCTGGGCGGCCTGGCGTGTGACGCCCATGCTGCGGCCGATGTCGGTCCACGAGGCGCCGGAGCGGCGGGCCTGGTCGACGAAGTGGCCGATGAGGTGGTCCGCCACGTCTCCGAGCGCCTCGGCGGCGACGACGGCGCCGCTGAGCTGCTCCAGGGTGTCGGTGTGGACCTTCTTGATGGCCTCGATCAGGTCGTCGAGGCGCACCGGGTTGGCCATGCGAACGGGTTCCACGGGAGGGTTCGTCATAGGGGCAACCGTAGGTTGACAGTCACCGGACTGTCAACCTTGGGTTGTCACTCGTGGCGGGTGGGGTCGCGGCGGCATCCTCTGGGCGCGATCGGCGGCTCGGTCGGAATGGCCGTCTTCGGCTCGCTGTCGCCGCCCCCTCGAAGTCCCGTCGTCCCCAGCTCGCGGCGAGCGGGCGTGGCGCGCTTGACAGTGAAATCGAACATCCATTCTGATTGGTTGTCCACAGCCGGAACGGTGGTGGAGGCGCATTGTCAGTGGCAGGCATTAGCGTCAAAGGCGTGAAGCGATCGACTCAAGCAAATCGGGTGGAACCCATGGCAGGCACCGACCGCGAGAAGGCTCTCGACGCCGCGCTCGCACAGATTGAACGGCAATTCGGCAAGGGTGCGGTCATGCGCCTCGGCGACAAGCCGAACGACCCCATCGAGGTCATCCCCACCGGGTCGACCGCGCTGGACATCGCGCTCGGCGTCGGCGGGCTGCCCCGCGGCCGTGTGATCGAGGTCTACGGACCGGAGTCCTCCGGTAAGACGACCCTGACCCTGCACGCCGTGGCCAACGCGCAGAAGGCCGGCGGCACCGTCGCCTTCGTGGACGCCGAGCACGCGCTCGACCCCGAGTACGCCAAGGCCCTCGGCGTGGACACCGACAACCTCATCCTGTCGCAGCCGGACACCGGCGAGCAGGCGCTGGAGATCGTGGACATGCTGGTCCGCTCCGGTGCCCTCGACCTGATCGTCATCGACTCCGTGGCGGCCCTCGTGCCGCGCGCGGAGATCGAGGGCGAGATGGGCGACTCCCACGTGGGTCTGCAGGCCCGCCTGATGAGCCAGGCGCTCCGTAAGATCACCGGTGCGCTCAGCCAGTCCAAGACCACCGCGATCTTCATCAACCAGCTCCGCGAGAAGATCGGTGTGATGTTCGGCTCGCCCGAGACCACCACCGGTGGCCGCGCGCTGAAGTTCTACGCCTCGGTGCGCCTCGACATCCGCCGCATCGAGACCCTGAAGGACGGCACGGACGCGGTCGGCAACCGCACCCGCGTCAAGGTCGTCAAGAACAAGGTCGCGCCGCCGTTCAAGCAGGCCGAGTTCGACATCCTCTACGGCCACGGCATCAGCCGCGAGGGCGGCCTGATCGACATGGGCGTGGAGCACGGCTTCGTGCGCAAGGCCGGCGCCTGGTACACGTACGAGGGCGACCAGCTCGGCCAGGGCAAGGAGAACGCGCGGAAGTTCCTCTGCGACAACCCCGCCCTGTCCGACGAGATCGAGCGGAAGATCAAGGAGAAGCTGGGCGTGGGCATCCGCAAGGACGCCGCCGCCGCTCCCGAGGCCGCCGCCGGTGCGGACACGGCCGACGCCGCGGCTGCCGCCGTACCCGCCCCCGCATCGAAGGCCAAGACGACGGCCAAGGCCGCCGTGGCCAAGAGCTGACCCGTGCGGGAGCAGGAAAGGGGCGGCGAGGGCCGGCGCGGCCGTGAAGACCGCCCGGAACTGCCGCCCCAGAGCCCCGAGGAGCAGGCGCGGGCGATCTGTCTGCGCCTGCTCACCGGGATGCCGCGCACCCGGCGGCAACTCGCTGACGCCCTGGCCAAGCGGGGCATCCCCGAGGAGGTGTCGGAGCAGGTCCTCTCCCGGTACGAGGAGGTGGGCCTCATCGACGACGCCGCCTTCGCCGGAGCGTGGGTCGAGTCCCGGCACCGCGGCCGGGGCCTCGCCCGCCGCGCGCTGGCGCAGGAGCTCCGTACCAAGGGGGTGCACACCACCCTCGTACAGGAGGCGCTGGAACAGCTGGACTCCGACCAGGAGGAACAGACCGCCCGGGAGCTCGTGGAGCGCAAACTCCGCGCCACCCGGGGCCTGGAGCGGGACAAGCGCATCCGGCGCCTCGCCGGCATGCTCGCCCGCAAGGGGTACCCGGAGGGCATGGCCCTGCGGGTGGTGCGCCGCGCGCTGGAGGCGGAGGGCGAGGACGCCGACGGGCTGGGCTACCCGGGAGAGTGACCAGGGGAGCGGCCGGAGCGGCGACCGGGCCCCCGCCGGACCGCGGCGGGGCGCACGGCGGGACGCTCCCCGGGACGCTCTCCGGGCGCGTCAGGCGGGGACGACCGGCAGGCCCGCCGACTTCCATGCCTGGAAGCCGCCGGTCAGGTCCGTGGCCCGGTGCAGGCCCAGGGCGTGGAGGGACGCCGCCGCCAGACTGGAGGCGTAGCCCTCGTTGCAGATCACCACCACCCGGAGGTCGTGGCCGGTGGCCTCGGGGACGCGGTGGCTGCCCCGCGGGTCCAGCCGCCATTCCAGTTCGTTGCGTTCGATCACCAGCGCGCCCGGGATCAGGCCGTCCCGCTCGCGCAGGGCCTGGTAGCGGATGTCCACCAGCACGGCCCCGGAGCGGGAGGCGGCGGCAGCCTCCTCCGGGCCGACCCGGGTGTAGCCCGCGCGGACCCGCTCCAGCAGCTCGTCGATGCCGACCGGGGCGCTCACTGCCAGTCCGCCGGACGCTCGACGTGCTCCAGGCTGAGGACCGGCCCGTTGCGGCTGTAGCGCCGGATCAGCGGCAGCGGCGGGTAGTACGCGTGGACCGAGATCGCATGCTCGTCCAGGGACTCGTTCAGCACCTCGTGGACGTGGTGCTCGACGAAGGCCCGCCCGGATCCCGCGCCCAGGTGGCGCAGGCGGTCCACGTCGGGGGCGAGCTCCAGGGACTTCCAGCCCTCGGAGGGCAGGCGCACGGCCAGCGAGTTCTCGGTGAGCCGGCCCCGGGCGGTGGCGAACGCGCCCCGCGACTCCGCGTGGTCGTGCCAGCCGGTGCCGGTGCCCGGCGGCCAGCCGATCAGCCACGCCTCGCTGCCGGCGGGCCCGTCCAGCCGGATCCAGGTGCGTCCCCGCGGGTCCAGCGGCAGCGACGCGACGACGTCGGGGTCGGCCGCGGTGTTCAGGGCGAAGTCGAGCAGCTCGCGCGCCGTCGGGCCGGACGGCGCGGCCGGTGACGGCGCGAGGCCTGGTGCGGGGACGGCGGCGGACGCCGGAGCGGGGGCGTACGTGGGTGCAGACATGAAGGGGACCGTTCCTGGGGTTCGCGGAGGTGCGCGCGGTCCGGTGACGGCACGGGGCGCGCGGAGGAAAGGCGAATCAGCAGGAAGGGCGACACACGCAGCCCGCGTAGCGGAGCAGGTCCATGTGGACCCTCCGCCACAGGCGTACGTCGTTGCCGGTCATGTTCGCGAGTGAACCACGAGTCCGCGGGAGGGTCAATCGATCACGGCTCGAATCCCGGTCGTGCACCGTTCCCGACCAGCCACGGACGTCAGTCGACCACCACCGTGGGCGTCGCGGAGGGGGCCGTCAGCGCAGCCGGGCCCGGGGCTCCGGCCCGGACGGTGTCCGCCGCCTCGTACAGCTCCGCCGGGCGGACCCCCGCGAAGGTCGCCGCGAGGTGTCCGTCGGGCCGTACGAGAAGGACGGTGTGCGCCGGGGCCCCCGGGTAGCTGTCGGCGACGAGCAGGTCGGTCCGGACGGGCAGGGCGCTCACCGCGGCCGCGAGCCGCGGCATGAGCCCGGCGCCGAGCCAGTGCCGGCGGTCCCAGACCCCCGTGCCCGGGGCGATCAGGATCACCAGCAGCCGGCCGCCCAGCAGGTCCCGCAGCGGCACGGTCGAGCCGTCGGTCGCGGTCACCGCCACGTTCGCCACCGGTCCGCCCGGTTCCGTGGCCGTCGGCACCTCGCGTACGGCCACGGGCGGGGCGTAGGCGGGCTCCGCGCCCAGCGGGCCGCGCCCGAGGTGGCCGTCGGTGAGCAGGGACTCGGCGGAACGGGTCGCTCCGGGCAGGTACGTGCGCAGGCCGCCACCGGACCGCAGTACCGGCATCGCCTGGTCCGCGGCGCGCAGCCGGGAGGCGACGGCGGTGCGCCGCTCGGCCTCGTACGAGTCGAGCAGGGCCTCGGAGGCCCCCTGGTGCCAGGCCAGGGACAGCTTCCACGCCAGGTTCTCGGCGTCCCGGAGCCCCTCCTCGACGCCCTGGGTACCGAGGGCGCCCAGCAGGTGCGCCGCGTCCCCCGCGAGGAAGGCGCGGCCCTCGCGCCAGCGCCGGGCCAGCCGGTGGTGCAGGGTGTGGACCCCGGTGTCGATCAGGTCGTACGGGGGAGTCGTGCCCCCGCACCACACCGCCAGGGTGTCGCGCACCAGGTGGACCAGCGCGTCGGGGGTCACCAGGTCGCCGCGCGGCGGCAGCAGCCAGTCCAGCCGCCACACCCCGTCGGGCAGCGGCCGGGCGGTGACCTCGTCGGGCCCGGACGGCGGATTGCGGTGCAGCAACGCCTCGCCCGGCCAGGGGAGTTCGGTGCGCAGGGCGGCCACCGCGTACCGCTCCACGGCGGTCCGGCCCGGGAAGCGGATGCCGAGCAGCTTGCGCACGGTCGAGCGGGCGCCGTCGCAGCCGATCAGGAAGCTCCCCCGCCACCACGTGGTATCGGAGCCCCGGGTGTGGGCGGTGACCCCGCGGCCGTCCTGCTCCACGGAGTCGAGGCGGCTGTCGGTGACCAGCTGGACGAGCGGGTGCGCGGAGGCGGCGTCGCGCAGCCCGCGGGTGAGGGCGTGCTGCGGCAGGTGCAGGGGGGCCGGGCCGTCGTCGAAGGTGCTGCGCCGGGCGGACTGGCGGCGCCGCACGGTGCGCCAGGCGGCGAAGTACGCTCCCTCGTCGCGCAGGGTCGTGCAGCCCAGCCGGTTGGCCATGGCCGCGGTGTCGGAGTGCAGGACGACCGTACGGGCAGGTCGGGGCTCCTCCTTGCCGGGCCCTTCGTCGAGCACGACGGTGGGTACGCCCTGGCCGGCCAGGGCGAGGGACAGGGACAGTCCGACGGGTCCCGCGCCGACGACGATCACCGGGTCCATGGCGCGGCTCCCGATGTCCGGTATGTGATCACAGAACGTATGCAACCCACTGGAGGTGCCTGCGTCAAGTGACGCCGGTCGCGTCAACGCCGCGTGGTGCGGCGGAAGAGTTCCGCCGCACCACGCGGGCCACGCACTGTGACTGACCGTACGTCAGACCCGCCGAGGGGTCCGAAGCGGGTCGGCGGTCAGGCTCCGCCGCCCCCGCCGCCGGTGGCCATGTCGTTCACATCGGCCGCACCGACCACGGCGCCGGTGCCCTTCTTGGACTTCCGCAGTCGGCCCTCCAGCCAGGAGGCGAAGCTGGTGAGGCCGAAGTTCACCACGATGTAGATCAGGGCGATCACGACGAGCGTCGCGATGGTGTTGCTGTAGTTGGCCGAGATCTGCCGGTTCGTGGAGAGCAGTTCCGCGAAGCCCAGCAGCGCGCCGCCGAGCGCGGTGTCCTTGAGGATCACCACGAGCTGGCTGACCAGGGCCGGCAGCATCGCCGTCACGGCCTGCGGGATCAGCACGTAGACCATCGTCTGGCCCTTGCGCATGCCGATCGCCTTGGCGGCGTCGGTCTGGCCGCTGGGCAGCGAGAGCACGCCCGCCCGGACGATCTCGCCGATGACGGCCGAGTTGTAGAGGACCAGGCCCGTGACCACGGCCCAGAAGGGCCGGGTGTCGGAGGGAACGTCGATGAACCGCGGGGCCATCAGTGCGAAGCCGAACAGCATCAGCATCAGCACCGGGATGGCGCGGAAGAACTCCACCCACGCGCCGACCGGTCCCCGCACCCACGCGTGGTCCGACAGCCGGCCGATGCCCAGCAGCGCGCCCAGCGGGAGGGCGATCACCATGGCGAGCGCGCCGGCCTTGAGGGTCTCCAGCAGGCCGGGGAGCAGGTACGTGGTCCAGACCCGGCTGTCGGTGACGAAGGGGGACCACTTGTCGGCTTCGAGCTGGCCCTTCTCGCCCATGAGGGACAGTGCCCACCACAGGACGAGCCCGAACAGCACGACGAAGATCCCGCTGTAGATCCAGTTGCGCGCCTTGGCCTTGGGGCCCGGAGTGTCGTACAGCACCGAACTCATCGCTTCACCGCCACTCGCTTGGCGACCCAGCCCAGCAGAAGACCGGTGGGCAGGGTCAGCAGGACGAAACCGAGGGCGAAGACCGCGAAGACCGCGAAGGTCGCCTGCGCCTCGTTCTCGAGCATTTCCTTCATCAGCAGGGCCGCCTCGGCCACGCCGATGGTCGCGGCCACCGTGGTGTTCTTGGTGAGCGCGATCAGTACGTTCGCGAGCGGTGCGATGACCGCCCGGAAGGACTGGGGGAGCACGATCAGGGTGAGCACCTGGAAGAAGCTCAGCCCCAGCGCGCGAGCCGCCTCGGCCTGGCCGACGGGGACGGTGTTGATGCCGGAGCGCACGGCCTCGCAGACGAAGGTGCCGGTGTAGGCGATCAGTCCGAGGACCGCGAGCCGGAAGCCGGTCTCCTTGAACGTGTCGCCGCCCAGAGCGATGCCGAGGGTCTGGTTGAGTCCCAGCGAGCAGCCGATGATCAGCAAGGTCAACGGGGTGTTGCGCACCAGGTTGACGTAAGCGGTGCCGAAGCCGCGTAGCAGCGGGACCGGGCTGACCCGCATCCCGGCCAGGGCGGTGCCCCAGACCAGGGATCCGGCCGCCGAGTAGAGGGTGAGCTGAACCGTCACCCAGAAGGCTCCGAGCACGTCGTACTGCCCGGAATCAAGAAAATCGAACACGATGCCCTGCGCTCTCCCCAGGATGGCCGGTGAGGCGCGCCGCCGCCCGCGACGGGCGGGCGGCGACGCTCCTCACCGATGAATCAGCTGCCTTCGGTGATCTGCGGGGCAGGCTCGCTCTTGAAGTTGGCCGGACCGAGGTTGGTGTCCACGGCCTTCTGCCAGCTGCCGTCCTCGACCATCTTCTTGAGCGCGGCGTTGATCTTGGTCTGGAGCTCCTTGTCGCCCTTCTTCAGACCGATGCCGTAGTTCTCGTTGCTCAGGCTCAGCCCGGCCAGCTTGAACTTGCCCTTGTTCTTCTCCTGCGCCGCGTAGCCGGCCAGGATCGAGTTGTCCGTGGTCAGCGCGTCGACGGCCTTGTTCTCCAGGCCGGTGAGGCACTCGGAGTAGCCACCCTGCTCCAGCAGGTCGGCCTCGGGGGCCAGCTTGGTCTTGACGTTCTGCGCCGAGGTCGAACCGGTGACCGAGCAGAGCTTCTTCTTGTTCAGGTCCTCGGCCTTGGTGATCGAGGTGTCGTCGGCGCGGACCAGCAGGTCCTGGTGCGCGAGGAAGTACGGGCCGGCGAAGTCGACCTTCTCCTTGCGCTTGTCGTTGATCGAGTAGGTCGCGACGATGAACTTCACGTCGCCGTTCCCGATCAGGTTCTCGCGCTCGGCGCTGACGGCCTGCTTGAACTCGATCTGGTCCGGCTGGTAGCCGAGCTCCTTGGCCACGTACGTCGCGACGTCGACGTCGAAGCCCGTGAACTTGCCGTCCGGGGTCTTCAGACCCAGACCGGGCTGGTCGAACTTGATGCCGACGACGAGCTTGTCCTTGGCGGTGCCACCGGACGCACCGCCGTCACTCGCGGCGTCCTTCGCGCTGCCGCCACAGGCGGTCGCGGTCAGGGCGAAAGCGACGGCGATGGCCGCGGTCGTGGCGACCTTGGAGATCTTCATGGTGAACTTCCCTCGGATGAGACGTTGTTGAACGACGAGCGACGCTTTACGGGCACGTGCGCAGGCGGCAGGAGCCGGTCGGGCGGCGGCCCGTCACCGGATCACTACCAGACCCGGACCTCAGTGGTGCAGGATCTTCGACAGGAAGTCCTTGGCCCGGTCACTGCGCGGGTTGCTGAAGAACTGCTCGGGCGCGGCCTCTTCGACGATCTTGCCGTCGGCCATGAAGACGACGCGGTTCGCCGCGGAGCGGGCGAAGCCCATCTCGTGCGTGACGACGACCATCGTCATCCCCTCCCGGGCGAGCTGCTGCATGACCTCCAGCACCTCGTTGATCATCTCCGGGTCGAGAGCCGAGGTCGGCTCGTCGAACAGCATCACCTTCGGGTCCATCGCCAGCGCGCGGGCGATCGCCACGCGCTGCTGCTGGCCACCGGACAGCTGCGCCGGGTACTTGTCGGCCTGCGAGCCGACGCCCACCCGGTCCAGCAGGGCCACGGCCTTCTCGCGGGCGGCCTTCTGGTCGGTCTTGCGGACCTTGAGCTGGCCCAGCATGACGTTCTCCAGCACCGTCTTGTGCGCGAAGAGGTTGAACGACTGGAAGACCATGCCGACGTCGGCGCGCAGCCGGGCCAGCGCCTTGCCCTCGGCGGGCAGCGGGCTTCCGTCGAGCGTGATGGTGCCCGAGTCGATGGTCTCCAGACGGTTGATGGTCCGGCACAGCGTGGACTTGCCCGATCCCGAAGGACCGATCACGACGACGACCTCACCGCGGGCAATGCTCAGATCGATGTCCTGAAGCACGTGCAGCGCGCCGAAGTGCTTGTTGACGTTGCTCAGTACGACCAGGTCGTCCGCGGCACCGGCCGCGTCCTGCACGTCCTTGGTCACTGATACTCCGCTCATCGGCTTCTTGCTCCGTCCTCCTCGGTTGGGAGGACAGTAGTGACGTGGCGCGCACAACGTCATCACATCTGAGGGAGAATTGAGGATAACGATCCGGCCTCGCCCGGATACGCTCCGTGCGCGCCGCACGCGCGGCCGCTCCGGGCGCGTACCGGGTGCATAACGGAAGGCGCGCCGCACCGGAACCCCCTTGACGTGGGACTCCGCATCGGCGTGGATGCAGGGTGGCCATGCGTACGGAAGCTGAAGAGCAAGAAGAGGAGAGGGGGACGGCATGAGACTGCTGCTCGTCGAGGACGACGACCACGTCGCCGCCGCCCTGTCCGCGATCCTCGCCCGGCACGGCTTCCGGGTCACCCACGCCCGCAGCGGCGAGGAGGCCCTGCAGGCATTGCTGCCCGCCGGAGCCCCGCCCTTCGGCGTCGTCCTCCTCGACCTCGGCCTGCCCGACCAGGACGGCTACGAGGTCTGCGGCAAGATCCGCAAGCGCACCGCCACGCCCGTCATCATGGTCACCGCCCGGGCCGACGTCCGCTCCCGCATCCACGGGCTGAACATGGGCGCCGACGACTACGTCACCAAGCCCTACGACACCGGCGAGCTCCTCGCCCGCATCCACGCCGTCGCCCGGCGCGCCGGCGCCTCCGAGGAGGCCGCCGCCACCGGCACCGGCACGCCCGCCGTCGTCCGGCTCGGCACCGTCAGCATCGAGCTGCCCACCCGCCGCGTCAGCGTGGACGGCGCCGACGTGCCGCTCACCCGCAAGGAGTTCGACCTGCTGGCCCTGCTCGCCCAGCAGCCCGGTGTCGTCTTCCGCCGCGAACAGATCATCAGCGAGGTCTGGCGCACGAGTTGGGAGGGCACGGGCCGCACCCTGGAGGTGCACGTCGCCTCGCTGCGCTCCAAACTGCGCATGCCCGCCCTCATCGAGACCGTCCGCGGCGTGGGCTACCGGCTCGTCGCCCCGGCCGCCCCCTAGCGGGATCCCGACGTGCGTGCCCGGCTGCTCCCGCTGCTCGTCGTCCTGATGGCGGGCACGCTGCTCGCCCTCGGGTTCCCGCTGGCCGTGAGCCTGGCCGCCGGCCAGCAGCAGCGGGTGGTGGTCGACCGGATCGACGACAGCGCCCGCTTCGCCGCCCTGGCCCAGTTCGTCGTCGACGCCGAGGGTTCCGGGTCCACCGGCGCCGACGAGCGCCGCGCGACCCTGCAGCTGGAGCTCGCCCGCTATCAGGAGCTGTACGGCATCCGCGTCGGCATCTTCTACCGCGACGACAACGCCCTGGCCCGGTCCCCGGGCTGGTGGGAGCTCCCGGAGAAGGGCCAGGGCCGGGCGGCCTTCGTCGAGGCGCTCGCCGGACGCCGCAGCCACGACCCCCCGCAGGTGTGGCCCTGGCAGACGCACGGGAAGCTGCTCGTCGCCTCCCCGGTCGTCCTCGACGGGGACGTCGTGGCCGTCGTCGCCACCGAATCGCCGACCGACCAGATGCGCGGCCGGATCCTGCGCGGCTGGCTGATCATCGCGGGCGGACTGGCCGCCGCCATGCTGGTCGCCTTCGGCGCCGCCCTGCGCCTGACCAGCTGGGTCCTCAAGCCCGTCCAGACCCTGGACGCGGCCGCCCACGGCATCGCCACCGGACGGATGAACTCGCGGGTCGCGGCCGCCGGCGGACCGCCGGAACTCCAGCGCCTGGCCCACTCGTTCAACGAGATGGCCGACAACGTCGAAGAGGTGCTGGAGCAGCAGCGGGCGTTCGTCGCGGACGCCTCCCACCAGCTGCGCAACCCGCTCGCCGCGCTGCTCCTGCGCATCGAGCTCCTCGCCCTGGAACTGCCCGAGGGCAACGCGGAGATCGCCTCCGTGCGCACCGAGGGCAAGCGCCTGACGCAGGTCCTGGACGACCTGCTCGACCTCGCGCTCGCCGAGCACGCCTCCGCGGAGATCAGCCTCACCGACATCGGTGCGCTCGTCACCGAGCGGGCGGCGTCCTGGCGGCCGTACGCCGAGGAGCGGGGCGTACGGCTCACCGTGACCGGCCGCAGCGCCGTCACCGGCTGGGCCGACCCCATCGCGCTGTCCAGCGCGCTCGACGCCGTCATCGACAACGCCCTCAAGTTCACCCCCTCGGGAGAGGAGGTCGAGGTGTCGGTCGCGGCCGCAGCGCGCACCGTCCAGGTGGTCGTCGCCGACCGCGGCCCCGGCCTCACCGAGGAGGAGCTGCTCCGTGTCGGCGACCGCTTCTGGCGCAGCGGACGGCACCAGAACGTCAAGGGCTCCGGCCTGGGCCTGTCGATCTCCCGGGCCCTGCTCGCCGCGGGCGGCGGGTCCCTCTCGTACGAGAACAACCCGCCGCACGGGCTCCGGGTGACCGTGACCGTCCCGCGCACCGCCCCCGGCGCCGCCTGAGGGCTCAGTCCCAGGCGAGCGCGGTGCGGGCCGGGGCGGAGACCGCGTACAGCTCGTCCACGGCCCGTACCTCGAAGGCGGCCGCCCGCTCCCGGCCGGCGCGGGGGACCGCCGGGAGGTACAGGGCCGTCCCGCAGGTGCCGCCGAGGAAGCGGCGGGTGCCGTCGGGCAGGACGCGGGAGACCTCGTGGTGCCGGACCGGACCCCGTCCCGAACCGCGTCCCGGCGCGGGGCGCCAGGACAGCCGGACCGCCGCCGTGCCGTCCCGTACGGCCGAGGCGTCCACGGTCAGGGCGGCGGGCGGGGCCGGCCGGCCTCCGGCGGAGCCGTCGCGCACCGACACGGCGCCGAGCCGCCACTCCACCGGGCCGCCCCCGCGCGCGGTGATCCGTACGGCGAGCCCGTACGCGGTCCTGCCCGCGAGGGCGGCGAGCCCGAACCGCGCGGTGCGCCAGCCCGGTCCGGAGGCGGGTTTCCGCGCCGGGAACCAGACGTACGGGACCGGCGCGCCAGGGGCGGCGGGCTCGCGGACGGCCACCCCGACCTCCACCCCGACCGGGCCCGCCCCGGTGGAGTGCACCAGCTCCAGCACGGTGGAGCGGGTCAGCGGCAGCCGGGTGGCGTGCAGCCCGACCGCGGCCGGCGCGGTGAGCGCCCCCGTCACCAGCAGGCTGGAGCCCCCGCGCCAGGCCCGCGCGAAGTCGAGGGTCACGGCGGGCCGCGTCCCGGAGGTCTGCACGGCCCAGCGGCGGCCCGGGAGCCGGTCCTGGAGCCCGAGGTGGCTCCAGGGGGCGTCGGAGACCACCTCGCCCGCCTCGTACCATCGCTCCCCGTGCCCGGTGTTGAACGCGCAGGCGAACGGCAGCGAGGCGACCGTGGACCGGTCGGCGACGACCGTGGCGGGAGCCCGCCACGTGCCCCCGGGGGCGGGGCGGGTGGGGTCGAGGGACTCGCCCGTCCAGAACCGGTCGTCGGCGCGGTGGAAGGCACCGGGGGAGCGGTCGTCGAGGTGGTTGCGCGTCCACTCCGGCCGGTAGAAGCCGTAGCTGACGACGTGGTCGCGTCCGCGCGGCACGATCGCGTCCCAACGGGCCTCACTGTTCCAGCCGTTGGACTCCACGTCCACACCCGCCCACAGCTCGTGACGGCTGCGCCCGAGCCGGTCCGCGAGCGTTCCGGACGAGGCCAGCTTCTCGGGGGTCCAGCGGAAGTCGACGAACAGGGAGTCGCAGACCGGGCCGGCCCGGTCCTCGAAGAACTCCTGGTTGAGCGCGTTCAGCGCCCCCTGCCAGCCGACCCGGCCGGTGCTGTTCATGGCGTCGTACCAGGTGGTGCGCAGCCCGTACGGAGCGCCGGCCGCCCGTAACGCGCGCAGGAACTCCCGCATGCGCGAAGCGAGGTCGCTGTCGCCGCCGTCGGTCTCGGCGTTGACGAACCAGCCGTCGAAGCCGTACGCCGACGCGACCAGGGCCAGTTTCTCGGCGATCGGGAAGCGCCCGAGGGAGTCCCGCTGGACGAGGTCGCGGGTCCACTGGAGGTCGCCGCCGTAGGCCACGGGCGGCAGGAAGACGTTGCCGAGCACGCGGACCCCGTTGCGGTGGGCGGCGTCGACCACCGGCGCGTGGGGGGCCAGCACGATCCCCTCGCCGGCGGAGCCGCCCCAGAAGACCAGCTCGTCCAGGTACGCCCAGTGCGTCAGGGCGTAGGAGTCGGCGGTCGGGGAGCCCTGCGAGGGGTTCCGCGCGGTCGGCCCGAAGGAGACGAGGGAGGAGATCCTGGCCTGGCCGGAGCGGGCGCCCGGATGGGGCGGGACCGGGGTGAAGCGGGGGGCGAGCGGCACGGTGGCGGTGTTGTGGGCGAGGTCGGGATCGGACTCAGGGGTCCACCGCTTCAGGGAGCGCCACATGATCCCCGGGCCGGGGGCGCCGGGCGGGAGCGAGTCCGGGAACCAGTACGAGGCGTACGGGGCGAGGCCGGCGGGGTCCGCATCGGCCGGCTCCGGTCCGGCGCCCCGGGGCGCGGATACGAGGTCCGCCCGGGCGGGGGCGGGCGGGCCGAGCAGGGCGACGGCCCCGGCCCCGGCGCCCGCGGCGAGCACCCCGCGCCGCGTCGGGCGCACGGGGACGCGGCGGGAGACGGCGGTTTGGCCGGTGGCGGCGGTCGCGGCGGCGGTACGAGGGTCGACGCCGTGGTCGGTCTCGGACATGCGGGGCTCCTCCGGAGGGGCGGGCGGGGTGACGCGGGCCGGGTTCGGGGGCGGGGCGGATTCGGGGGCGGAGGTGGAGGTGGAGGTGGAGCGCGCCCGACGTACGGGTGGAGACGGCCACCCGGGCGGGCGCCGGGGACGGGTGCGGAGGTGGAGGTGGAGCGCGCCCGACGTACGGGTGGAGACGGCCCGCCCGGGCGGGCGCCGGGGACGGCCTCCGCGGGCGGCCCCGACGGGTCGTCAGGCGGGGGGCGGCGGGACGTGGAGGACCTCCGTGATGCCGCGCGCCGCCAGGTGGGCCGGGTCACCGGCCCGCTCGGCCAGCACCACCGCCGGGCGGACCCCGTCGGCGGTGAGTGCCGTCCAGGCCTCGAAGAACGCCCCGCCCGGCGCGCACAACGAACGCCGCGGTGCCTCCTCCGCCCCGCCGACGTCCACGGCCAGCGCGGTGGTCCGTACCGGCGGCCGGTGCTCGCGGCCCCGCCACGTGTCGGCGATCCGGGCGACGGCCGCGCCCGCCGGTTTGGTCCGCCGGTCGTTGGTGAGCAGCCCGAGGCCGTACTCCAGCTCCGGGAAGTCCGCCAGCTCGCGGGACACGTCGTGCGAGCACCACCAGGTCACCCCCCACACGTCCGCGCAGTCCAGGGCGTTCGCCACGGTGGCCTCGGCGAAGCGCGCCGCCCGTCCCGGCCGGATCTGGGGCGCGGGCGCCCCGACCTCCTGGAGCCACACCGGCCGGTGCGGGTCGAGGGCCCAGGCCTTCGACAGCTCGATCAGGTACGCGGCGTGGTGCTCGGTCGCCGTGCCGGACGGGCCGTGGCGCTGCACGGTGCCGTTGAACACCCAGGAGTGCACGGCGGTGGCGGCGCCCAGCCGCGCCGCCTGGGCCACGGTGAAGGGGTGCCCGTCCCGGTACCAGGCGGCGTCGTACTCGGCGTGCACGTGGGACCGGCCGGGCGCGCCCTCCTCGCAGGCGGCGAGCATCCGCTCCAGCCAGCGACCGGCCTGCTCGCGGGTGATCCGGTCGGGATCGGGGTGCGGGTCGTCGGCGAACTGGTTGACCTCGTTGCCCACCGTCATGCCCAGGAAGTTCGGCCGGTCCGCGAGGGCTCCGGCGAGCGTGCGCAGGTACTCCTCCTGCGCGGCCACCACCTCCGGATCGCCGAAGATGCTGCGCCGGTGCCAGGTCCCGGTCCAGGAGGGCAGGAAGTCGAAGCTCGACAGGTGTCCCTGCAGGCCGTCCACGGTGACGTCGAGGCCCCGCTCGGTGGCCGCGTCCGCCAGTGCGACGAGCTGCTCGACCGCGCGCGGCCGGATCAGCGTCCGGTTCGGCTGGAACACCGGCCACAGCGGGAAGACGCGGATGTGGTCCAGCCCGAGCGCGGCGATCGAGTCGAGGTCGGCCCGGACCTCGTCGAGGTCGAAGTCGAGCCAGTGGTGGAACCAGCCCCGCGTCGGCGTGTAGTTGGCGCCGAAGCGGAGGGTGCGGGGGGCGGATTCGCCGTGCATGGGGTTCCCGGAGTCCGAGTTCGGGGAAATGCGCCGGAGGACGCACTTTCCGCGTTCCCGGGGGGACAAGTCAACAGGGCGTCCGGACGTCTTGCCGAGAATCGTGCTTATGCGCTTCAGTCCGGTTGGCACAAGGGTTCCGACACCTGGAGCCGGCCGTGGATAATGCGCTTTGGTCGTCCCTGCGCAATGGCTCGAATGCGGCACCGGGTGGAAAGGGGCAGTGGCATTCCGGTCGCCTCCGTGACCGCTCCCGTCCTCGTTCCCGGGCCGCGGAAACGGCCGTGCGGGCGGTGCGCGTCCGTACTCCGTACGCCGCACTCCGCCGCGCGCACGCGACCCGCTCGGAGCGCGGCCCGCCCGAAGGACGAATGAGGCAGACCATGGCCCGCAGACCCACCATCAAGGACGTCGCCCGCCGGCCCGGGGTGTCGGAGAGCGCCGTGTCCTTCGCGCTCAACGACCGGCCGGGCGTCTCCCCGGACACCCGCGCCCGAGTCCGCAGGGTCGCCGAAGAGCTCGGCTGGCAGGCCAACAGCGCGGCGCGCGCCCTGTCCGGAGAACGCTCCGGTGCCGTAGGGCTCGTCCTCGCCAGGCCCGCGCACACCCTCGGCGTCGAGTCCTTCTTCCTCCAGCTCGTCTCCGGCATCCAGGAGGCCCTCTCCGCCGCCCGGACCGCCCTGCTGTTCCAGGTCGTCGAGGACGTCGACGCGGAGTGCGCGCTCTACCGCCGCTGGTGGGCCGAGCGCCGCGTCGACGGGGTCCTCGTCGTCGACCCGCGCACGCGGGACCCGCGCCCGGAGCTCCTGACGCAGCTGGCCCTGCCCGCCGTCACCATCGGCGAGGCCGGGCCGGACGCCGGGCTGTCCTCGGTCCGCGCCGACGACGCCCGTGCCATGGCCCAGGTCCTGGACCACCTCCACGCGCTGGGCCACCGGCGCGTCGTCCACGTCGCCGGGCCGCCGGACCTCGCCCACACCACCCGCCGGATCGCATCACTGCGGTCGCAGGCCGCGGCGCGCGGCCTCGGCCCCGGCCAGGTGCGTTCGGTGGTCACCGACTACTCCGACGCCCAGGGAGCCGCGGCCACCCGCCGGGTCCTGGCCGAGCCGAAGCCGCCCACCGCGCTCGTCTACGACAACGACGTGATGGCCCTGGCCGGCCTCGCGGTCGCCGCCGAGCTCGGCATCCCCGTACCGGGCCGGCTGTCGATCGTGGCCTGGGACGACTCCGCGCTCTGCCGGGTCACCCACCCCCGGCTCACCGCCCTCGTGCGCGACACCGCGGGCTTCGGGCGGATGGCGGCCGAGGAGCTCCTCGCCGTCCTCGGCGGCAGCGCTCCGCGGGTCCGCGAGAGCGAGCAGCCGCGGCTGGAGCCCCGCGCGAGTACGGCCCCGCCCTCGGCGCATACTGAATCCTGACCCCTCACTGGAGCCGCCACCGTGACCACCCCCACCGCCAGCTTCCCCGCACCGCGGGCCGGCGCCCAGGCGTCCGGCCCGACCGTGGCGATCGACATCGGCGGCACGAAGATCGCCGGGGCGCTCGTGCACCCCGACGGCACGATGACGGCCGCCACCCGGCGCCCGACCCCGCGCGGCACCGACGCGGAAGCCGTCATGGCGGCGGTGACCGAGGTGATCGCCGACCTGTCCGGCTCCGCGCTGTGGCCCTCGGCGGTCCGCTGCGGGATCGGCAGCGCGGGCCCGGTGGACACCTCCCGGGGCACGGTCAGCCCGGTCAACATCGGGGCGTGGCGGCAGTTCCCGGTCCAGGCCCGCGTCGCGGCCGAACTCGCGGCGCGCGGGACGGAACTGCCCACCGTCCTGGCCGGTGACGGCGTCGCGATGACCGCCGCCGAACACTGGCTCGGCGCAGCCCGGGGCCATGCGAACGCGCTCTGCATGGTGGTCTCCACCGGGGTCGGCGGCGGCCTGATCCTCAACAACCAGCTCCACCCCGGACCCACGGGCAACGCGGGCCACATCGGCCACATCAGCGTGGCCTTCGACGGCGAACGCTGCGCCTGCGGCGGCCACGGCTGCGTCGAGTCGATCGCGTCCGGTACGGCCATCGCCCGCTGGGCCCTCGCCCAGGGCTGGACCCCCGGCGGCGACGCCACGGCGGCGGGCGTGGCCGCGGCCGCCGAGGCGGGCGACCCGATCGCGCGGGCCGCCTTCGACCGGGCCGGCCGCGCCCTGGCCGCCGCCATCGCGGCCACCGCGACCCTCGTCGAGACGGACATCGCGGTCATCGGGGGCGGGGTCGCCGCGTCCGGCGACACCCTGTTCGCCCCGATCCGCCGCCACCTCGCCGCCTACGCCGCGCTCTCCTTCGTCAAGGAGCTGCGGGTGGTCCCGGCGGCCCTGGGCACCGACGCCGGACTGATCGGCGCGGCCGCCGCGGCCATGATGCTGCTGCCCGCCTGAGCCTCGGGGGAAGGGTCCGGGGAGGGCCGCGGAGGGCTACGGTTTGACCGAGCGGTAGTAGCGCCGGGCACCCTCGTGCAGGTCCAGCGGATCGGTGTAGATCGCCGTGCGCAGGTCCACGAGCTGCGCCGCGTGCACTTCGTGCCCGATCCCGTCGCGGCTGAGGATCACCGTCCGGGTGAACTGCTCGGTGAGCTCCGGGTCCGCCTTCTCCGTGGTCACCAGCAGGTTCGGCACGGCCAGCGTGGCCACCGCACTGGTGTTGCGGGCGAGCGTGTACGCGTCCTGCGGCATCACGGCCGCCCGGTAGTACCGGGCCGGACTGCCGCTCGCCTGGAGCTGTTCCACCAGGTCGCCCAGCTGCACGAGCCGGATGTCGAACCGCTCCGACAGCTCGCGCACCGCGTTCGTCGGAAGGCCGCCGGACCAGAAGAAGGCGTCGATCCGGCCCGCCTCCAGCTCGGACGGCATGGTGTCGATCCCTATGGACACCGGGGTGATGTCGCGGCGCGGGTCCAGCTTGGCCGCCGTCAGCAGCCGCTCCGAGATGAGCCGCACCCCGGAGCCGTCCTGCCCGACCGCCACCCGCTTGCCGCGCAGGTCCCGGGCCGACTGCACCGGGGACCCCGCCGGGACCACCAGCTGCACGTAGTCGTCGTAGAGCCGCGCGACCCCGCGCAGCCAGGCCGCGCCGGGCTTGCCGTCCTGCCGGTACTTGGCGACCGCGTCCGCCGTCGCCACCGTGAAGTCCGCCCCGCCGGAGGCCACCCGCTGGAGGTTCTGCTGCGAGCCCTCGCTGGTCTCCAGCCGCACCTTCATCTCGGGCATGTCCCGCCGCAGCTCCTGCTCCAGCAACTGCCCGTAGCGGTGGTAGACCCCGGTGCGGACACCCGTGCTGAAGGCCAGCTCGCCCTTGAGCTCCGGCTCCCCGAACGGCTTCAGCCACCACACCAGGACCCCGAGCACGGCCAGGACGGCCACCAGGGCCCGCAGGGCGTGGCGCCTGCTGATCCGGGGCGGTACGAGAGGCATGGCCGCGATCCTGCCACCCGGCCGCCGTCCTGTCACGGCGCGGTCTCCCGCGGACCGGCCCGCACCGCCGTCCGCGGCCGTCCCAGCAGCTCATGTGCCGCGGGCCCGGCCGGCCCCTCCGTACGCCAGTCCAGCGCGGCCCGGCCGCTCGGCCGCCTCGAAGTCCACGCGCGGCGCGAACCCGGCCTCCGCGCACGCCCGCTCCAGCCCCCCGCGTACGGCGACGCCCAGGACCTCCTGCTCGTCCCCTTCGGCCGCCGCCTTCCCCGGGGCAGGCGGCGGCCGACCGGAGGGCTCCCGGGTACCGCCTACCCTTGTCGTATGACCAGCAGCAGCGACCGGAGCACGGCAGTGGACGTCAAGGGAACATACGAGGTGCGCACCTACGGGTGCCAGATGAACGTGCACGACTCCGAGCGGCTGTCCGGTCTGCTGGAGGGCGCGGGCTACACGCGCGCCCCCGAGGGCTCCGACGGCGACGCCGACGTGGTCGTGTTCAACACCTGCGCCGTCCGCGAGAACGCCGACAACAAGCTCTACGGCAACCTCGGCCGGCTCGCCCCGATGAAGACCAAGCGCCCCGGCATGCAGATCGCGGTCGGCGGCTGCCTCGCCCAGAAGGACCGCGACACCATCGTCAAGCGGGCCCCCTGGGTCGACGTCGTCTTCGGCACGCACAACATCGGCAAGCTCCCCGTGCTGCTGGAGCGCGCCCGCATCCAGGAAGAGGCGCAGGTCGAGATCGCCGAGTCGCTGGAGGCCTTCCCCTCCACCCTGCCGACCCGCCGCGAGTCCGCGTACGCCGCCTGGGTCTCGATCTCCGTCGGCTGCAACAACACCTGCACCTTCTGCATCGTCCCCGCGCTGCGCGGCAAGGAGGAGGACCGGCGCCCCGGCGACATCCTCGCCGAGGTCGAGGCGCTCGTCGCCGAGGGCGTCTCGGAGATCACCCTGCTCGGGCAGAACGTGAACGCGTACGGCTCCGACCTCGGTGACCGCGAGGCGTTCAGCAAGCTGCTGCGCGCCTGCGGACAGATCGAGGGCCTGGAGCGGGTCCGCTTCACCTCCCCGCACCCGCGCGACTTCACGGACGACGTGATCGCGGCGATGGCGCAGACCCCGAACGTCATGCCGCAGCTGCACATGCCGATGCAGTCCGGCTCCGACCCGATCCTCAAGGCGATGCGCCGCTCGTACCGCCAGGAGCGGTTCCTCGGCATCATCGAGAAGGTCCGCGCCGCCATCCCGCACGCCGCGATCTCCACCGACATCATCGTCGGCTTCCCCGGCGAGACGGAGGAGGACTTCCAGCAGACGATGCACGCCGTGCGCGAGGCCCGCTTCGCGAACGCGTTCACCTTCCAGTACTCCAAGCGGCCCGGCACCCCCGCCGCCGACATGGACGGGCAGATCCCCAAGGAGGTCGTCCAGGAGCGCTACATGCGGCTGGTCGCCCTCCAGGAGGAGATCTCCTGGGAGGAGAACAAGAAGCAGGTCGGCCGCACGCTGGAAGTCATGGTCGCGGAGGGCGAGGGCCGCAAGGACGGCGCCACGCACCGTCTCTCCGGCCGAGCCCCCGACAACCGCCTGGTGCACTTCACGAAGCCGGAGACCGAGGTCCGCCCCGGCGACGTGGTCACCGTGGACATCACCTACGCCGCCCCCCACCACCTGCTGGCCGAGGGCCCGACGCACTCCGTGCGCCGCACCCGCGCCGGAGACGCCTGGGAGAAGCGCAACGCCGCCCCGGCCGGTCCGGCCGGCGTCATGCTCGGCATCCCGACCCTCGGCGTCCCGGCGCCGCTGCCGGCCGTGACGTCCGGCTGCGCGGTGGCGCAGGGCTGACGCGGCCGGATCCGATCCGCGGGATCGATCCGCCGGATCCGATCCGCGGGTCCCGCCGGCAGAACCGCCGGGGAACGTACCGTCGGGGAACCCGCCGCCGGGCCGCGTCGGCGGGGTCCGCTCGCGGGACGGCCGCCGGGTACGCCCGGCGGACGCGCGTTAGGCTGCCGATCATGCTTGTTGCCGCCGCTGTCTGCCCCGCCCCGCCGCTGCTCGTGCCCGAGGTGGCGGCGGGCGCCGCCGCCGAACTCGGCGACGCGCGCACCGCCTGCTCCGACGCGCTCGCCGTGCTCGCCGCCTCGCGCCCCGACCTCCTGGTCGTCGTGGGGGCCGCGGACCGGGACCACCGCGGGCCCTACCCGCAGGGGGCCCGCGGTACGTTCCGGGACTTCGGCGTCGAGGTCGGCGTACAGCTCGGGGCGGGTGACGAGGGGCCGCGGCTGCTGCCCCCGTCCCTCGCCGTGGGCGCCTGGCTGCTGGCGCACGCCCGCTGGGGCGCCGCCCCGGTGGAGGGGCTCGGCGTAGCGGAGCCGCTGGACACCGCCGACTGCCTGACGGCCGGCCGGGAACTCGCCGCCCGGGACGCCCGCGTCGCGCTGCTCGTGATGGGCGACGGCAGCGCGTGCCGGACCCTCAAGGCCCCCGGATACCTCGACGAGCGGGCCGCCGCCTTCGACGCCGCCGCCGCCCGCGCGCTCGGCGCCGCCGACACCGCCGCCCTGGCCGCCCTCGACGCCGGGCTCGCGGCCGAGCTCCAGGCCGCCGGCCGGGCCCCGTGGCAGGTCCTGGCGGGCGCCGCCGAGGGCGCGGGCCTCGACGGGCGCCTGCTGTACGAGGACGCCCCGTACGGGGTCGGGTACTTCGTCGCAGCCTGGTCCTAGCGGGTGTCGTCACACGCGCTCCCACCGTGCGGTGCCCGGCACGCACGGCCCTCCGCCGTGCGAGCGCACGCATCGGACAGCCGCACGGTCCGCCCTCCGGGCGTGCGGAACGACTCCGACGACACCCCCCGGCGCGGCACCGGACCGGCCCCGGACATGCGGTAGGGGCGCGCACCGGCCGTGGCCGGTGCGCGCCCCTACCGGGACCGCGTCAGGGAGTTACCGGCGGCGTCGGCCCGCCGGGAGAGTCCTTGTGCGCGACCTTGCCCAGGGCGTCCTTCGCCTTGCCCGTGCCATTGGTGATCTGGCCGCTGTACTTGCCCTTGGTCTTGGAGTCCACGGCCTTGGCCACCTTGTCCAGACCCTCGCCGATCTTGCCCTCGTGCTGCTGCGCGAGGGCGCCGACCTTGTCCTTCGCCGGAGCGAGCTTGGCCTTCAGATTGTCCAGCAGACCCATGGGGCACCTTCCGTTGGCTTGGCTACGTACGGGCGCCCTCGCCGGCCTCGCTGTCCGCTGCGACCTCGGCCGACTGCTGCTTCGGAATCTCCACGGCCTCCGCCGGGACTTCCGCTTCCGCAACGGCCGGCGCGGCCTCGGCCGCCTCGGCCGAAGCGGACTCCGGCGTCAGGGCCTCGGCCGCGGCCTGGTCGGTCGCGTCCTCGTCCTTGCTGCCGAAAAGCCGACGAAAAATGCCCATGTCTACTCCCATAACGCTACTCGTGTGAGTGAAGTTCCGCCGTGACCGGACCGGCCTCCCGCGAGGGCGCGCCGGGCCGGAACCACGCCAGGGCAACGACTCGGCCCCGGGCCCGTCACGTAGCCCGATCGGGTACACGCCGCCGGGTTTGCGAGACTGGGGCCGTGAGGAAAGCAGCCCCCGCCCCGCGGGTCATCGCCGTCGTAGGTCCCACCGCGGCCGGAAAGTCCGATCTGGGTGTATCCCTGGCCCGTCATTTCGGCGGTGAAGTCGTCAACGCGGACTCCATGCAGCTGTACCGGGGGATGGACATCGGCACCGCCAAGCTGACGCCGGAGGAGCGCGGCGGCGTCCCGCACCGCCTCCTCGACGTCTGGGACGTCACCGAGACGGCCAGCGTCGCCGAGTACCAGCGCCTGGCCCGCGCCGAGATCGACGCCCTCCTCGCCGAGGGCCGTACGCCGGTCCTGGTCGGCGGCTCCGGCCTGTACGTCCGCGGCGCCCTCGACGCCATGGAGTTCCCCGGCACCGATCCCGAGGTCCGCGCCCGGCTGGAGGAGGAGGCCGCGCTCCGCGGCCCCGGAGCCCTGCACGCGCGGCTCGCCGCCGCCGACCCCGCCGCGGCGCAGGCCATCCTGCCGAGCAACGCCCGCCGGATCGTCCGCGCGCTGGAGGTCATAGAGATCACCGGCCGCCCCTTCACCGCGAACCTCCCGGGCCACGAATCGGTCTACGACACCGTCCAGATCGGCGTCGACGTGGCCCGGCCCGAGCTCGACGAGCGGATCGCGCTGCGCGTCGACCGCATGTGGGAGGAGGGCCTGGTCGACGAGGTCCGCGCGCTGGAGGCCCGCGGCCTGCGCGACGGAATCACCGCGTCCAGGGCGCTCGGCTACCAGCAGGTGCTGGCCGCGCTCGCCGGGGAGTGCACCGAGGAGGAGGCGCGGAACGAGACCGTCCGGGCCACCAAGCGCTTCGCGCGCCGTCAGGACTCCTGGTTCCGCAGGGACCCGCGGGTCAACTGGCTCAGCGGGGGCGTGGCCGACCGCGGGGAACTCCCCGGACTCGCGCAGTCGTTGGTCGAACGAGCGGTCACAGCCTGATCACGTGATGGCATCGGGACGCTCCGGGCGCCCGTCGAGGGGTCGGGGGCGTGCCATCATCAAACTCGTGCCGGTGCGGTCACCGGTGCTGAACTGCGGCGTACTGAGTCCGAGTGGGGAGGGCGCGTGGCGATGGAGGCCGGCCCTCGTGACACCGGGCGGGACGACACCCTGCGGGAAGCGGACCCGGCGCTCCTGCACCAGCCGGACGGACCTGACGGTCCCGCAGGGCTCGGTCTTCCCGCCGATCCCGCCCGCCTGACCCCGGACGGGCCGGACGCCCCGGACCCCGCCGAGGCCGCGGGCCCCGAGTTCGAGGTCGAACTGCGTCCGCAGCGCCGCCTGCGCCTGTGGCAGATCGCCCCCATCGTGCTGCTGGCCGCCGCCGGCTCGCTGATGTTCGCCTTCCCGCTGGCCTTCGAGTTCGGCGACGGCGGAGCGGTCGTCGCGATGCTCGGCTTCCTCATCAGCTGCTGCGCCGGGGGCTGGGGGATGATGGCCGCCCGCCGGGTCGGCTACACCTGGCCCGGTCTCCCCGTCCGGGGGAGCGGCCGCCGGCCCGACTGGCGCATGGCCGCGCTGTACGCCGTGATCGCGCTCGGCATCGTCGCCCTGGCCGTCTACCGGGTGGCCAGGCTCCGCTAGGGCGGCTCCCCGGCCCGGGGCCGGGGAACCGGCCGGGAACGCGGCCCGTGCCGCCCCGGAGGGCCTCAGCGGCCTCCACGAGGCCCCTCGGTACCATGGGCTGGTGACGCACACCCCCCTCTCCTTCCTCAAGGGCCACGGCACCGAGAACGACTTCGTGATCGTCCCGGATCCGGACAACGCCGTCGAGCTGCCCGCGTCCGCGGTCGCCAGGCTGTGCGACCGGCGCGCCGGGATCGGCGCCGACGGCGTGCTCCACGTCGTACGGTCCGCCGCCCACCCCGAGGCGGCGCACCTGGCCGGCGAGGCCGAGTGGTTCATGGACTACCGCAACAGCGACGGCTCCGTCGCCGAGATGTGCGGCAACGGCGTCCGCGTCTTCGCCCGCTACCTCCAGCACGCCGGACACATCGAGCCCGGCGACCTCGCCATCGCCACCCGCGGCGGGGTCAAGCACGTCCACCTCGACAAGACCGGCGACGTCACCGTCTCCATGGGCCGCGCCGAGCTCCCCGCGGGCGAGGTGACCGTCACCGTCGGCGCCAAGAGCTGGCCCGCGCGCAACGTGAACATGGGCAACCCGCACGCCGTCGCTTTCGTCGACAGCCTCGACGACGCCGGGACCCTCCTCGCGGCGCCCTCCTTCGCCCCGGTGTCCGCCTACCCGACGGGCGTCAACGTCGAATTCGTCGTCGACCGCGGCCCCCGGCACGTCGCCATGCGCGTCCACGAGCGCGGCTCCGGCGAAACCCGCTCCTGCGGCACCGGCGCCTGCGCCGTCGCCGTGGCCGCCATCCGCCGCGACGGCGCGGACCCGGCCGCCACCGGCGCGCCGGTCACGTACACCGTCGACCTCCCCGGCGGCACGCTGGTCATCACCGAGCACCCCGACGGGCAGATCGACATGACCGGACCCGCCGTCATCGTCGCCGCGGGCGAGTTCGACCCGGCCTGGCTCACCGAAACGGCTTTCGGCTGAAGCTTCCCTCCAATGGGTGATCCGTTTCACGCTGAGCGAGAGGTGGACTGCGCCACGTGGTGGGGTCGGTAACATCAGGCACCGGCCCTGAGGGCTCACCGCATGCCCGCCACCGCCGGTCGAAGCCGCCGGAGGTGCCCATGAGTGCAGAGGCCACGAACCCCGAAGCACACCCCGAAGCGCGCCCTGAGCTCCGCAGACGCGGCCGGACCAGGCTCGATCTGCGCCGGCTCGGACGCGCGGCCCTGCTCGGGCCCACGTCCCGGGACCGCCTTCCGGACGCCATCGGGCACGTCGCCGAGGCGCACCGCGCCCACCATCCGGACGCCGACCTGTCCGTATTGCGACGCGCCTACCTGCTCGCGGAGACCTCGCACCGCGGTCAAATGCGCAAGAGCGGTGAGCCGTACATCACACATCCGCTCGCCGTCACCCTGATCCTGGCCGAACTCGGCGCCGAGACCACGACGTTGACGGCGTCGCTGCTCCACGACACCGTCGAGGACACCGACGTGACCCTCGATCAGGTCGGCGAGGAGTTCGGCGACGAGGTCCGCTTCATCGTCGACGGCGTCACCAAGGTCGAGAAGATCGACTACGGCGCCGCCGCCGAGCCCGAGACGTTCCGCAAGATGCTCGTCGCCACCGGCAACGACGTCCGCGTCATGTCCATCAAACTCGCCGACCGGCTCCACAACATGCGGACCCTGGGCGTGATGCGCCCCGAAAAACAGGCCCGCATCGCCAAGGTCACCCGCGACGTGCTCATCCCCCTCGCCGAACGCCTCGGCGTCCAGGCCCTGAAGACCGAGCTGGAAGACCTCGTCTTCTCGATCCTGCACCCCGAGGAGTACGAGCGCACCCGCGCCCTCATCGCCGCCCACGCCGGGGAGCGCGATCCGCTGCCCGCCATCGCCGACTCCGTACGGTCCGTACTGCGCGACGCCGGCATCGCCGCCGAGGTGCAGGTCCGCCCCCGGCACTTCGTGTCCGTGCACCGCATCGCCCGCAAGCGCGGCGAGCTGCGCGGCTCCGACTTCGGCCGCATCCTCGTCCTCGTCGGCGAGAACGCCGACTGCTACGCGGTGCTCGGCGAGATGCACACCTGCTTCACACCGGTCGTCTCCGAGTTCAAGGACTTCATCGCCGCCCCGAAGTTCAACCTGTACCAGTCCCTGCACACCGCCGTCGCCACGCACGAGGGGTACGTCGCCGAGGTCATCGTCCGGACCCGGCAGATGCACCGCGTCGCGGAGGCCGGCGTGGTCGCGCTCGGCAATCCGTACACCACCGGCAGCCCGCCGGAAGCCACCGACTGCGACGAGGAGCGGGTCGACCCGACGCGTCCCGGCTGGCTCTCGCGCCTCCTCGACTGGCAGCAGTCCGCGCCCGACCCCGACACCTTCTGGACCGTCCTGCGCGCCGAGCTCGCCCAGGACCGGGAGATCACCGTGTTCCGGGCCGACGGCGGCACCCTGGGCCTGCCCGCCGGGGCCAGCTGTATCGACGCCGCCTACGCCCAGCACGGCGAGGCGGCGCACGGCTGTATCGGCGCCCGGGTCAACGGGCGCCTCACCTCGCTCTCCTCCCCCCTCTCCGACGGCGACACCGTGCAGCTGCTGCTCGCGCACGACGCCTCCTCGGGGCCCGCCGCCGAGTGGCTCGACCACGCGCGGACCCCGGCCGCCCGGATCGCCATCAGCAGCTGGCTCCAGGCCCACCCCGACCCGGCCACAGCCCCGACCTCGGCCGCCCGCGCGCCACTGTCCGTGGTCGGCGCCCGGGGCGGCGGGGGCAACGCCGTCGCCGACCTGCCCGACGCCCCCGTGCGCCTCGCCGGCTGCTGCACCCCGGTGCCGCCCGACGCGGTCGCCGGGTTCGTGGTCCGGGGCGGCGCCGTCACCGTGCACCGCGTGCAGTGTGCCGCGGTGGCCCGGATGCGCGCGGTGGGCCGCACCTCCGTCGCCGTGCACTGGCGGGCCACCGCGGACTGCCGGGTCACCCTCCTCGCCGAATCGTTCGGCCGCCCGCACCTGCTGGCCGACCTCACCGAGGCCATCGCCCGCGAGGGGGTCGAGGTCGTCTCCGCGACCGTCGAACCCCCGGTCGAACAGCGCGTCCGCCACACGTACACCCTGCAGCTGCCCGACGCGACGGGCCTGGCCGCGCTGATGCGGGCGATGCGGGACGTGCCGGGGGTCTACGACGTCAGCCGGGCGTAGCGGCTGCCCCCACCGGGCCGACCCGTTCGGGTGGCTCCGTCGCGCGCCGTTCGCGGCCGTGCGGCGGGCGCTGGTAAGCGGTGGTGGATGCAGCTCACCTCCCCGCGCCTGCGCGCCGCCCTGCTCGCCGCGGCCTCCCTGACCCTCGTCGCCGCCGTGCTGCCCCCGCCGGCGCCGCTGGGCATCGGCGACCGGCTGTTCCCGGAGCTCGGGAACCCCGGGTACGACGTGCTCTCGTACGACCTGTCCTTCACGTACAAGGACAACCGCACCCCGCTCGACGCCGTCACCGTGATCAACGCACGGGCCCTGCGGCCGATGGAGCGGATCAACCTGGACTTCACCCACGGAAAAGTGGCCTCCGTCGAGGTCAACGGGGAGCCGGCCCGGTTCGAAAGCGCGGGGGAGGACCTCGTGCTGACCCCCGCGCGGCCGGTGGCGGGCAGCGGACCGCTGCACATCACCGTCCGGCACACCAGCGACCCGCGCGGACGGGGCGACGGCGGCTGGGTCCCCACCGAGGACGGCCTGGCCATGGCCAACCAGGCCGACGCCGCCCACCGCGTCTTCCCCTGCAACGACCACCCCGCCGACAAGGCGTTCTTCACCTTCCGGATCACCGCCCCGGCCGGGCTCACGGCCGTGGCCAACGGGATCCCGGGCGCCCTCCCCGCCCGCCGGGCCGGCTCCGCGACGACCTGGACGTACCGGACCCTGCACCCGATGGCCACCGAGCTGGCCCAGGTATCGGTCGGCCGCTCCGCCGTCGTCCACGGCACCGGACCGCACGGGCTGCCGCTGCGCGACGTGGTGCCCGCCGCCGACCGGGAGCGGCTGGCCCCCTGGCTGAAGAAGACCGCGGGCCACGTCGCGTGGATGGAGGAGCGGGTCGGGCGCTACCCCTTCGAGAACTACGGCGTGCTGATCGCCCGGGCCACCACCGGGTTCGAGCTGGAGACCCAGACCCTCTCCCTCTTCGAGCACAGCCTGTTCTCCGGGGAGGGCTACCCCGACTGGTACGTCGAGTCCGTGATGGTCCACGAGCTGGCCCACCAGTGGTTCGGCGACAGCGTGAGCCCGCGCACCTGGTCCGACCTGTGGCTCAACGAGGGCCACGCCACCTGGTACGAGGCGCTGTACGCCGACGGCCTCGGGAAGTACTCCCTGGAACGGCGCATGCGCGAGGCGTACCAGCGCTCCGACCAGTGGCGGGCCGCGGGCGGCCCCCCGGCCGCCCCGAAGGCCGCCGCCCCCGGAGAGAAGATCGGGCTGTTCCGGCCGGTGGTCTACGACGGCGCCGCACTGATCCTGTACGCGCTGCGCCAGGAGATCGGCACCGCGGCCTTCGACCGGATCCAGCGCCGCTGGGTGGCGGAGCACCGGGACGGGGTCGCGGGCACGGCGGACTTCGTACGCCTGGCCTCCCGGGAGGCGGGCCGGGACCTCGGACCCTTCCTGGAGCCGTGGCTGTACGGGACGACGACCCCGGCGATGCCCGGGCACCCCGACTGGGGCACTCCGAAAAGCGTGTGACCGGGGTGGAGCGGGCATGTCACCATCGACGGGGCCGTTCGGGGAATCCCCCGGCGGTGTGACACGTTGAACGTGGCAGTGTGCCGTGACAACGTGACGGCACGCGCGGTACGCGTTCCACGGGCCGCGGCCGACGCATACGAAATCGACGTAAGGATCCAATGACCTCCTCCTCTTCCCCTTCCCAGGACGCGCGGGACGCACAGGACGTGCCGGACTCGCCGAGCTTCACCGAAAGCCTTCGGGCCGACGCCCTGATGGAAGAGGACGTCGCCTGGAGCCACCAGATCGACGGAGACCGGGACGGCGAGCAGTTCGAGCGCTCCGAGCGCGCGGCCCTGCGCCGCGTGGCCGGCCTCTCCACCGAGCTCGAAGACGTCACCGAGGTCGAGTACCGGCAGCTGCGCCTGGAGCGCGTCGTGCTCGTCGGTGTCTGGACCTCGGGCACGGCGACGGACGCGGACAACTCCCTCGCGGAGCTGGCGGCCCTCGCCGAGACCGCGGGCGCCCTCGTACTCGACGGTGTGATCCAGCGTCGCGACAAGCCCGACCCGGCCACCTTCATCGGCTCCGGCAAGGCGCGGGAGCTGCGCGACATCGTGATGGAGAGCGGGGCCGACACCGTCGTCTGCGACGGCGAGCTCAGCCCCGGCCAGCTCATCGCCCTCGAAGACGTCGTCAAGGTCAAGGTGGTCGACCGGACCGCCCTCATCCTGGACATCTTCGCCCAGCACGCCAAGTCCCGTGAGGGCAAGGCGCAGGTCGCACTCGCGCAGATGCAGTACATGCTTCCGCGCCTGCGCGGCTGGGGCGCCTCGCTGTCCCGGCAGATGGGCGGCGGCGGCGGTGGCGGCATGGCCACCCGCGGCCCCGGTGAGACCAAGATCGAGACCGACCGGCGACGGATCCGCGAGAAGATGGCGAAGATGCGCCGGGAGATCGCGGAGATGAAGACCGGCCGTGACATCAAGCGGCAGGAACGGCGCCGCAACAAGGTGCCCTCGGTCGCCATCGCCGGCTACACCAACGCCGGAAAGTCCTCGCTGCTCAACCGCCTCACGGGCGCGGGCGTGCTGGTGGAGAACGCGCTGTTCGCCACCCTCGACCCGACCGTGCGCCGGGCCGAGACGCCCAGCGGCCGGGTCTACACCCTGGCCGACACGGTCGGCTTCGTCCGGCATCTGCCCCACCACCTCGTCGAGGCGTTCCGCTCCACGATGGAGGAGGTCGGCGACGCCGACCTCATCCTGCACATCGTGGACGGCTCGCACCCGGCGCCGGAGGAGCAGCTGGCGGCGGTGCGCGAGGTGATCCGCGAGGTCGGCGCGGTGAACGTGCCCGAGATCGTCGTGATCAACAAGGCGGACGCGGCGGACCCGCTCGTCCTGCAGCGGCTGCTGCGGATCGAGCGCCACTCCATCGCGGTGTCGGCCCGCACGGGCATGGGCATCGAGGAGCTCCTCGCGCTCATCGACTCCGAGCTGCCGCGGCCCGAGGTGGAGGTGGAGGCCATGGTGCCGTACACCCTCGGCTCGCTGGTCGCCAAGGCGCACGCCGAGGGCGAGGTGATCTCCGAGGAGCACACCCCGGAGGGCACCCTGCTGAAGGCACGGGTCCACCCGGAGCTGGCCTCCGACCTGGCGCCGTACGCGCTGGCGAAGCAGTGACGCGTCGGCGGGTCTGACCGGCCACGCGACGCGAGAACGGCTGAGGGCCCCCTGCACCGCAGGGGGCCCTCAGCCGTTCTCCGCGACGGCGGGCACACGGCGCCCGGGCCGGCCGCGTGCACCCGCTCGTCGGCTGGCGGCAGGCGGCTAGCGGCTGGCGGCCCGTGGCGATCGGCTGTCGGCCGTCGGTCGTCGACTACTTGAACTTGCCGCTCACGGCGTTGAAGATGCCCTTCGCCTCCGGACCCAGCCGGGGGCCTGCCAGCCAGCCCGCCTTGACCGGGCCGATCGAGGTGTTCGACACCAGCGCCGGCTTGCCGTCCGCGCCGGACGCGATCCAGCCGCCGCCCGAGGAACCGCCGGTCATGGTGCAGCCGATGCGGTACATCACGGGGTCGGCCGCGTTCAGGGACAGCCGTCCCGGCTTGTCCGCGCACTGGTAGGCCTTCTGGCCGTCGAACGGAGCCGCCGCCGGGTAGCCCGTGGCGGTGATGCCCGCGACCTTCGGCACGGCCGGGGCGTTGAACTCCACCGGGAGCGCCGAACCGACGGTCTCCTCCAGGGACTTGCCGCTGCCCGCCTCGGGGGTCACGTGGAGCACCGCGAAGTCGTACGGGGCACCCGCGCCGCCGGTCGGGCCGCCGTTCGCGATCCACTGGTCGGAGGTCTGCGCCCAGTCGCTCCACCAGACGCCGAACGGGGCCACCTGCTCGCGGGGCGCGCCCTTGAGCTGCGCGGCCGGCTTGCCGGCGTTGTTGTAGGACGGGACGAAGGCGATGTTGCGGTACCAGCCGCCGGCCTTGCCCGCGTGCACGCAGTGGCCCGCCGTCCAGACCATGTTGGACTTGCCGGGACGCGCCGGGTCCTTGACCACGGTCGCGGAGCAGACCATCGAACCCTCGGGCCCGTCGAAGAAGACCTTGCCGGCCTCCGGAACGCTCTTGTGGTACGGCGCGACCGCGGGCTTGGCGGCAACCGCGGCCGGAGCCGGGTCGGTGACGCCCTGGTCCTTGCCGGCGTCCGGATCGACGGACGGGCGCTGCGGCTGCTCGGCGTCACGCATCCGGTCGGAGTCCCACAGACCCTCGATGATCGGGTTGACGTAGTCGCCCGCCTCGCGGAGCCAGTCCTCCCTCTTCCAGTTCTTCCACTCGCCCCCCTTCCACTTCTCCAGGTCGAAGCCGTGCTCCTTGAGCTTTTGCCTGAGATGGTCCGGGATCTGGATCCCGTCCGTGCCCGGCAGGGTCGCCGCCACGGTCGGCTTGGCGTCGCCGCCGGCCTCCGCGTCGCCGGGGCCGCAGGCCGAGGCGGTCAGCGCGAACGCGGCCGCGCACAGGATCGCGGTGACCGGTCGGTTCGGTCGCATGTCTTTTCGTCCCCCTGAAGTTCTTTCGAGGTGTGGAGTACCGCACCCCACTATGCCGCTGCCGCCCATGACGACACAGCCCGGGGCCGCGGTTCCCGGCGCTCGGCCCGTACCGGGCAAGGATCTTGGGCCCACCCGTGATCCGCCGCCGTCATCGTCGTTGGTACGTACGGGGGATGGGGGAGCAGCGTTCATGTTCGAGGCGCGATCCGGAAGGGCAATCCGTGCGGGAGGACCGACACTCGTGGCTTTGACCGAGCCTGCGGCGGCTGCGGCCGCGGCACAACTTCCCCCGCAGGTGCCCGCACAGGGCGTACGGGCGCCCGCGGCCGGGGCTCATGCCGGTCCGGCGGATTGCGGCGGGTCCGGGGCGAGTCCCGGCGGGACCGTCGCGGGGGAGGGCATCCTGCGGCGGCAGGCGCAGCGGGAGTCCGCGGCCCGGACGTACGCGCGCTCCCTGCCCATCGTCCCGGTGCGCGCCCGGGGGCTGACCATCGAGGGCGCCGACGGGCGGCGTTACCTCGACTGCCTCTCCGGCGCGGGCACGCTGGCCCTCGGGCACAACCACCCGGTGGTGCTCGAAGCCATCCGGGGCGTGCTGGACTCGGGCGCCCCGCTGCACGTGCTCGACCTCGCGACCCCGGTCAAGGACGCCTTCACCACCGAGCTGTTCGCCAACCTCCCCCCTGCGCTGGCCGCGGACGCCCGCATCCAGTTCTGCGGTCCCGCCGGGACGGACGCCGTCGAGGCCGCCCTCAAGCTGGTCCGCGTCGCGACCGGGCGCCACGGGCTGCTCGCCTTCACCGGGGCCTACCACGGCATGACCGCCGGGGCCCTGGGCGCCTCGGGCGGCGCACCGGACGTACGGGTGACGCGCCTGCCGTACCCGCAGGACCTCCGCTGCCCGTTCGGCGTCGGCGGCCCCGAGGGAGCCGAACTCGGCGCCCGCTGGACGGAGAACCTGCTGGACGACCCCAAGGGCGGGGTGCCCGCCCCCGCCGGGATGATCGTGGAACCCGTACAGGGCGAGGGCGGGGTCCTCCCGGCCCCCGACGCGTGGCTGCGTCGCATGCGGGAGATCACCGCCGCCCGGGGGATCCCGCTGATCGCCGACGAGGTGCAGACCGGGGTGGGCCGTACCGGCGCCTTCTGGGGCGTCGACCACGCCGGAGTGGTGCCCGACGTCATGGTCCTGTCCAAGGCCATCGGCGGCAGCCTCCCGCTGGCCGTGGTGGTCTACCGGGGCGACCTGGACGTGTGGCCGCCCGGCGCCCACGCCGGAACCTTCCGCGGCAACCAGCTGGCCATGGCCGCCGGTACGGCCACGCTCGCCTACGTACGCGAGAACCGCCTGGCCGAGCGCGCGGCGGTCCTCGGGGAGCGGATGACGTCGGCCCTGAGCGGGCTGGCTCCGGCCCACCCCTGCGTCGGGGAGGTCCGGGGCCGCGGCCTGATGATCGGCGTCGAACTCGTCGACCCCGACACGGGGACCGCCGCGCCCGCGCTGGCCGCGGCCGTCCGCCAGGAGTGCCTGGACCGGGGGCTGATCGTCGAACTCGGCGGCCGCCACTCCGCCGTGGTCCGGCTGCTGCCGCCGCTGACCCTGACCGACGAGCAGGCCTCGGCGGTCCTCGACCGCCTGGCCGACGCCATCCCGGCCGCCGCCCGCCGGCCCCGCTGACCGCACCCGGAGGACCCGCGATGCCCGACCCCCACCAGCCGCCCCCGCCGGCGTTCCCGGCCGGCCCCACGTTCCCGAACACCACCGCGTACCCCACGCCACTCCCACCCCCGGCAGCGGCCGCGCCCCCGACGGCTTTCCCGGAGGCGCCGTCGGCTGCGACGCAACTTCCGACCGTCCCGCAGGCCCCGACTGCGTCCCCGGACGCCCCGCAGGGCGCCGTGCTCCCGGGCGTACCGCAGGCCCCGGCGGGCCCGTCGGCCGTCCGGCAGGCCCCGGCGCCGCCGTCGGCCGTCCCGCACGCCCCGGCCGACCCGACCTCGACCGTCCCGCAGGCCCCGACTGCGGCCCCGGACGCACCGCAGGGCGCCGCGCTCCCGGGCGTACCGCAGGCCTCGGCGCCGCTGCCGTCCGCCTCGCACGCCCCGGCCGATCCGACCTCGGCCGCAGCCCCAGCCGTGTCTTCGTCCTCGGCCACGGTGCCCGGCACGGCCACGGCACCCCGCACGTCCGCGTCCCTCCCTTCGGCGGTGGACGCGCTCTTGGCTTCGCTCCCGGTCGCGGCCGGGAATGCCCAGCGCCCCCGCCCGGTCGAGGGCGCCCCGCCGACACCCGGCGCGCCGACTCCACCACACGGGAGGGCATGGCCCGCACCGGCCACCCCGGGGAACCCTGCGGTACCGGTTGTCTCGAAGGCATCAGCAGAACCGATTGTTCCGGCGGCGACGGCGCCCCCGGCGCCGGTGTCGGCGACGCCTCCTGCCCGGGCGGCTTCGCCGAACGGGCACAGGTCGGCGGTCTCGGCGGGGCAGCAGCCCTCGTCCACCACGGTGCCCTCGGCGGCGGCGTCGGCTGGACCGGAGTCGGCCTGGTGGACCCCGGCGGCGCCGGTACGGCATCTGGTCCCACCCGCTCCGCCCGTGTCGGCAGAGACGCCGGCCGACCTGCTCGTCCCTTCCCCGGACAGGCTCCGTGCCGCGGAGACGGGTGAGCCCGGCCAGGTCGTGGACACCCCGCAACTACCGCCGACCGCCCCCGGCCCGGGACTCTCCTGGGTCGCCTCCGAGCGCCCGCCCTTTCCGGCCCTTCCCGCCCGGCCCGGTTCGGAGGGTTCGAAGGAACCCCCCGCCCTCTCCACGTGGCAGCGCTCCGCCCCCACGCACTCCGGTCCCGTGGCGGACGACGCCGAGGTCGAGCCCGCCCCCGCGGTGCAGGCGGCGGAATCGTCCGGCTCCTCCCCGCAGCAGCTGAACGGCCCCGTGGACCCGGACCGCGCCGACGCGACGGCCGAGCCCCGGCGCCCCGAGCAGCAGGGGCTGCCCTCCGGCGCGGAGGAGCCGGCGGCCGGTACGGGGGCCGCGCGTGCCCGGCAGGTGCACGAGCCCGCCGACCCGTCCCCCGCCGGCCAGGCCACCGTGCCGCGCCAGAACGACGGCACGCCCCGACAGCGGGCCTCGTGGACGGGGCTGGCCGGAGGGGAACGGACCATGTGGGCAGACCCGTTGGACCAAGCCGACCCGGCCGCCGTCGCCGATACGGCAACCGTGGAGAACCTCCTCCGGTGCTGGATCCGCGAAGCGGGAGTCGCCCGGCCCGACGGCACGGCCGGCGCCCCCCTGCGCGTACCCCTCCCCGCATCCGGCACGGCTCTGCTCGTCACCGTCCGCCACTGGTCGGCGTCCGGCTGGCACCGCTTCGCCGCGGCCCGGCTCGAAGGAGCGCCCACCGACGCCCCCGCCGTGGACGCCGTCACCCTCGCCGCACTCCTCGCCCGCGAGGGCGCCGCCGGCCCCAGCGCGCCCGCCGACGCAACCGGGACTCGCACAGCCACCGCCGCGCGTACCGTCAGCGCCGACCTCGTCGGCCGGGTCGCCGACTCGGTGCGCCACACCGCCGAGTTCATCGCCGACCGGAGGGAACGCCCCGCCGCCCCCGCCCCCGTCGGAGAGGACCGCTTCCTCACCGCCGAACAGTCCCTCCTCCTCGGCCACCCCCTCCAGCCGGACCCGAAGAGCCGCGAAGGACTCTCCGAGGCCGAGGTACGCCGCTACTCACCCGAACTCCACGGCTCCTTCCCCCTCCACTGGTTCGCGGTCGCCCCGTCCGCCCTGGTCACCGACTCCGCCTGGACCGAGAGCGGCCGCCCGGTCTCGGCCGCCCGCCTCTTGGGCCGGCTCGTCCCCGGACTCCCGCTCCCCGAGGGCGCCGCCCCCCTTCCCCTGCACCCCTGGCAGGCCCGCGACCTGCTCCAGCGCCCCGCCGTCGCGGCACTCCACGACGCGGGACTCCTGCACGACCTGGGCCCCTACGGCGCCCCCTGGTACCCCACCTCCTCCGTCCGCACCGTGCACCGACCCGGGGCCCCGGCGATGCTCAAGCTCTCCCTGGGCCTGCGCATCACCAACTCCCGCCGCGAAAACCTCCGCAAGGAACTGCACCGCGGCGTCGAGGTGCACCGGCTGCTCCGCACCGGCCTCGCCGAGCAGTGGCAGGCGGCCCACCCCGGATTCGACATCGTGCGCGACCCCGCCTGGGTCGCCGTCGACGCACCCGACGGCACGCCCGTGCCCGGCCTCGACGCCCTGCTGCGCCACAACCCCTTCCGCTCCGGCGACGACGCCGTCTGCGTCGCCGCGCTGACCTCCCCCCGCCCGTGGCCGGGCCGGACCGGCATGCGCTCACGGCTCGCCGACATCGTCCGCGGCCTCGCCGCCAGCACCGGGCACACCACGTCCGCCGTCGCCGCCGAGTGGTTCCTGCGCTACCTCGACCACGTGGTCCTGCCGGTCCTCGCCTTCGACGCCCTCGCCGGAATCGCCCTCGAAGCGCACCAGCAGAACACCCTGGTCCTCCTCGACCCGGCGGGCTGGCCGGTCGGCGGCCGCTACCGCGACAACCAGGGCTACTACTTCCGCGAGTCCCACCGCGCGGAACTGGAGCACCGGCTCCCCGGCATCGGCGGCGCCAGCGACACCTTCGTCTCCGACGCCGTCACCGACGAACGCTTCGCCTACTACCTCGGCATCAACAACGTGCTCGGGCTGATCGGCGCCTTCGGATCCCAGCAACTCGCTGACGAACGCGTCCTCCTCGCCGCCTTCCGGCGCTTTCTCGGCAAGGCCGCGGGCCTCGGCCCGCTCCCCGCGCGGCTCCTCGACTCACCCACCCTGCGGTGCAAGGCGAACCTGCTGACCCGCCTGGGCGGCCTCGACGAACTCGTCGGCCCCGTCGACACCCAGTCCGTCTACGTCACCATCGCCAACCCCCTTCACGACTGACACGCCACCACCGACGCGGAGAAGAGCCCCCGATGCCCTCCACCGACACCTCCACGCACCCCGCGGACACGGCGACCACCCACGGAATCGGCCGCATCGGCGCACCCCGCCGCACCGCCCAGCTGCTGCCCCTGCTCGCCGAGGCGGACCTCCTCGACTCCCCGGCAGCCTGGGGCAGCACCACCACCCCGGCCGGAGCCTTCCGGCTCGAACCCGTACGCCCGGCCCGGGACCTCGAACTCCTCACCCGCTGGATGAACGACCCCGAGGTCAACGCGTACTGGCAGCTCGCCGGCCCCGCCGCCGTCATCGCCGCCCACCTGCGGCCCCAGCTGGACGGGGACAGCAGCAGCATCCCCTGCCTGGGCCTCCTCGACGGCACGCCGATGAGCTACTGGGAGATCTACCGGGCCGACCTCGACCCGCTCGCCCGGCACTACCCGGCGCGGTCCCACGACACGGGTATCCACCTGCTCATCGGAGACGGCACGAACCGCGGCCGCGGTCTCGGCACCACCCTGCTGCGCGCCGTCGCCGACCTCGTCCTGGACAACCGCCCCCGCTGCACGCGGGTCATCGCCGAACCGGACATCCGAAACACCCCCTCCGTCACAGCCTTCCTGAACTCCGGCTTCCGCTGCTCCGCGGAAATCGACCTTCCCGAGAAGCGGGCGGCTCTGATGGTCCGGGAGCGGGCGCTGCGCAATCTCCTCTGAATGCCGCCCCGCGTCTCCCGGTGACCCTCACCCGCTCACCCCTCTCCCTTCGAAAACTCTGCGCGACGCAGCAAAGTTCCCGATCTTCGAGGAGTCCCGTGCCGAATCTCCCCGTTGCCCCCGACTCCGCGGAACCCTCCGTGCCGCCGTCTCCCCAGGACCCCCGCACCCCTCCCGAGCTCACCCGCGTCATCTGGGCCTCCGCCGCCCGACGGCTGCTCGCCAAGATGCTCGCCGAGTTCGCCTACGAGGAAATCGTCACCCCGGTCCCGGCTCCCGCCCCGTCACCCTCCACGGTCGCCTCCCCGCTCCCCGCCCCGGCCGCCACACCGTCCGCCACCGGCGACGCCTGGACCCTGCCCCTCGACGACGGCGGCACCCTCGCCTTCCGCGCCCGCCGCCGCGCGTACGGCAGCTGGCAGGTCGACCCGGACTCCATCACCCTCACCCCGGCCCCGCCCTCCGAGCAGCCTCCGACCTCCTTCGGGGACCCGTACGCCTTCCTCATCCGCGCCCGAGCCCTCCTCCGGCTCGACGGGCCCACCCTCGGCCACCTCGTCCGCGAGCTCAGCGCCACCCTCTCCGCCGACGCGCGGATCGCCCACACCGCGCTCACCGCGGACGCCCTCGCCGACCTCGACTACGCCGCCCTCGAAGGCCACCAGACCGGGCACCCCTGGCTCGTCCTCAACAAGGGCCGCATCGGACTCTCCGCCTCCGATGCCGCCGCATGGGCTCCCGAGGCCCGCACCCGGCAGCGGCTGCCCTGGCTCGCCGCCCACACCTCGCTCGCCGCCTACCGTGGCACCGCCGGCGTCGAGGACCCCGAACGCCTCTATGCGGGGGAACTGGACCCCGCCACCCGCGCCGCCTTCGACCGGACCCTGCGCGACCGGGGCCTGGACCCGGTCCGCTACCTCTACCTCCCCGTCCACCCCTGGCAGTGGGACGAGGTCGTCCTCCCCCTTTTCGCCCCCGCCCTCGCGTCCGGGTCCCTCGTCCCGCTCCCCGCCGACTCCGACGTCCGCCTGCCCCAGCAGTCGATCCGCACCTTCCTCAACCTCAGCCGCCCCGACCGCCACAGCGTCAAGCTCCCGCTGTCCGTCTTCAACACCATGGTCTGGCGGGGCCTGCCCACCGAGCTCGCCCTCGCCGCGCCCGCCGTCACCGCCTGGATCCACTCGGTGCGCGACGCCGACCCCTTCCTCCGTGACGAGTGCCGGGTCATCCTGCTCGGCGAGGTCGCCACCGTCACCGTCCGCCACCCCGTGTACGAGCAGCTGCCCGAGGTTCCGTACCAGTACAAGGAGCTCCTCGGAGCGATCTGGCGCCAGCCCCTGACCGGCCTCCTCGCGCCGGGCGAGCGCGCCCGTACGCTCGCCTCGCTCCTGCACACCGACCCCCGCGGCCGGTCCTTCACGGCCGAGCTCGTCGCCCGGTCCGGCCTGCCCCCCGCCGTCTGGCTGCAGCGGCTCTTCGACGCCCTGCTGCCCCCGCTGCTCCACTTCCTCTACCGCTACGGCACCGTCTTCTCCCCGCACGGCGAGAACGCCATCGTGGTCTTCGACGAGCACGACGTCCCCGTCCGCCTCGCGGTCAAGGATTTCGTGGACGACGTCAACATCACCGCGGAACCGCTCCCCGAGCTGGACCCGCTGCCCGACGAGGTCCGGGCGGTCCTGCTCACCGAGCCCGCCGACTTCCTGCCCCAGTTCATCCACTCCGGGCTCTTCGTCGGCGTCTTCCGCTACCTCGCGGCACTGTGCGATGACCAGCTCGACCTCCCGGAGGGCGAGTTCTGGTCTCTCGTACGGGCGGAGATCCTGCGCTATCAGTCCCGGTTCCCCGACCTCAAGGACCGCTACGAGCTCTTCGACCTGCTCGGCGAGCGCATCGGCCGCCTCTGCCTCAACCGGAACCGGCTCTACGAGGACGGCTACCGGGACCGCTCCGACCGTCCGCACGCCGTGCTGCACGGCACCGTGCCCAATCCCCTCCACCACCCGTGAATCCTCGTCGGTGCCGCCGCTGTCGGTGGCGCCCCTTAGGGTTGGGAGTGCTATGACGAAGCCCTCCCTCCCCGACCTGCTGCACGCCGCCGTCTCCGCCGTCGGCGGTACGGAGCGTCCCGGCCAGGTGGCCATGGCCGAAGCCGTCGCCGCGGCGATCGACGACAGCTCGCACCGGCTCATCCAGGCCGGCACCGGCACCGGAAAGTCCCTCGGCTACCTGGTTCCGGCGCTGGCCCACGGCGAGCGCGTGGTCGTGGCCACCGCCACCCTCGCCCTCCAGCGCCAGCTCGTCGAGCGCGACCTGCCCCGGACGGTGGAGGCGCTGCATCCGCAGCTGCGCCGCCGCCCGCAGTTCGCCATGCTCAAGGGCCGCTCCAACTACCTGTGCCTCCACCGCCTGCACGAGGGCGCGCCGCAGGACGAGGAGGAGGGCCTCTTCGACCAGTTCGAGGCGGCCACCCCCACCAGCAAGCTCGGCAAGGACCTGTTGCGGCTGCGCGACTGGGCGGACGAGACGGAGACCGGCGACCGCGACGACCTGACACCGGGCGTGTCGGACAAGGCCTGGTCGCAGATCTCCGTCTCGTCCCGCGAGTGCCTGGGCGCGACGAAGTGCGCGTACGGCGCGGAGTGTTTCGCCGAGGCGGCCCGCGAGCGCGCCAAGCTGGCGGACGTGGTCGTCACCAACCACGCGCTGCTCGCCATCGACGCCATCGAGGGCGCTCCCGTGCTGCCGCAGCACGAGGTGCTGATCGTGGACGAGGCCCACGAGCTGGTCTCCCGGGTCACCGGCGTCGCCACCGGCGAGCTGGCCCCGGGCCAGGTCAACCGGGCCGTGAAGCGCGCGGCCAAGCTGGTCGACGAGAAGACCGCCGACTCCCTGCAGACGGCTTCCGAGTCCTTCGAGCGGGTCATGGAGCTGGCGCTCCCGGGCCGCTTGGAGGAGGTCCCCGAGGACCTCGGCTACGCGCTGATGGCCCTGCGCGACGCCGCCCGCAACGTGATCTCCGCGATCGGATCCACCCGGGACAAGTCGGTCCAGGACGAGGACGCGGTGCGCAAGCAGGCCCTGGCGGCGGTGGAGAGCGTCCACAGCGTGGCGGAGCGGATCAGCAACGGTTCCGAGTACGACGTCGTCTGGTACGAACGCCACGACCGCTTCGGCGCCACGCTGCGTGTCGCACCGCTCTCGGTGTCCGGCCTGCTGCGCGAGAAGCTGTTCGAGGACCGCTCGGTGGTCCTGACCTCGGCGACCCTCAAGCTCGGCGGCGACTTCAACGGGGTCGCGGCCTCGATGGGCCTGTCCCCGGAGGGGGTCGAGGGCGACGACGTGCCGCAGTGGAAGGGCCTGGACGTCGGCTCGCCCTTCGACTATCCGAAGCAGGGCATCCTCTACGTCGCCAAGCACCTGGCCACACCGGGCCGCGAGGGGACCCGGGGCGACATGATCGACGAGCTGGCGGAACTGATCGAGGCCGCCGGCGGCCGTACCCTCGGGCTCTTCTCCTCCATGCGCGGAGCCAAGGCGGCGGCCGAGGAACTGCGGGGGAGGATCGACAACCCGATCCTGCTCCAGGGCGAGGAGACCCTCGGCGAGCTGATCAAGGCGTTCGCGGCCGACCCGAAGACCTGCCTGTTCGGGACGCTGTCCCTCTGGCAGGGGGTGGACGTGCCCGGCCCCAGCTGCCAGCTCGTGATCATGGACCGGATCCCGTTCCCGCGCCCCGACGACCCGCTGATGAGCGCCCGGCAGAAGTCGGTCGAGGAACACGGCGGCAACGGCTTCATGGCCGTGGCCGCCACGCACGCGGCCCTGCTGATGGCCCAGGGTGCGGGCCGGCTCGTACGGGCCACGGGCGACCGGGGCGTCGTCGCGGTGCTGGACCCCCGGCTGGCCACCGCCCGGTATGGAAGCTTCCTCCGAGCGACCCTTCCGGACTTCTGGTACACCACGGACCGCAACCAGGTCCGCCGCTCCCTCGCGGCCATCGACGCGTCCGCCCAGGCGGACGGGAAGTAGCTCCCGCCCGGAGACGGTCACGACGCAAAGCAGCCCTGGGACCGGCGCAGTGAGTCCCAGGGCTGGATGGAGGCGGCGGATTCAGATCCGACGCAGTACGGCGACCACCTTGCCGAGGATGGTCGCTTCGTCACCCGGAATGGGCTGGTACGCGGCGTTGTGCGGCAGGAGCCACACGTGGCCGTCCTCGCGCTTGAAGCGCTTGACCGTGGCCTCGCCGTCGAGCATGGCCGCGACGATGTCGCCGTTCTCCGCGACGGGCTGGCGGCGGACCGTGACCCAGTCGCCGTCACAGATGGCGGCCTCGATCATCGAGTCGCCCACGACCTTGAGGACGAAGAGTTCACCGTCGCCGACCAGCTGGCGGGGGAGCGGGAAGACGTCCTCGACCGACTCCTCGGCGAGGATCGGACCGCCGGCGGCGATTCGGCCGACCAAGGGCACGTAGGACGCGGCGGGCTTGCCGGTGGTGTCGGTGGGCTGCGAGCTCGGCTGGTCGGAGCCGCGCACCTCGTAGGCCCGCGGGCGGTGCGGGTCGCGGCGCAGAAAGCCCTTGCGCTCCAGGGCCATCAGCTGGTGGGCGACCGACGAGGTGCTGGAGAGGCCGACCGCCTGGCCGATCTCGCGCATCGACGGCGGGTAGCCGCGTCGCTGCACCGAGTCGCGGATGACTTCGATGACCCTCCGCTGCCGGTCCGTGAGCCCGGAGCTGTCGGCGCGGATGCCTGGAGGTCGACCTGGCAGCGAGCGCGCGGGGCGCACGGGCTCCGCCTCCGGGTTCAGGTTTGCGTCATTCATGGCATGCACCGGCTCAAGTCGGCTCTGGGAGCGGTTCTGGGCAGTGATGGTGGCACTGTCTGCGGTGGTGGTCACGTCGGCCCCTCTCGAAATGTTCTCCCTAGCTGGACAACGGTAGTAGCTTTCGAAAGGTTGCGCCAAACACACGTTCGAGTGAAAAAACGCAGATCGTCCGGCGTGGCTATATGGAGACGTGTATAGGCGATCGGTTTGCCGAACGAAGGTTCGGCTCGGCGTCCGGTGCTTACGGTACCCTTCCGGGTCGGGTCGCCACCGTCCGGGCCGGGCCCAGTGTGGCACCGGGAAGCCCCGTGCGCGTGCTTCGGGCGTCGCGACACGCGGAGCCGCGAAAATCCCCCACAACCCAAGATCTAGTGGTTGGATGAGCGCGGCCGCCCAGAGGTTGTGGTCCCCGGTCCGCCGCGGGTCCCGACATCGCATATGCTGGTGGCTGCTTCACGAGCCCCCGGAAGAGCCCCGTCTCCGCCGTTGAGGGGCGCCGTGAAGTGATTCTGCCGTGCCGAGAAGGAGGGTGAGGGAACCATGCACTGCCCCTTCTGCAGGCACCCCGACAGCCGCGTCGTCGACAGTCGCACCACGGACGACGGCACGTCGATCCGCCGGCGCCGTCAGTGCCCCGACTGCTCCCGTCGTTTCACGACGGTGGAGACGGCCTCGCTGATGGTGATCAAGCGCAGCGGGGTGACCGAACCCTTCAGCCGTACCAAGGTCATCTCCGGCGTGCGCAAGGCGTGCCAGGGGCGGCCGGTCACCGAGGACGCCCTCGCCAAGCTCGGCCAGCGGGTCGAAGAGGCGTTGCGCGCCACCGGGAGCGCCGAGCTGACCACCCACGACGTGGGTCTGGCCATACTCGGCCCGTTGCAGGAACTCGACCTGGTCGCGTACCTGCGTTTCGCGTCCGTTTACAAAGCGTTCGACACGCTCGAAGACTTCGAGACCGCCATCGCGGAACTCCGCGTGCACCGGCCTCACCCCCGAGAGTGCGAGCCCGGTGGGACCGCTCCGGTCCCCGTGCCCGCCTCCGCCGCCGACTGACCGGACGGCCTGCCCCGGGGAGCGTTTCGCCCCGCGGCGCGGCCGGTCGGCCCGGCGAAGACACGTAGAGACAAGACACAGCACCGTGCCGCGGAATAACGCTGGCACATTAGGGCGTTTTTGCCCGCATATGGGAGGCCTGGCATGACAGAGACGGCGAGCGGCTCGGCACGTGGTTCCCGCGCCAAGGGGACCAAGGCTGCCAAGGGCGGCCTGCGGATCGAGCGCATCCACACCACCCCCGGCGTGCACCCGTACGACGAGGTGAGCTGGGAGCGCCGTGACGTCGTCATGACCAACTGGCGCGACGGCTCGGTCAACTTCGAGCAGCACGGCGTCGAGTTCCCCGACTTCTGGTCGGTGAACGCGGTGAACATCGTCACCAGCAAGTACTTCCGCGGCGCGGTCGGCACCGCGCAGCGCGAGACCGGTCTGAAGCAGCTCATCGACCGGATCGTGAAGACGTACACGAAGGCCGGCGAGGACTTCGACTACTTCGCCTCGCCCGCCGACGTGGAGATCTTCGAGCACGAGCTCACCTACGCCCTTCTGCACCAGATCTTCAGCTTCAACTCCCCGGTCTGGTTCAACGTCGGCACGCCCCAGCCGCAGCAGGTCTCCGCCTGCTTCATCCTGGCCGTCGACGACTCCATGGAGTCGATCCTCGACTGGTACAAGGAAGAGGGCATGATCTTCAAGGGCGGCTCCGGCGCCGGCCTGAACCTCTCCCGCATCCGCTCCTCCAAGGAGCTCCTCTCCTCCGGCGGCAACGCCTCCGGCCCGGTCTCCTTCATGCGCGGCGCCGACGCCTCCGCAGGAACGATCAAGTCGGGCGGCGCCACCCGCCGCGCGGCCAAGATGGTCGTCCTGGACGTGGACCACCCGGACGTCGAGGACTTCATCGCGACCAAGGTGAAGGAAGAGGAGAAGATCCGCGCCCTGCGCGACGCGGGCTTCGACATGGACCTGGGCGGCGACGACATCACGTCCGTCCAGTACCAGAACGCCAACAACTCCGTCCGCGTGAACGACGAGTTCATGACGGCCGTCGAGAACGGCACCGAGTTCGGCCTGCGGGCCCGCATGACCGGCGAGATCATCGAGAAGGTCGACGCCAAGGCGCTCTTCCGCAAGCTCGCCGAGGCCGCGTGGGCCTGCGCCGACCCGGGCATCCAGTACGACGGTGTGATCAACAACTGGCACACCTGCCCCGAGTCCGGCCGCATCACCGCGTCGAACCCGTGCAGCGAGTACATGCACCTGGACAACACGTCCTGCAACCTCGCCTCGCTCAACCTCATGAAGTTCCTCAACGACGACGGCAAGGGCAACCAGTCCTTCGACGCCGAGCGCTTCGCCAAGGTCGTCGAGCTCGTCATCACCGCGATGGACATCTCCATCTGCTTCGCGGACTTCCCGACGCAGAAGATCGGCGAGAACACCCGCGCCTTCCGTCAGCTGGGCATCGGCTACGCCAACCTCGGCGCCCTGCTGATGGCCACCGGCCACGCGTACGACTCGAACGGCGGCCGCACCCTCGCCGCCTCGATCACCTCGCTGATGACCGGCACCGCGTACAAGCGCTCCGCCGAGCTGGCCGCCATCGTCGGCCCGTACGACGGCTACGCCCGCAACGCCGAATCGCACAAGCGCGTCATGAAGCAGCACGCCGACGCCAACGCCGTCGCCCCGCGCACCGAGGACCTGGACAACTCCATCTGGGCCGCGGCCACCGAGGCCTGGCAGGACGTCCTGCGCCTCGGCGAGAAGAACGGCTTCCGCAACGCGCAGGCCTCCGTCCTCGCGCCGACCGGCACCATCGGTCTCGCGATGTCCTGTGACACCACCGGTGTCGAGCCGGACCTGGCCCTGGTCAAGTTCAAGAAGCTCGTCGGCGGCGGCTCGATGCAGATCGTCAACGGCACCGTTCCGCAGGCCCTGCGCCGCCTGGGTTACCAGGAGGAGCAGATCGAGGCGATCGTCTCCCACATCGCCGAGCACGGCGTGGTCGTCGACGCCCCGGGCCTGAAGACCGAGCACTACTCGGTGTTCGACTGCGCCATGGGCGAGCGTTCCATCTCCGCGATGGGCCACGTCCGCATGATGGCCGCGATCCAGCCCTGGATCTCCGGCGCGATCTCGAAGACGGTCAACATGCCGGAGACGGCGACCGTCGAGGAGATCGAGGAGATCTACTTCGAGGCGTGGAAGATGGGCGTCAAGGCGCTCGCGATCTACCGCGACAACTGCAAGGTCGGCCAGCCCCTCTCCGCGAAGAAGAAGGAAGCCGAGAAGACCGAGGTCACCGAGAAGGCCGAGGAGACCATCCGCGCCGCGGTCGAGAAGGTCATCGAGTACCGCCCCGTCCGCAAGCGCCTCCCGAAGGGCCGCCCGGGGATCACCACCTCCTTCACCGTCGGCGGCGCCGAGGGCTACATGACGGCCAACTCCTACCCGGACGACGGTCTCGGCGAGGTGTTCCTGAAGATGTCCAAGCAGGGCTCGACCCTCGCGGGCATGATGGACGCCTTCTCGATCGCCGTCTCGGTCGGTCTGCAGTACGGCGTCCCGCTGGAGACGTACGTCTCGAAGTTCACGAACATGCGCTTCGAGCCGGCCGGCATGACGGACGACCCGGACGTGCGGATGGCGCAGTCGATCGTCGACTACATCTTCCGCCGCGTGGCGCTCGACTTCCTGCCCTTCGAGACCCGTTCGGCCCTCGGCATCCACTCCGCCGAGGAGCGTCAGCGCCACCTGGAGACCGGCTCGTACGAGGCGCTCGAGGAGCAGATGGACACCGAGGCCCTGGCCCAGTCCGCTCCGCTGGCCGCGGTGCCCTCCACGCCGAAGCCGGTCGCGGTCGCCCCGGTCCCGGCTCCGAAGACGGCTCACAGCAACGCAGAACTGGTCGAGATGCAGCTCGGCGTCTCCGCCGACGCCCCGCTCTGCTTCTCCTGCGGTACGAAGATGCAGCGCGCCGGCTCCTGCTACATCTGCGAGGGCTGCGGTTCCACCAGCGGCTGCAGCTGACACCGGGCGGCACCGTGTCGGACGCGCCGTCCGGCGTAGCCCGCACGGGTAGCTGACCAGCAGCTCACGAAGGGGACCGGCCTCGGGCCGGTCCCCTTCGTCGTGCGGTACGGCCAAAGGGTTCGCCGCGGCCGGCGACCGGTGGCACGCTCAGGGACTCGATCATGCGAATCGAGTTCCCCCGCCGGTGGCCGATCATGGTGGGGGGCCGCGTGGAGATCGCGCCCCCGTCGGAGTGGGGGAGCCATGTGGAGCGGTGACGAACTGGATCTGGACGCGTACCTGGCGCGGATCGGGTACGAGGGCGGGCCGGCGGGCGGGGAACTCCGCCCGGACCTCCCGACGTTGTACGCAGTGCACCGGGCCCACACCGCCGCGGTCGCCTTCGAGAACCTGGACGTCGCGCTCGGCCGCCCCGTCGGGCTGGACGTCAAGGCGATCGAGGCCAAGATCGTGCACTCCCGTCGCGGCGGGTACTGCTACGAGCAGAACTCGCTGCTGGCCGCCGCCCTGGAGCGGATCGGCTTCGAGGTCTCCGGGCGCGGTGCCCGCAACCGCACGCGCGGTGACGCCCTGCTCGCGGTGACGCACGCGGTCCTCGTGGCCACCGTCGACGGGAAACCGTGGCTGTGCGACGCGGGGTTCGGTTACGCGGGTCCCACGGAGCCCGTCCCGCTCCGGCGGCCCGGCACCGTGGTGCGCCAGGGGGAGTGGAGCTTCCGCGTGCGCGGAGAGGCGGGCGGCGTCCTCGTCCTGTGCGCGCTGCGCGCGGGGCGGTGGCGCGACCTGTACGCGTTCTCGCCGCAGCCCTACCACCCCGTCGACTACGTCGTGCTGAACCACTACAGCTCCTCCCACCCCGCTTCCTCCTTCGTGGGGAGGGTCGTCGTCCAGTACCCCGGCCAGCACGTCCGCCGGGCCCTGGTCGGGAGCCGTCTCACCTCCCTGTACCCCGACGGGCGAACCGAGGAGCAGGTGGTGGGCGCCGACGAGCTCGCCGCCGTACTCGACCGGGAGTTCGGTCTCCGCCTGTCCGAGCGGGAGACCGCGGAACTGGTCGCGATCCATCAGGCCGAGGACTGACCCGGGCCGTGTCGGGACCGTACGATGGCGCCGTGCTGGTCAAGTGGATTCGCTGCACGGTGACGGACCGACGCGGGTTCGAGCGCGGGCAGCGCAAATGGGCGGGGCTGCCGGGAGAACCGGGTTTCCGGGGCCAGGGCGGCGGCTGGAGCCGGGGCCGGCAGGGGGTCGCGCACGTCTTCACGTTCTGGGAGAGCCGCTCCTTCTACGACTCCTTCATGGCACGGGCGCACGACCGGCTCGCCGCCGCCCAGAACGGCACGTACACCGACCTGCGCGCCACCCTCTTCGACCACCGCTTCGACGTGAAGACCGGCTTCGAGCCGCGCTTCACCGACGCCGACGTCGTCCGGGTCGCCCACACCCGGGTGCGCGAGGGCCGGGTCGACCACTTCGCGCTCATGCAGGAGAAGGTGTGGAATCCGGCCATGGCGGGCTCGCCGGGCATGGTCCGGGGGCTGTTCGGCGAGGCCCCGGGCCGGGAGTTCCTGGTGCTGTCCATGTGGCACGCGGCCGCCGAGCACGGCAAGTACCGCCAGGAACGGGTCGAGCGACTCTCGCTGCGCGCCCAGATCCAGGCCGACGTGGAGGCCCTGACCGGGGACGTCGTCGACCTCGAACCCTCCTGGACGGTATGACCGTAGGACAACCGGAGCCCTGACCGGCGTGCCCGACGCACCGGCCCGCCGGTGGCCGAATAGGGTCGTGGGATGGTCAGACCACGGCGCATCGTCCTTGTCCGGCACGGGGAATCGGAGGGGAACGCCGACGATTCGGTCTACGAGAGGGAGCCCGACCACTCCCTGCGCCTCACCCGGAAGGGACGCGAGCAGGCGGCCGAGGCGGGCGAACGCCTGCGGGAGCTCTTCGGCGACGAGACGATCAGTGCGTACGTCTCCCCGTACCGCCGGACCCTGCAGACCTTCCGGGAACTGCGGCTGGACCCGGCGCGCGTCCGGATGCGCGAGGAGCCGAGGCTGCGCGAGCAGGACTGGGGCAACTGGCAGGACCGGGACGACGTTCGGCTGCAGAAGGCGTACCGGGACGCGTACGGCCACTTCTTCTACCGCTTCGCGCAGGGCGAGTCGGGGGCCGACGTGTACGACCGGGTCGGGTCCTTCCTGGAGAGCCTCTACCGCAGCTTCGAGGCCCCGGACCACCCGCAGAACGTGCTGCTGGTCACGCACGGACTGACGATGCGGCTGTTCTGCATGCGATGGTTCCACTGGTCGGTGGCCGAATTCGAGGCCCTGTCCAACCCGGGGAACGGCGAATTCAGAGTGCTCCTGCCCGGCCCGGACGGCCGGTACCGGATGGACCGCCCGTTTGAGCGGTGGACCACACCCGAGCCTTATGACCTGGACGGCTAGAGTGTCGCGCGATGACCGCTGACTCCTCTTCCGAAAGGCGCTACGCACGCGCCGTGGCCAGCCTCCGAGGGCTGGCCCTGGGTGACGCCCTGGGCTCCCAGTACTTCGTCCCCGTGAACTACCCGCTGCTCAAGCGGCGGGAACTGCCGGCCGGCGCCGGAACCTGGCAGTGGACCGACGACACCGAGATGGCCTGCTCGGTGGTGGCGGTGCTGGCCGGGCACGGCCGCATCGACCAGGACGCCCTCGCCTCCTCCTTCGCCCACCACCACGACTTCGACCGCGGGTACGGACCCGCCGTCAACCGCATGCTGCGCCTGGTCCGGGAGGGCCAGGACTGGCGCACGCTGGCCGCCGAGCTGTTCAACGGCCAGGGCTCGTGGGGCAACGGCGCCGCCATGCGGATCGCGCCCCTGGGCGCGTGGTACGCCGACGACCCCGAGCAGGCCACGCACCAGGCGGAAATCTCCGCCTACACCACCCACCAGCACCGCGAGGCCGTGTGCGGGGCGATGGCCGTCGCCGCCGCGGCGGCGCTCGCGGCGGCCCCGGGCGGCCCGCCGAGCCCCGCCGACCTGCTGGACGGGGTGATCGCACTGGTGCCGCGCAGCGCCGTGGGCGCGGGGGTGCGGCGGGCGCGGGACATGCTGGACTACGGCGACGCGACCACGGTGGCCGCGGTCCTCGGCTGCGGGCGGCGCACGAGCGCCCACGACACCGTGCCGTTCGCCCTGTGGTCGGCGGCGCGGTCCCTGGACGACTACGAGCGGGCGTTCTGGACCACCGCGCAGGTGGGCGGTGACGTCGACACGACCTGCGCGATCGTCGGCGGCGTGCTGGGCGCGCGCGGGGAAGCAGTGCTCCCGGAGGCGTGGCTGGCGCGCACCGAGGCCCTGCCGGACTGGCTGCCGGTGTCCGCGGGACGCTGAGGGACACCTCGGTTCCCGGTCCCGGAACGGGCGGGAACAAGCCGTTCTGATTGTCACGGTCCTGCCACAGGGCCCAGCGAGATCTGGCTGAATCCGCACGTCGCAGGCCTACTCTGTCCGCTTCGCCGAACCCTTGGGAAAGATCCGGGGCGGCCGGCAGGGGAGGGGAACCCGATGTCAGACCAGACCGACGGGGCGGACGGGACGGAGGCCGGGACGGGGGCGGCCGGCGCCGGGGGCGCCTCACGAGCGGCGGGGCGCGGGTCGCCCGCGCCGGATCCCGCGCCGTCCGCCGGCCGGGCCGGGGAAGCCGCCGCCGCGGGGGCGACGCCGGAGCCGGCCGCCACCCCGCCCGCCGCCGCGGGGTCGGGGGCTGATCCGGGCGCCGCCGCAACTGCCGGTACCGGCCCGGGTGCGGGTACCGAGGCCGGCGGTCCTCCGGGGGCGACCGCCGCCCCGGCGAAGGGCGTCGCCGCGACCGCCGCCCCCGCGACTGCCGTCGCCGGCGGGTCCGTTCCACCGCAGCCCACCCCGGGCGACGCCGCCGCGTGGCACGCCTGGCAGGAGTACCTCTACCAGCAGCGGGTCGCCGCCGCCCGGGCCAAGGCCGCCGCGCCGTCCGACTGGGCCGTGCGGATCAGGCCCGCGGAGGCCGCCCCGGTCGGTACCGCCACGCTCGTCGCCGCCCTCGTCGCGGGCCTCGCCGCCGCGCTGCTGCTGGGAGACGGCCTCGGGCCCGGCCTGCTGCTGGCGGTGCTGCCCGCCGCAGTCGCCGCGTACGCCGCCGCCCGCACGGCCCGGCGTACCGCCCGCCCCTGGAGCGTGGCCTGGGCGGTCGGCTGCCTCGCCCTCCTCGCGATACCGGCCCTGCGCGACTCCGCATGGCCGTCCACGCTCGCGATCCTCGCCGCCGTCCTGCTCGGTGCGCTGGCCCTGCACGGCAGCCGGACCTGGCCCGGCATCCTGCTCGGCCCGGTCGGCTTCCTCGAAGCCGCCGTGTCAGGGGTCGGCTGGGCCTGGAACGGCCTGCGTTCCCGCGGCGGAGCCGGCAAGGACCGCTGGCTGCCCGTGGCCAAGGCCGCCGGCGTGGCCGCCGTCCTGCTGCTCCTCTTCGGAACCCTCTTCGCCTCCGCCGACGCCGCCTTCGCCGATCTGCTGGGCGAGCTGACACCCGACGTCTCCATCGGCGACGGGCCCGTACGCCTCCTGCTCTTCCTCCTCGGCACCGTCCTCGCGCTCGCCGCGGCCCGCATCGCCGCGGCGCCGCTGCGCTGGGACCGGATCACGACGAAGCCCGGCAGGCCGCGGTCCCGAGTCGAATGGGCCCTTCCGCTCATCCTGCTCAACGTGCTCTTCGCGGGCTTCAACGCGGTGCAGCTGGCCGTCCTGTTCGGCGGGTACGACAAGGTCCTGCGGAGCACCGGCCTCACCTACGCCGAGTACGCCCGCCAGGGCTTCTGGCAACTGCTGTGGGCCACGCTGCTGACCCTCGCCGTGATCGCGCTCGCCCTCCGGTGGGCCCCGCGGGACGGCGCCGGCGACCGGCGCTTCGTCCGCGTCGTGCTCGGCTCGCTGTGCGTCCTGACTCTGGTCGTGGTCGCCGCCGCCCTGCGCCGGATGGACCTCTACGTGGACGCGTACGGGCTGACCAGGCTGCGGGTGTCGGTCGCCGCCATGGAACTCTGGCTGGGGCTGGTGATCGTGCTGATCATGGCTGCCGGGGTGTTCGGCGCGCGCCGGCTGCCGCGCGCCGTCGCGGGCAGCGCCGCGGCCGCCGTCCTCGTCTTCGGCCTGCTGTCCCCGGACGGCATGGTCGCCGAGCGGAACGCGGCACGGTTCCACCAGGACGGCAAGATCGACCTGGCCTACTTCCAGTCCCTGTCGGCGGACGCCGTGCCCGCCCTCGACGGCCTGCCGGAGCCCCAGCGGTCCTGCGCGCTGCGCGGGATCGCCGACGGGCTGGCCGGGTCCGCCGCGTCCCCCTGGTACGCGACAAGCCTGGGCGAGCAGCGGGCGCGCCGGATCCTGCGGGAGCGCCCGGTCACCGTCTCGTACCAGGAGTGCCGGCGGCTCGGCGGCTTCGGCGCCCGCGTCGAGTACTGAGCGTCCGTACGGGGATCCCGGGCGCGGGAGCGCCCCGCGCCCGGGGTCCCGCCAGGCGGCGGGACCGGCCGCCCCGGCGGCGTTCAGGGTTTCCAGGTCGCTCCTGCGGACCCGGATCACCAGCAGCGCGGTCGCGGGGGGGCCGAAGACGGTGACCAGAATGGACAGGCCGGGGGAACCTCCCACCTGGTGGCTCCCGTTGACCAGGCCGGAGGCCGCGCCGTCGCCCGAGAGTGCCCAGCGGCAGTCGAGACTGCCGCGCATCGCATCGGTGGGATTCCCGACCGCGGATCCGTTCGTCAGGACCTGCGCCTGCTGTGCTTCCGGATGCGGGACGTCATGCACTCGCTCGTCGGACAGGCCCTGCGGCCGGTGCTTCACGAATGCGACCACGTGCACGCGGGACGCTTCCACGAGGCGCTTCCGATCCGGGCTGCCCGAGCCCGCGCAGCGGCTGGTCGGGAAGCTGGTCGAGCGCGGAATCAAGCGGAATCAAGCGGGGCGACGAGGGGGTGGATGCGACGGGTCCGTTCGTCGTGGGCGTGATCCCGACGGTGATGATGCACCGCACGAAAGTATGCGGGAGCGAACGGGGGAACCGGGACATCACGGAGATGATGGACGGCGTGAGGGTGCCGCTGCTGCGGGCGTGAGCTCCGCCCGGCTCCGCGCGGTGGGCCGGAGCGGTCCGGCGGCTCCCCGGAGCCGGGGCCTCCGAGGGGCCGGGGTGGGCAGGCGGCGCGGGGCGGCGTAACCTTGCTGGCGCCATGCCGTACGAAGCACCCACCCACACCGTCGAGCGCTCCCTCCGTGCCACCACCGGCGCCAAGGTGGTCGCCGGGGTCGACGAAGTCGGACGGGGGGCCTGGGCCGGTCCCGTCACCGTGTGCGCCGCGGTCACCGGTCTGCGCCGGCCGCCAGCCGGGCTCACCGACTCCAAACTGCTCACCCCCAAACGACGCGACGCGCTGCTCGACGTCCTGGAGGGCTGGGTCACGGCGCACGCCCTCGGCCACGCCTCCCCGGAGGAGATCGACGAGCTGGGCATGACCGCCGCCCTCCGGCTCGCCGCGCAGCGGGCCCTGGGCGCCCTGCCCGTGCGGCCCGACGCGGTGATCCTCGACGGCAAGCACGACTACCTCGGCCACCCCTGGCGGGTCCGGACGGTGATCAAGGGCGACCGGTCCTGCGTCGCCGTCGCCGCGGCTTCGGTCATCGCCAAGGTCCGGCGCGACCGCATGATGGCCGAGCTCGGCCGGCAGCACGGCGGAATCGAGGACTTCGCCTTCGCCGCCAACGCCGGATACCCCTCGCCGGTGCACCGGGCGGCGCTGGAGGAACTGGGTCCCACCCCCTACCACCGGCTCTCGTGGTCGTACCTCGACACGCTGCCCCGGTGGCGCCACCTCAAGAAGGTGCGCCGCAGCGAGGAAGCCGTGGAACTGGAAGACGGAGGCCAACTCGGCTTCGATTTCTGATCGCATCCATGCGCCACCGACCGGTACGTTTCGTACCGGTGTTTGAAAGACTTCAACTCCAGCCTCTCACCCCGCCATCGAGGAGCCTCAGATTCACGAGAGTGCCCAGGGTCCCCGCGTCACGCCGGCCGCGAGCCGCACCGCGCAGACCCCCCGTCCCGTACCTGGTCCGCGTCCCGCCGCCGTACCGCGGCCCGGACGCCCCGGTCCCGTCCGGCCCGCACCGCCCGCGCAGCGTGCGCCGCAGGCCACCCCCGGACCCGTTCCCGCAGCCGCCCCCGCTCCCGCCGCGCCGTCCGTCTCCGCGACGGTGCCGCAGGTCCAGCTGATCCCGGCCTCGGCCGAGGGCGCGCTGGACGCGGCCGAAGAGGCCGTCGACCTGCTGCTCGACGCCGGGCGCGCGCCCGGCGACGTCCTGGTGCTCACCACCGGCGACCCGCACCCGTGGGCCGCCCACGAGCTGTCCTTCGGCGAGGCCGCCTACTGGGCCCTGCACGCCGCCGGGGACGACGTCTTCTACGCCGACGCGGCGCAGGCCCGCCGGGCCGGCGGCCGTCCCGTCGTGGTCGTCGCCGCCAACGGCGGTCCGGCCGACGCGCTCGCGGCCGTGCTGCCGCTCGCGCGGGCCGGTGCCGGCGCGCTGCTCGTCGTGTGCGGCGAAACCGCTCTGGTCAACTCGGTTCTGGGTGCGGGCGTCTGACGCCCCGTAGCCGGATCCGGTACGGGCGGCGGGCGGGGCGGGCGACGGAGCCGGTCCCGCCGAAGCCCGGGGCCTGATCCGCCGTACGCCCGGCTCGGCCGCGCGTGCCGGGTTCGGCTGTGCGCCAGGTTCCTCCGTACGCCCGGTTCCGGGTGCGTGCGCCCGTGCGCGTACGTACCCGTGTACCGGGCCGGTCCGGCTGCTGCCGGGATGTGCGCCGGGTTCAGCGCGCGGCGGTCCGGCGCAGGGCGTCGCCCGCGCCGCCGCCGGTGTGCAGGGCGAGCGGGGCGAAGCCCGCTCCCGTCTCGCCGATCCGCTGCGGCTTCGAGTCGGAGCTCGGCTGCCGGCCGCCCCGTCCCTCGCCGAGGACCTGCCAGCCGCCGCGCGTCAGGGTGATGTACGCGCCGCACCGCAGCCCGTGCAGGGTGCAGGCGTCCCGCAGCCCCCACATCCAGGCCCCGTCCTCCTCGGTCCAGCGCTCGTCGCCCTCGCGGCAGTAGAGCAACACGGCCGTCCGGACCGGGGTCCGGCGCCGCAGGTCGTGCGGGAGGACCCGGCGCAACCGCGACAGCAGGGCGTTGCGGTACTCCCAGCCGTCCGCGGAGGGCGACCGCTGGACGAACGAGGCGCTCGCGACCAGCCGCTCCTCCGGGCCGAGGACGGCGATCACCGCGGTGGACGGCGCGGGACGGTGCCGGGAGTGCAGCCCGCTGACGACCTCTCGCGGATTGCGCAGGAGCGGGATGCCCGCCGCGGTCCACTCGGCGGGTTCCAGTCGTCGGCCGTGCCGGCTGGCGCCGCCGGTGAGCATGGCCAGGGACGTGGTCGAGGGCTGGGCGAATCCGAAGGTCACGGTCCTCCCTTCGGGTACACGCCCGCAAACGGGCACGGCTGGAGTGCGGGCACGCCGCGGCCGGGCCCGGGAGGTACCGGGGAGCCGGGCGGGAACACTCCGATTCTCGCGTGGGCCCCGAGCATGCGGCAACGAGCAATTGCCGCCGCCGACCGGAATTCGCCGGTATGCCGTTCATATCCTTGCCCCGCCGCGCCGACGCTGACGCATTCGGCCCCGGCAGCGGCGTCCGTACCGACGGGAACCCCTCCGGACCGGCCCCCGGTCCCGGGCTCCGCCGGGCCGGCGGGCCGTTCGTGAGCCTCGTGTCACGCTGGGTGAGTTGCGCGATTGTCCGTGCCATCGGGTTGCATGGGGGCATGGACAACCTGGAGCTCCGCACCGAAGCCGACGCCATCCTCGCCGAGCTCGTCGGCGACCCGGGGGGTTCGGCGCGGCTGCGGGAGGACCAGTGGCAGGCGGTGGCGGCCCTCGTGGAGGACCGTCGGCGGGCACTGGTGGTGCAGCGCACCGGCTGGGGCAAGTCCGCGGTGTACTTCGTCGCCACCGCCCTGCTGCGCCGTCGCGGCTCCGGCCCCACGGTGATCATCTCGCCGCTGCTGGCCCTGATGCGCAACCAGGTCGATTCGGCGGCCCGGGCCGGCATCCGGGCACGCACCATCAACTCCGCCAACCCGGAGGAGTGGGAAACGATCTACGGGGAGGTCGAGCGCGGCGAGACCGACGTTCTCCTGGTCAGCCCGGAACGCCTCAACTCCGTCGACTTCCGCGAGCAGGTGCTGCCCAAGCTCGCGGCCACGACCGGCCTGCTGGTGGTCGACGAGGCGCACTGCATCTCCGACTGGGGCCACGACTTCCGCCCGGACTACCGGCGGCTGCGGGCGATGCTCGCCGAGCTCGCCCCCGGCGTGCCGGTGCTGGCGACGACCGCCACGGCCAACGCGCGCGTCACCGCCGACGTGGCCGAGCAGCTGGGCACCGGGGCCGGCGAGGCGCTGGTCCTGCGCGGCCCCCTGGAGCGCGAGAGCCTGCGGCTCGGCGTGGTCCGGCTGCCCGACGCCGCGCACCGCCTGGGCTGGCTCGCCGAGCACCTCGACGAGCTGCAGGGTTCGGGAATCATCTACACCCTCACCGTCGCCGCGGCCGAGGAGGCCACCGCGTTCCTGCGGCAGCGCGGCTTCAACGTGGCCTCGTACACGGGGCGCACCGAGAACGCCGACCGGCTGCAGGCCGAGATCGACCTCCAGGAGAACCGGGTCAAGGCCCTGGTCGCGACGTCCGCGCTCGGCATGGGCTTCGACAAGCCCGACCTCGGCTTCGTGATCCACCTCGGTTCGCCGTCCTCGCCGATCGCCTACTACCAGCAGGTCGGCCGCGCCGGCCGCGGGGTCGAGCACGCCGACGTGCTGCTGCTGCCGGGCAAGGAGGACGAGGCGATCTGGCGCTACTTCGCCGATACGGCCTTCCCGCCCGAGGCCCAGGTCCGCCAGACCCTCTCGGCGCTCGCCGACGCGGGCCGCCCGCTGTCCGTACCGGCCCTGGAAGCAGCCGTGGAGCTCCGGCGCACCCGGTTGGAGACGATGCTGAAGGTCCTCGACGTGGACGGGGCCGTCAAGCGGGTCAAGGGCGGCTGGGCGTCCACCGGCGCCGCGTGGACCTACGACTCCGAGCGGTATGCCTGGGTCGCCCGCCAGCGGGCGGCCGAGCAGCAGGCCATGCGGGACTACGTCGGGACGACGGGGTGCCGGATGGAGTTCCTGCGCCGGCAGCTGGACGACGAGGGGGCGGTCCCGTGCGGCCGCTGCGACAACTGCGCGGGCGTCTGGGCCGACGCTTCCGTCTCGTCGGAGACGCTGACGGGGGCGGCCAGGGAGCTGGACCGCCCCGGGACGGAGATCGAGCCGCGCCGCATGTGGCCGACGGGGATGTCCGCGCTCGGCATCGACCTCAAGGGCCGCATCCCGGTGAAGGAGCAGTGCTCCACCGGGCGGGCCCTGGGCCGGCTCTCGGACATCGGCTGGGGCAACCGGTTGCGTCCGCTGCTCGCGGAGAACGCGCCCGACCAGCCGGTGCCCGACGATGTCCTGCACGCCGCCGTGGCGGTCATCGCCGACTGGGCGCGCTCCCCGGGCGGCTGGGCGGCGAACGTCCCGGACGCCTCCGCGCGGCCCGTCGGCATCGTCGCCGTACCGTCGCTGACCCGCCCGCAGCTGGTCGGTTCCCTCGCCCAGGGCATCGCGACCGTCGGCCGCCTCCCGTTCCTGGGCACCCTGACGTACACCGGGCCGGACGGTACCCACGCGGCGCGCCGCAGCAACTCCGCGCAGCGCCTCAGGGCCCTGTCCGGTGCCTTCGCCGTCTCCGAGGAGCTGGCCGCGGCGCTGGCCGGATCGCCGGGTCCCGTCCTGCTCGTGGACGACTACACCGATTCGGGCTGGACCCTCGCCGTGGCCGCCCGCCTGCTGCGGAGGGCGGGCAGCGAGCAGGTCCTCCCGCTGGTCCTCGCGGCCGCGGGCTGAGCGGTACGCGCTTCCCGGGGCCGCGGCCCGGGGAGGGGCGCGGCTTCGGAAGGGAGCGGCTCCGCAGGGGCATCGCTCCGTACGGGCGCGGCTTCGGGCTCGGGTGCGGTCCGGGTCTCCGGCGGACCGTCTGACGGCCGCCGGCTCCGCGAGCGTGGCGGCCTCGAACATCGGGGTGCGCAAGGCCTCGCCTCGATGTAACCCGATGGCTCCGGGCGTGCGCCAACGAGGAGGTCGGCCTGTGGAAGTTGAAGGATAAACAGTTATCCACAGGGGTTTTCGGATCGGGCCGGGCGCGGGACCTTCGGGACATGACGAACAATCACGAATCACGCGTCCCGTCCGACCACCAGTCCGCCACCGCGGCCAGGTCCGCCGCCGGCCCGCAGATCACCCTGCGCAGCCCGGCCGAACTGGCCGACGCACTGCCCTACATGCTGGGCTTCCACCCGACCGACTCCCTCGTGATGGTCGCCGTCCACGGCGAGGGCGGCCGCTTCGGCGGCCGGCTCCGCGTCGGCATTCCCGCCGCGCCCGCGGAGTGGGAGGAGACCGCCCGGCAAGCCGCGGACTGCCTGATCCGCGGCAGCGAGCGGCGCGGCGGCAAGCCCGACGGCATCGTCGTCTTCCTCTGCCAGGAGCCGCGCGGCGACGAGAGCGGGCAGCGGGTCATGACCCGGCTGCGGCCCCTCGCCCAACGCATCCGGCTGGCCTGCGGAGCCCGGGACGTGCCGGTCCTGGAAGCCCTGTGCCTGTCCTCGGGACGTCTCTGGTCCTACGTCTGCCCGGACGCCCGCTGCTGTCCCGCGGAGGGCAGCCGGCTGGCCGCGGTCGGCACCTCGGTGATGGCGGCGGCCGCCACCTTCGCCGGACTCCAGGTCAGGGGATCCCTCAAGGAGATCGAGAGCCGGCTGGCGCCCCTGCGCGGAGTCGTGGCCGAGGAGATGGAGGAGGCCCTGGACCGGGCCGCCGCGGCCCTCGTGCCGAAGATCCTCGACGGGTCGACCCGCGAGGAGGTCGGCGCGGAGACCCTCGCCCTGGCCAAGGCCGTCATGCGGCGGATCACCCTCGCCCCGCCCGTCGAGTGGCCCCGTGGCGCCGATGATCGGGACGACGGGCTCATCGGCCACGAGGAGGCGGCCGCGCTCATCCTCGGCCTCCAGGACCGCGAGATCCGCGACGTCGCGGCGGAGTGGATGGAGGACGAGGAGGCCGCCCCGGCCCTGCGGCTGTGGCGGGCGCTGGCCCGGCGCTGCGTCGGGGCCTACGGCGAGCACGCGGCAGCCCCCCTCACGCTCGCCGGCTGGGTCTCCTGGTCCACCGGGGACGAACCGACCGCCCGGATCGCGTTGGGCATGGCCCTGCGGGCGGACGCCGAGTACCGCTTCGCCCAACTGCTCCACCACGCCTGCAACGAAGGCATCGACCCCGAGGGCCTCAGGCAGTGCCTGCGCGAGGAGCGCCGCCGCCGGGAACCCCGGCGAAGGCGCCCCGCGGCCGGCACCACCCGCCCCCCGAGCCGCCGCGACCGCACGGCGGCCCGCCGCACCTCCCGCCGTTCCGCAGGGAGCGGGCAGTGAGCCCGCGCCCGGGCCGCCGGGACGGCCCCGTGAACCGGCTGTGCAAGGCCCTCGGCACGCCCCTGCGGCGCCGCTACCGGCCCCGGCACGCGCGGCCGTCCCCCGGGCCCGTGACCCGCGCGGGGGTGAGGGCGTTCAGCTGGGGGGCGGTGGGGGCCCGGCCACGCCGCCGCCCAGCTGAACCGACCGGAGCGCAGACAAGGCGACACATGTCCCACCCCGCACCTCCCCGCCCGCCCGGCGTGCCCGCCGCCCGCAGGGCCGAGCTGCCGCCCGTGCACGGCGCCGTCATCTGTGTCGCCGCGCCCTGTCTGGCCATCTCGCCCGATCACGGACAGCTGACCGGGCGGGGGATCGAGGGGATCTACCGCTCCGGGCGCCGCCTGCTCTCCCGCTGCGTCTTGCGGATCGGCGGCCGCGACCCCGTCGCCGTGCAGGGCCGCAGCCTCGGCGCCGACCGGGCCTCCTTCACCGCGACGGTGCGCACGGGAGCCGAGCCCGGCCCCGACCCGGACATCGGCGTGGAGCGAGTGCGTCACGCCGACGGCACCGAGCGGATCACCCTGCGCAGCTACGCGGCCCGCCCGGTACGGATCCCCGTGGAGCTGCTGCTCGGTACCGACCTGGCCGAACTGGCCGCGGTGGCCGCGGGCCGGGCGGGGCCCGAGCTCCCCGCCGCCGTGCACGCCGCGGGCCTGCGCTGGAGCACCGGCGGGACCCAGGCCGTCACCGCCGCCGAACCCGCCCCGGACGACGCCCTCGCCTCCACCGGACTGCTGCGCTGGCAACTCGAACTGGGTCCGGGGGAGTCCCGCACCATCGAGCTGCGGACCACGCACGACCGCGTGGCGAGGGCCGGCGCCGGGAGGGTCGTCAACCCGCTGGCCGACGCGCTCGCCGAGGGGGACGACCCCAGGGCCGAGGCGTGGTTCCGCACCAGCGTCGAGGACCTGGGCGCGCTGCTCCTCAGGGACCCCGGGACTCCGGGCGACGCCTTCGCGGCCGCGGGGGTCCCGTGGAGGCTGGGGCTGGCCCCGGCCGAATCGTTGTGGGCCGCGAGGATGGCGCTGCCGCTCGGTACCGGGCTCGCCGCGGCCACCCTGCGCATCCTGGCCCGTGCCCAGGCCGGCGGTACCGGGCCCGACGCCGGGAAGATCCCCGGGCCGCTCCGCGGAGCCGGTTACCAGCTTCCGCCCGGCTGCACCGGGACGGAGGCGACCCTGGCCTTCCCCGCGGTGCTCGCCGAAGCCCGGCTGTGGGGGATGCCCGAGGAGGACGTGGCCCGACTGCTCCCCGCCGCCGAGCGGTGCCTCGACTGGCTGCGCGGAGCACTGGGGGAGGACGGCTTCCTGGCCGACCCCGACCCGGGACCACGGCGCTGCGAGACCCAGGCCCATGCCCACCGGGCCGCCCTCCTCGGCGCGGACCTCCTCGCCGGGTGCGGACGGCCCGGCGCCGCCGAGTGGCAGGAGTGGGCGGCCGCGCTGCGGGAGGTGTTCCGCCGTCGGTTCTGGATCGACGGCCCGGACGGCGGCCGGCCCGCGGCGGCCCTCCACCCCGACGGCCGGCCGCTGCACCGGCTGACCGGGGCCGCCGCCCACCTGCTCGACACCGGACTGCTCGGCGGGGGCCGGCTCGCCCCCGGCCTCCTGGACCGGACCCGCACCGAACAGCTCGCCCGGTTGCTCGGAGCCCCCGGCATGGACTGCGGATGGGGGCTGCGCAGCATGGCGGCCAGTGAGCCGGGGCACAATCCGTTCGGTCACCGCTCGGGCGCCGTACGGGCCCACGAGAGCGCGGTCGCGGTGGCCGGCCTGGCCCGGGCCGGCTTCGAGAAGGAGGCCGCCGGTCTCCTCCGGGGGCTGCTCGACGCGGCCGAGAGCTTCGGCTACCGGCTGCCGGAGATGTTCGCGGCCGAGCAGAGAACCCGGGGCAGCGCCCCGCTCCCGCATCCGGCGGCCTGCCGCCCCGCCGCGGTGGCCGCCGCGGCAGGGGTCCACGTACTGACCGCGCTGGTGGGCATCCGCCCCGACGCGCCCGCGGCCACGGTCGCCCTCGCCCCGCTGCCCGGTGCCCCCCTCGGGGCCCTGCGGCTCTCCGGCCTCCGCGTCGCCGGGGAACCCTTCACCGTCCGGGTCAGCCGCCTCGGACTCGGCATGGTGGAGGAGGCGGCCGATGTGCTCCAACTGGGCTGAGGAACCGCCGTTTTCGGAGCGGCGTGGCCCGCGCCGCCCGGTACCGCACCCCGCCGCGGCGCCGGGATCGCCCGAGTGCCTGCGGCACGCTGGCCCGCTACCGCCTTCCGCGGGCGCCCGCCGACTCCCGCCGGTCCGGGCTCCGGGCCGGGCTCCGGGCCGGGCGGGACGGCCCGGGCCGTGCGCCCCGGTCGGGGCCTCGTCGGCCGGGCCGGCCGGACGGCCGGGGGAACAGCGGCGCCGGGCCCGTCATCGGCGACCGCCCGGCGGCCCGGCCCGGCCGACGGCCGGCGGGTGCTCTGCGGCAGCGGCCCTCAAGGTCACCAAAACGCTGTTTATCGTCAGGCAGACGACTATGATCGCGGCATGTCGCCCTACGACCCGTCGGCCTTTCCGCCCTTTGCCGTCACCGTCGACCTGGTCGTGCTCACCGTGCGGCGCCACGCGCTCTGCGCGCTGGTCGTCCGGCGGGGTGAGCAGCCGTTCCAGGGACGCTGGGCGCTGCCCGGAGGCTTCGTGCGGGAAGACGAGGACCTGGCGGGCGCCGCGGCCCGCGAGCTCTCCGAGGAGACCGGGCTGTGCGCGCACGATCCCGCGGCTCCCGGCGCGGGCAACGGGGCGCACCTCGAACAGCTGGCGACCTACGGCGATCCGAAGCGTGATCCGCGGATGCGCGTCGTCAGCGTGGCGCACCTGGTGCTGGCTCCGGACCTGCCGGCCCCCCGGGCCGGAGGGGACGCCAACAGCGCGCGCTGGGCCCCCGTCGACGAGCTCCTGGCCGCGGACGACCAGGGCACCCCGGGACTTGCCTTCGACCACGCGGGGATCCTCGGTGACGGAGTCGAGCGTGCTCGCTCGAAGATCGAGTACTCCTCCCTGGCCACCGCCTTCTGTCCGCCCGAGTTCACCGTGGGCGAGCTGCGCCGGGTCTACGAGGCGGTCTGGGGCGTCGCCCTCGATCCGCGGAACTTCCACCGCAAGGTCACCGGGACCCCCGGCTTCCTGGTGCCCGCCGGAGGCACCACGACCCGTCAGGGCGGGCGACCGGCCCAGCTGTTCAGGGCGGGCGGGGCCACCCTGCTCAACCCGCCGATGCTGCGCCCGGAGGTCTGACGCTCCGCGACCACCCCCGGCGGCGTTATCGGCAGTCCATCGGACCGGTTGCGCCGAAAATCGGACATATCGCGTTATCTTGCTTGCGGTACCCACGTTGCCGCAGAGCGGTCTCACCCCCCGCGAGAGAAGCGATGCTCCAGGCCATCGGACTGACCAGCACACCGCCCCGTCCCAGCGCCCCGCCCGTCGTGGACGACCTCACCTTCGAGGCCCGCCCCGGGACCGTGACCGCCCTGCTCGGCGGACCGGGCTCGGGCAAGACCACCGCGCTGCGACTCATGCTCGAACTCGAACCGGGCCGCGGGGTCACCTACTTCCGCGGCCGCCCGCTGCACCGGATCGCACACCCCGGACGCGAGGTCGGCGTCCTGCTGGGCGACGTCCCCGGGAACCCGTCGAGGACCGTCCGCAACCAGCTGCGGATGCTGTGCGCCGCCGCGGGGGTGCCGGCCTCCCGGGCCGACACCATGCTCGAGGTCGTCGGCATCGCCGGGCTGCGGGACCAGCGGCTCGGGTCCCTGTCCCTGGGCATGGAGCGCCGTGTCGCGCTCGCCTCGGCGCTGCTCGCGGACCCGTGCACCCTGCTCCTGGACGAGCCCGCCGCCGGACTCTCACCCCGTGAGCGCGGCTGGCTCCACGCCCTGTTGCGGGGACACGCCTCCCTCGGCGGAGCGGTGCTCTTCACCACCGACGACGCCAAAGAGGCCGCCCGCAGCGCCGACCGCGTGGTCACCATCGAGGCCGGCCGGCTCGTCGCCGACCAGGACGCCGCCGACTTCGCCCGGACGCGGCTGCGGCCCCGGGTGGCGGTGCGCACCCCGCACGCCGCCCGGCTGGCGGACGTACTGGGCCGCGAGGCCCGGGCCTCCCAGCGTGTGGTCGAGGTCGTCGAGGAGAGCGGCATCCGGCTGTCGGTGTACGGGAGCACCTGCGCCGAGGTGGGCGAGGCGGCGTTCCGGCACGGCGTACTCGTGCACCAGCTCGCCGACGAGACCGGCGACGCCGGCGCGCCCGCCTCCCCGCTCCCGCACGCCCGCGCGGCCTCGGCGGGAGCCGAAGCCGGCACGGTCACGGGCGTCGGCGCGGCCGCCGCCCCGCCCGGCCCCCGCCGGGCCGGGAGCGGGACCCGGGCTTCCCGCACCCGGCGGCCGGACTCGGCGGTGCGCCGCGTCGGCGGCCCGCTGCGGCCGCTCCGCTACGAGCTGCTGCGGGTCTTCGGCACGGCCACGCCCGTCCTCACCGCCGCTCTCGTCGTCGCCGCCTCCGTCCTCACCGCCCTCGCGCTGGCGCGGGCCGGCCACACCCCGCAGAACCGGCTGCTCGCCGCCTGGCCGGAGCTGCTGCCGCTGCCGCCCGCCGCGATCGGGGCGGGACTGCTCGGCGCCCTGGCCTTCGGCGAGGAGTACCGCTATCCCGCGCTCGCCGCAGACCGCGGCACCGTGCCCCGGAGGATGGGTCTGCTCATCACCAAGCTCGGGGTCTGCGCGGTGCTGGCCCTGCTGCTCGGCGCCGCGGCGGTGACGGCCGACGCCGCCGCGCTGGCCCTCGTGTTCGACAGCGGCCCGCTGCGCATGCCCGCGGAATGGTTCTCCCCGGCCGCGAGTTGGGCCGGACTGCTCATCGGATGTGCCTGGGCCGGCGTCCTGGCGTCCGGTGTCTTCCGGTCCGCCACCGCGGGGCTGGCCGCGGTCCTCGCCGTACCGGTGATGGTGGTTCCGCTGGTGCGCAAGGTGCTGGAGGGGCCCTCCGCGTACCCGGCGACCGGACTCGCGGCCCGACTGCGCGGTCTGACCTGGGGGCAGTGGCCCCCAGAGGTGGACCGGGTGCTCCTCGGAGCCCTGCGGGTGATGGCCCAACCCGTCGGTACCGCGCTGGTGTTGTCGTTGACGGTCCTGCTGTGCGCCTACGGGTTCACGGGGTTGCGCAGCCGGGTCCGCTGGTGATCGTTTCCGTGCCGGACGGGGCTCCGGCCGGCACGGTGCGACCCCTCCGGAGTGAAGCGGACCGCAACTCCCCGCAAAGGGCCCGGTTCTTTACGATAAGTCGTCAATTGCGTGGGTGGCACCGATCACCCTTTCGTGTGCTTTTCAGCAAAGACCTCAAGGGCGACGGAGGCACGGCCGACAAAGGATTCGTGAGTACCCTTGCGCACACCATGATGACCGCCGCCCGCCATGCAGACTCCGGTCTCGCCGGCCCGGGCGATCTCGACCGCTACCCCTACGCGGAGGCCCCCGGCTCCGACCGCGTCGCAGCGCCCCACTGGAACGGCGCCGACGTCGAGTTGAGCCGCGTGGGCCGTCGCGCGGCAGGCAGCCGCGGCCGCGGACTGCACGGCCAACTCGTCCAGCAGCTCGGCCAGATGATCGTTTCCGGCGACCTCGGTGCGGACCGCCCGCTGGTACCGGAGGAGATCGGCCAGCGTTTCGAGGTCTCCCGCACGGTCGTCCGTGAATCGCTGCGGGTCCTGGAGGCCAAGGGCCTCGTCAGCGCCCGCCCCAACGTCGGCACCCGGGTCCGTCCGGTCGCCGACTGGAACCTGCTCGACCCCGACATCATCGAATGGCGCGCCTTCGGGCCCCAGCGCGACGAGCAGCGCCGCGAGCTGGGCGAACTCCGCTGGACCATCGAGCCGCTCGCCGCCCGCCTCGCGGCCGGCCACGGCCGCCCGGACATCCAGCAGCGGCTCGCCGACATGGTCGAGATCATGGGCCACGCCCTCGGCCAGGGCGACTCGATCACCTTCGCGCGCGCGGACAACGAGTTCCACGCGCTCCTCATCCAGGTCGCCGCGAACCGCATGCTGGAGCACCTCTCCGGCATCGTCTCCTCCGCCCTCCAGGTCTCCGGCAGCCCCATCACCGCCTGCGACCGCCCGAGCGAGACGAGCGTGGCGCACCACGCGCGGATGGTCGAGGCCCTCGCCGCCGGTGACGCGACGGGCGCGGAGAACGCCATGCGCCAGCTCCTGACGGTGCATCCGGAGGTCGAGCGCGTGGTGCCCGCCCCGCGCGAGCACTGACGGGCGGACGCGCGCAGGCGCGGGGGTGCACGACATGTCGCCGGGCCCGGTCGGGTCCGGCGACACGGGTGTCCGGCCCCGTTCGGCCGACACCGCCGAGGCCGAGCCCGACCCCGGTGGCTCCCGCGGGGCCCCGACGGCCGCGCCGGGCGCGTACACCCGCGGCCGTGCGGTGACCGGCTCGCTGGCCTTGCGGCGACTGGGCGGCGGCCGTGTGGTGAGCGGGGCGCGGCCGTGCCGGAAGGGGCGTGCGGGACCGTATGACCTCCGTACGCGCATACGGGGTGTGACTCGGGCCACGAAGATTGGGCGTAACGCTCCGCGAGGTCACGCGATGACCTAAGAGGTGATGGCCGACGGAGGGAATGCAGCAGCCCTTGGGGTGCTGCGAAGCTCCCCGGCCCCTGCCCGCGCCGCCGACCCATCCCCAGTCGGTGGTCGTCGGCTCCGGTCCAGCACCACCAGGCCCGGGGTCGGAAGCCGTTTCCATCGTTCCGAGAGGTTGTTCGTGTCGGCCAGCACATCCCGTACGCTCCCGTCGGAGATCGCCGATTCCGAGTCCGTGATGGCGCTCATCGAGCGGGGCAAGGCCGAGGGGCAGATCGCCGGCGATGACGTGCGTCGGGCCTTCGAGGCTGACCAGATTCCAGCGACCCAGTGGAAGAATGTTCTGCGCAGCCTCAACCAGATCCTCGAGGAAGAGGGTGTGACGCTGATGGTCAGTGCCGCGGAGTCGCCCAAGCGCGCCACCCGCAAGAGCGTCGCAGCAAAGACCCCGGCCAAGCGGACGGCGACCAGGACCGTCGCCGCGAAGACGACGGCTGCGCAGCCCACGGCCACCGCGACGACCGAGGCGCCCGCAGCCGGGACGACGGATCCGGACACCGCGGACGCCGCCACGGGGGAGACCGGTACCGGAACCGAGCCCGCGGCCAAGAAGACGGCGGCGAAGAAGGCCACGGCGAAGAAGGCCGCGCCCGCCCGCAAGACCGCCGCCAAGAAGACCGCGGCGAAGAAGACCACCTCCAAGAAGGACTCCGACGACGGCGAGGACGGGGCCGCGGAAGACGGGCCCGAGGCCGCCAAGGGCGAGTCCGAGGAAGAGGAGGAGGGCGGCGAGAACAAGGGCTTCGTCATCTCCGACGACGAGGACGACGCCCCCGCCCAGCAGGTCGTGGTCGCCGGCGCGACCGCCGACCCGGTCAAGGACTACCTCAAGCAGATCGGCAAGGTGCCGCTCCTCAACGCCGAGCAGGAGGTCGAGCTCGCCAAGCGCATCGAGGCGGGCCTGTTCGCCGAGGACAAGCTGGCGAACTCCGACAAGCTGGCGCCCAAGCTCAAGCGCGAGCTGGAGATCATCGCCGAGGACGGCCGCCGCGCGAAGAACCACCTGCTGGAGGCCAACCTCCGCCTCGTGGTCTCCCTCGCCAAGCGCTACACCGGCCGCGGCATGCTCTTCCTGGACCTGATCCAGGAGGGGAACCTGGGCCTGATCCGCGCCGTGGAGAAGTTCGACTACACCAAGGGCTACAAGTTCTCCACGTACGCCACCTGGTGGATCCGGCAGGCGATCACCCGGGCCATGGCCGACCAGGCCCGCACGATCCGCATCCCGGTGCACATGGTCGAGGTCATCAACAAGCTCGCCCGCGTACAGCGCCAGATGCTCCAGGACCTGGGCCGCGAGCCCACCCCGGAGGAGCTGGCCAAGGAACTCGACATGACCCCCGAGAAGGTCATCGAGGTCCAGAAGTACGGCCGCGAGCCCATCTCCCTGCACACGCCGCTGGGTGAGGACGGCGACAGCGAGTTCGGCGACCTGATCGAGGACTCGGAGGCGGTCGTCCCGGCCGACGCGGTCAGCTTCACGCTCCTGCAGGAGCAGCTGCACTCCGTGCTCGACACCCTCAGCGAGCGCGAGGCCGGCGTGGTCTCGATGCGCTTCGGCCTGACCGACGGCCAGCCCAAGACCCTCGACGAGATCGGCAAGGTCTACGGGGTCACGCGCGAGCGGATCCGCCAGATCGAGTCCAAGACGATGTCGAAGCTGCGCCACCCCTCCCGTTCCCAGGTGCTGCGCGACTACCTGGACTGACCGGCGGGGACGGTCGCCGGTGGTCGCGCGGGTGCGCACGGCCACCGGGCATCCCACTCTGGGTGGAGTCATGCACACTCGGAGTCAGGAGGCCTCATGCGTCGTCCCTTTGCCCGCGCTCTGGCGGGCGCGCTGACCCTGGCGGCGGGCGCGGCCGCGGCGCCGCTGGCCCAGGCGCCGCAGGCGGCCGCGGACAGCGTGGTGATCGGCGGGAAGCCGGTCAAGGTCGCGGACAGCCCCTGGGTCGTCGCCCTCACCAGCCGTGACCGGTTCGGGGGTACGCGGGGCGGGCAGTTCTGCGGGGGCGTCATCGTGGCCCCTGCCAAGGTGCTGACCGCGGCCCACTGCCTGGGCCGCGAGGTGCTGGGCGGTCCCGTCGAGTCCGTCTCGGACCTCAGGGTCGTCGCGGGGCGCACCGAGCTCCAGGCGGCCGACGGCCGCGAGATCGCGGTGCGCGGGGCCCGGGTGAACCCCGCCTACGATCCGGCCAGCAACGCCGGGGACCTCGCCGTACTGGACCTCGCCGAGGCGGTGCCCGCCCACTACGTGCTCCCGATGGCCGGTGCGGGGCACCCCGCATACGCGGCCGGGACCGAGGCGGCCGTCTACGGGTGGGGCGACACCAGCGGGTTCGGTGACTACGCGTACGGGCTCCGGGCTGCGCGGGTGACCGTCCTGGCTGACGAGGTCTGCGGGCGGGCCTACCCGGGGGACGCAGACGGGCAGTACCGGGCGGAATCCATGGTGTGCGCGGGGGACGGGAAGGGCGGCAAGGACGCCTGCCAGGGGGACAGCGGCGGGCCGCTGGTGGCCGCGGGACGGCTCATCGGGCTGGTGTCGTGGGGGCGCGGCTGCGGGCGGGCCGACAGCCCGGGGGTGTACACGCGCATAGCACCGCTGACCGACTTCGTGACGGGCCCGGAGAGCGGCTCGGGGCCGTCGGGTGGCCGGGCGGGCGCACAGGACGTCCGGAGGAGCTCCGAGGGGGCTGCAGGGGCCGTACGGGGGCAGAGCACGGGCAGGATCGAGTAGGGGACGGCGCGCGGGCGGCCGTCCCCGACGGGGCGGCTTTCCGCGCGCTGCCGCAGCGGGGCCGCGGACGGAGCTCGGGGCGGCGGGGTCCGGACATGAGGACGGGCGCCGCCCCTGGGTCACAGGGGAGGCGCCCGTCGACCGGCCTGGCCGGTCCTGGCTCGTCGGATGCGAGGTGCAGGCCTTGTGTCAGCGGTCCTCGGGTTCGGCGGCAGTCGCTGCCGGAGCGGACGTGAGCCGCTCGGTCTCATCCTGTATTTCCGCGGCGATCTTCTTGAGTTCCGGCTCGAACTTGCGACCGTGGTGGGCGCAGAAGAGCAGTTCACCGCCGCTCAGCAGGACGACGCGCAGATATGCCTGGGCGCCGCAACGGTCGCATCGGTCAGCGGCCGTCAGCGGGGTCGCGGGTGTCAGAACAGTAGTCACGTCGCCTCTTCTCTAGCTCGACGAGCTGTCGTACCAGGGTCAACATCCAACCAGGCCGAAAACGTTCCCGCTCGCGGCTTTTCCTCGAAACTTCCTTCCGAAGCTGGCCGGCTGTTGCCGGTTGGCGGCGAAGGAGCCGTATTGCGTTGCTTTACGGTTTCGCGTTGTCAGTCGTTGGCTTCTTGCAGTTCCATCCTCCCCGGCGTGATGCCAGGTTGTTCATGAGGACGTGCCCGAACACTAAATGGTTCATGCCTGGAAGGGAACGTGATGTTTGCTTCACCCCCGCAGGTGATCGAACATCCGTGCGTATCTGCACTAGGCTGAGCGGCGCGCGAGGGTGGCGTTACATCGGCTCTACCAGGCCTCGGTACCCTTCGACCGGCAAGCAAGCCACCCCTGCGCCCCACCGGGCCAGAAAAGAAATTCAGCGAGGAGCGAACTGCGTGACCGCCGACACGTCCGTGCCTTCCAGCGCGCTGCTGTCCGGAGCAGACCGGGACGGTTCCAACTACACCGCGCGGCACCTGCTCGTCCTCGAAGGGCTGGAGGCCGTCCGCAAGCGCCCCGGCATGTACATCGGGTCCACCGACAGCCGGGGCCTCATGCACTGTCTATGGGAGATCATCGACAACTCGGTCGACGAGGCCCTGGGCGGCTACTGCGACCACATCGAGGTCATCCTCCACGAGGACGCCTCCGTGGAGGTCCGGGACAACGGCCGCGGCATCCCCGTGGACGTCGAACCCAAGACCGGCCTGTCCGGCGTCGAGGTCGTCATGACCAAGCTGCACGCCGGCGGCAAGTTCGGAGGCGGCTCGTACGCGGCCTCCGGCGGCCTGCACGGGGTCGGTGCCTCCGTGGTCAACGCCCTCTCCGCCCGCCTGGACGTCGAGGTCGACCGCAACAGCGCGACGCACGCCATCAGCTTCCGCCGCGGCGTCCCCGGGATGTTCACCGAGCAGGGCCCCGACAGCCCCTTCGACCCCGCCAACGGCCTGCGCAAGGCCAAGCGGGTCCCCAAGGGCCGCACCGGAACCCGGGTCCGCTACTGGGCCGACCGGCAGATCTTCCTCAAGGACGCCCGGCTCAACCTGGACACGCTCCACCAGCGCGCCCGCCAGACCGCCTTTCTCGTCCCCGGCCTGACCCTGGTCGTGCGCGACGAGCGCGGCCTCGACGGCTCCGGCAAGACGGAGGAGACCTTCCGCTTCGACGGGGGGATCAGCGAGTTCTGCGAGTACCTCGCCCAGGACAAAGCCGTCTGCGACGTGCTGCGCCTGACCGGCACCGGGACCTTCAAGGAGACCGTGCCGGTCCTGGACGACCGCGGCCACATGACCGCCACCGAGGTCACCCGGGAGCTCGGCGTGGACATCGCCCTGCGCTGGGGCACGGGCTACGAGACCAACGTCAAGTCCTTCGTGAACATCATCGCCACCCCCAAGGGCGGCACCCACATCTCCGGCTTCGAGCGCTCGATCGCCAAGACCGTGAACGAGGTGCTGCGCTCCGCGAAGCTGCTGCGCGTGGCCGAAGACGACGTGGTCAAGGACGACGCGATGGAGGGCATGACGGCCGTCGTCACCGTCCGTCTCGCCGAGCCGCAGTTCGAGGGCCAGACCAAGGAGGTGCTCGGCACCTCCGCGGCCGCCCGGATCGTCGCCGCGGTGGTGGCCAAGGAACTCAAGGCGTTCCTGACCTCCACCAAGCGCGACGACAAGCAGCAGGCGCGCTCCGTGATGGAGAAGATCGTCGCGGCCGCCCGCACCCGGATCGCGGCCCGCCAGCACAAGGAGGCCCAGCGCCGCAAGACCGCGCTGGAGTCCTCCTCGCTGCCCGCCAAGCTGGCCGACTGCCGCAGCGACGACGTGGACCGCAGCGAGCTCTTCATCGTCGAGGGCGACTCCGCCCTGGGCACCGCCAAGCTCGCGCGGAACTCCGAGTTCCAGGCACTCCTGCCCATCCGCGGCAAGATCCTCAACGTCCAGAAGTCGTCAGTCTCGGACATGCTCAAGAACACCGAGTGCGGCGCGATCATCCAGGTCATAGGAGCCGGCTCGGGCCGGACCTTCGACATCGACGCCGCCCGCTACGGCAAGATCGTCCTCCTCGTCGACGCCGACGTCGACGGCGCGCACATCCGCTGCCTGCTGCTCACGCTCTTCCAGCGATACATGCGGCCGATGGTCCAGGCGGGCCGGGTCTTCGCGGCCGTACCGCCGCTGCACCGGATCGAGCTCGTCCAGCCCAAGAAGGGCCAGGACAAGTACGTCTACACGTACTCGGACAACGAACTGCGCCAGACCCTGCTGGAGTACCAGCGCAAGAACATCCGGTACAAAGACTCGATCCAGCGCTACAAGGGCCTCGGCGAGATGGACGCGGACCAGCTGGCGGAGACCACGATGGACCCCCGCTTCCGCACCCTGCGCCGGATCAACATCGGCGACCTGGACGGGGCCGAGCAGGTCTTCGACCTGCTCATGGGCAACGAGGTGGCCCCCCGCAAGGAGTTCATCACCAGCTCCGCGGCGACGCTGGACCGCTCGCGCATCGACGCCTGACCCGGCGGCGGTGACCGCACGCTCCGAGCCACGGCACACCGGCGCTCTTCACTCCATCACCTGATGGAGTGAAGAGCGCCGGGACACCAGTCCGGAGAGCGGCCACTCGACACATCCTTGGGAGTACGCGGCCAATGCGGCGGCGGACAAGGAGAGTTCGGTGGACAAGCACGCAGGTCGCGATGCCGGAACGGTCCGGCTGGACGACCCCTGGTACGACGCGCTGGCCGTCGGCTGGGGCGAGGGTGAAGAAACGTCCCCGCCGACTCCGGCCCCCGGAGGCCGGCCCGCGCCCGGCGCATCCGACATCTACCTCGAAGTGCAGCGGAGTGCCGCCTTCCAGGAGGTCCGCAGCCGCTACCGCAGGTTCGTCGTCCCCGCCACCGCCGGCTTCTTCCTCTGGTACGTGGCCTACGTGGTCGCCGCCACCGCGGCGCCCGGCCTCATGGCCCGGCCCGTGGCGGGCGCGGTCAACGTGGCCATGCTGGCGGGGCTCGGGCAGTTCCTCAGCACCTTCCTGCTGACCTGGGCGTACGCCCGGCACGCGCGGCTGCGCCGGGACCGGGCCGCCCTCGACCTGCGCTGGACCGTCTTCGAGCAGGAACGCGGCCAGGAGCGCAGCCGGGCGAGGGGAAGCGGCCGGTGACCACCGAACACCAGACGCTCGCGCTGATCCTCTTCAGCCTCTTCATCGCCGTCACCCTGGGCATCACCACCTGGGTCAGCCGGAACCGGCACGGTTCGGCGGAGGAGTTCTACGCGGGCGGGCGCCTCTTCTCGCCCATGGAGAACGGATTCGCCATCGCGGGCGACTACATGTCCGCCGCCTCCTTCCTGGGCATCTCCGGACTGATCGCCCTCTTCGGCTACGACGGCCTGCTGTACTCGGTGGGCTTCCTCGTCGCCTGGCTGGTGGTGCTGTTCCTGGTCGCCGAACTGGTCCGCAACTGCGGCCGCTTCACCCTCGCCGACGTGGTCGCCGCCCGGATGAGCGAGCGGCCGGTGCGGATCGCGGCCGGCACCTCCTCCGTCGTCGTCTCGGTGCTCTACCTCGTCGCGCAGATGGTCGGCGCGGGCAGCCTGGTCGGCCTGCTGCTGGGCAACTCCAGCGCCGCGGCCCGCACGCTGACCGTGATCGGGGTCGGCGCGCTGATGGTGGTCTACGTGTCCTTCGGCGGCATGCGGGCCACCACCTGGATCCAGATCGTCAAGGCCGTGCTGCTGATGGGCGGGGCGATCACCCTGACCGTGCTCGTCCTGCTCCGCTTCCACGGCAACTTCGACCAGCTGCTCACCAGCGCCGCCGACCGCAGCGGGCACGGGGCGCGCTTCCTCGGCCCGGGACTGAAGTACGGCGGCGACTGGACGGCCCGCATCGACTTCATGAGCCTCGGCCTCGCGCTGGTCCTCGGGACCGCCGGGCTGCCGCACATCCTGTCGCGGTTCTACACCGTGCCCACCGCGCGGGCGGCCCGCCGGTCGGTGGTCTGGGCGATCGGCCTCATCGGCGGCTTCTACCTGATGACCATCGTGCTCGGCTTCGGAGCCGCCGCGCTGGTGGGACCCGACGCGGTGCGGGCCTCCAACGCCTCCGGCAACACGGCGGTGCCGCTGCTGGCCGCCTTCCTCGGCGGGGGCGCCGGATCCACCGGGGGCGCGGTGCTGTTCGCCTTCGTGGCGGCCATCGCCTTCGCGACCATCCTCGCCGTCGTCGCCGGGATCACCCTGGCCTCGTCGGCGTCCGTCGCGCACGACCTGTACGCCTCCCTGAAGCGCCGGCACGCCCGGCAGCGCAGCGAGGTGTCCGTGGCCCGGGCCGCCGCCGTCGGGATCGGGGCGGTGGCGATCGCCCTCGGACTGCTCGCCCAGGACCTGAACGTGGCCTTCCTGGTGGGGCTGGCCTTCGCGGTGGCCGCGTCGGCCAACCTGCCGGTGCTGCTGTACTCGCTCTTCTGGCGCGGGTTCACCACGCGGGGCGCCGTCTGGTCGGTGTACGGCGGGCTGGTTCCGGCCGTACTGCTGGTCCTGGTCTCGCCGGTGGTGTCCGGCAGCCCGGAGTCGCTCTTCCCCGGGGTGGACTTCCAGCTCTTCCCGCTCCAGAACCCCGGGATCGTCTCGATCCCGCTGGGCTTCCTCGCGGGCTGGCTGGGCACGGCCGCGTCGGGCGAGGAGCCCGACGAGAGGCGGCACGCGGAGACCGAGGTCCGAGCCCTGACGGGTGCCGGGGCGGTCTGAGCCGGCCGGGCCGAGCGGGCGGGGCCCGCGCCGGGAGGCCCACACCGGGTCGGGCCCCGTCCGGGCCGGTCGGTTCGGGGTGCCGGCAGGCGGGCGGGGGCTCAGGCGCCCTCCGAGGGCAGCCAGGTGTAGCGGTGCTCGGGGCGGCCGGTCTCGCCGTAGCGCAGGGCGAGGGTGACGCGGCCGGCGCGGTCCAGGAGCTTCAGGTAGCGCTGGGCGGTCTGACGGCTGATGCCCGCGCGGTCGGCGATCTGCTGGGTGGACAGCGGGCCGTCGGCGGAGCGGAGCACCCTGCGGACCAGGTCCGCGGTGGTGGGGGAGTGGCCCTTGGGGAGTTCGTTGGGGGATCCGGCGGCGGCCAGGGCGCCGAAGATCCGGTCCACCTCGTCCTGCTCGGCCTCGCCCCCGGTCTCCAGGGTGCGGCGCAGGGCCCCGTACGCCTCCAGCCGGCTGCGGAGGCCCGTGAAGGTGAAGGGCTTGACCAGGTACTGGAGCGCGCCGAGGCGCATGGCGGCCTGCACCGTCGTCAGGTCACGGGCGGCGGTGACCATGATCACGTCGGTGCCCTGGCCGCGTTGGCGCAGGTGGCGCACCAGGTCGAGGCCGTTCTCGTCCGGCAGGTAGTGGTCGAGGAGGATCAGGTCCACCCGGCGGGAGGCGAGGAAGGCGAGGGCCTCGGCGGCGGAGTGGACCTGCGCGGCCACGCGGAAGCCCGGCACTTTCGCCACGTACGCGGCGTTGATGCGGGCGACGCGCACGTCGTCGTCGACGACGAGTACGTCCAGTGGGTCCGGTCCGTTCAAGCCGCCGCCGGCGGTCCCGGTCATCGCAGCGCCTCCGGGAGGACGACGGAGAACTCGGCCCCGCCGTCCGCCGCCGCGCCGGCCCGGGCGCTGCCGCCCTGCCGCTCCGCGAGGCGGCGTACGAGGGCGAGGCCGAGCCCGCGCTCGCGGTGGGCCCTGGGCTGCTTGGTCGACCAGCCCTCGGTGAAGATCTCCTCGCGGCGTGCGGCGGGGACGCCGGGTCCGCTGTCGCGCACCCGCAGCACGGCGGAGCGGCCTTCCGCGCGCAGTTCCACCTCGACCAGCGGCTCCGCCGAACCGGCGGCGGCGTCCAGGGCGTTGTCGACGAGGTTGCCGACGATCGTGACGAGGCCGCCCGGGTCGACCAGGCGGTCGGGGAGGAGGGTGGCCGCGGCCAGCCGCAACGGGACACCGCGTTCCGCCGCCACGGTCGCCTTGCCCACGAGGAGGGCGGCCAGCAGCGGGTCGTGCACCTTCTCGGTGACCTGTTCGGCGGTGGTCCGGTGTACGTCGGCGACCTCGGTGACGAACTCCACGGCCTCCTCGTGCAGGCCCAGCTCCAGCAGGCCGAGGAGCGTGTGCAGCCGGTTCGCGTGCTCGTGGTCCTGGGCGCGCAGGGCGTCGATCAGGCCCCGGGTGGAATCGAGCTCGCGGCCGAGGTGTTCCAGCTCGGTGCGGTCGCGCAGGGTGGCGACGGCGCCGCCGTCCTCGGTGGGCATCCGGTTGGCGACCAGGACCAGCGGGCCCTGGACGGTGAGGAGGTCCCGGCCGGAGACCCGGCCGGAAAGGACGTCGGCGGTGCGGCCCGTGCCGAGTACCTCGTCGAGCGGGCGTCCGGCCAGGGAGGCGGCGGAGTCCGGAGCGAGGCCCAGCAGGCGGGCGGCCTCGTCGTTGACCAGCCGGACCCGGCCGTTCCGGTCGAGGGCGATCACGCCCTCCCGGATGGAGTGCAGCATCGCCTCGCGCTCCGCGAGGAGGCCGGCGATGTCCGAGAAGGCCAGGTCCCGGGTCTGCCGCTGGATCCTGCGGGACAGCAGGCAGGCGGCGAGGGCGCCCACGGCCAAAGCGCCGCCCGCGTAGGCGAGCAGGCCGGGGATGGCTCCGAGCAGCCGGTCGCGGACGCTGTCGTAGGCGATGCCGACCGAGACGGCGCCGACGATCTCGCCGTCCGCGGCGACGAGCGGAACCTTGCCTCGGGCGGAGCGGCCCAGGGTGCCGTCGTCGATCTCCATGACCTCGCGGCCCGCCAGTGCGTCGGCTGGGTCGGTGGAGACGGGCAGCCCGATGCGTTCGGTGCTGGGGTGCGAGCGGCGGATGCCGTCCAGGCCGAGGACGACCACGTACTCGGCGCCGGTCGCCCGGCGGATCCGTTCGGCGGAGGCCTGGACCGGGCCGTCCGCCGAGGGCCCGGAGCCGAGGAGGTCGGCGGCCAGCGACGGGTCGGCCGCCGCGCTCTGCGCGATGGCCAGTGCGCGCCGCATGGCCTGGTCGTCGAGCTGGGCGCCGAGCGGGGCCAGGAACAGCCCCGTGGCCAGCACGACGACCCCGCCGGCGATGGCCAGCTGGGTCAGCAGGATCTGGGAGACCGCCCGTCTGGGCAGCCCGAGGCGCCGAGCGCTCAGGAGGTGGAACCGCATGAGGAGCAACGGTAGGTCGGCTCGGGCACCAGCGGAATTTCCAAGCTGCACGCAAATCACTTGCGTGATTTGCGTGCAGCTTGCGCAAGAGATGAAGCCGTGAAAGTGCGGTCAGAGCAGTAGACGAGTCAGCAAAGCTCTGCAACTCTCGCACCGCACGACGCAAATTCCTATCTCACCTGGTTCAGAAAACTCATGCCTGAGGGGCGAGGACATATGAGAAGGCTCCATTGGAGAGGGCGGGTCCTGGCCGCCGTCATCAGCACCGCCCTGTTGATGATGGGCTGGCCCGCCCTGACCGCCGCAGCCGCCGGTGGTCCGAGCATCGCCGCGGGTCGGCCCGCGGCCGCGAGCAGCACCAACGGCGCGTACACCGCCGCCAACGTCACCGACGGCAACCAGTCGACGTACTGGGAGAGCGCGGGCGCCGCCCTCCCGCAGTGGGTGCAGACGGATCTCGGCGCCACCACCCGCGTCGACCAGGTGGTGCTCAAACTGCCCGCCGCCTGGGAGAGCCGCAGCCAGACCCTGTCCGTCCAGGGCAGCGCCGACGGCGCCGGCTTCAGCACCCTGGTCAACTCGGCGGCCTACACCTTCGGCCAGGGCAGCGGGAACACGGTGACCGTCACCTTCCCCGCCGCCCAGACCCGCTACGTGCGGATCAACATCACCGCCAACACGGGCTGGCAGGCCGCGCAGCTCTCCGAGCTGGAGGTCCGCGCCCCCGGTGACTCCTCCACCAACCTGGCCCTGGGCAAGACCCTGACCGCCAGCAGCCACACCCAGGCCTACGTGCCGGCCAACGCCAACGACGGCAACGCCGCCAGCTACTGGGAGAGCGTCAACAACGCCCTGCCCCAGTGGATCCAGGCCGACCTCGGCTCCTCCGTCCGCGTCGACCGGGTCGTCCTGCGGCTGCCCGAGGGCTGGGGCGCGCGCACCCAGACCCTGAAGATCCAGGGCAGCGCCAACGGCTCGGACTTCACCGACCTCACCGCCTCCACGGCCTACGCCTTCGCCCCGGCCGGCGGCAACACGGTGTCCGTCACCTTCGACGCCGCCACGACCCGGTACCTGCGCGTGCTGATCTCGCTCAATTCCGTCCAGCCCGGCGGCCAGCTCTCCGAGCTGGAGGTCTACGGTCCGCAGACCGGTGACACCCGGGCCCCCTCGGCTCCGTCCGGTCTGGCCCTGACCGAGCCCGCCACCGGCCAGGTCAAGCTCACCTGGCAGGCGTCCACCGACAACGTCGGCGTGACCGGCTACGACGTGTACGCCAACAACCAGCTGCGCACCAGCGTCGCGGGCGGCGTGACCACCTTCACCGACACCCAGCCGACCAGTGCCACGGTCACCTACGTCGTGCGCGCCAAGGACGCCGCGGGCAACCGCTCCGGCGACAGCAACTCCGTCACCCGCAACGGCGCCGGGGGCGGCGGCTCCAACCTGGCCGTCGGCAAGCCCATCGCCGGCTCCTCCGTGATCCACACCTTCGCCGCGGAGAACGCCAACGACAACAGCACGGCCACCTACTGGGAGGGCGCGGCCGGCGCGTATCCCAGCACCCTCACGGTCAAGCTCGGCGCCAACGCCGACACCGACCGCGTCGTCCTCAAGCTCAGCCCGGACAGCTCCTGGGGTCCCCGCATCCAGAACATCCAGGTCCTCGGCCGCGAGCAGAGCTCCCAGGCCGTCACCAGCCTGGTCGCCGCCAAGGACTACGCGTTCGGCCCGGCGTCCGGGAACACCGTCACCATCCCGCTGACCGCCCGCGTCGCGGACGTCCAGCTGCGGTTCACCTCCAACACGGGCTCCTCCAACGGGCAGATCGCCGAGTTCCAGGTCATCGGCGTTCCGGCGCCCAACCCCGACCTGGTGGTCACCGCACTGAGCGCGGCTCCGGCGGCCCCGGTCGAGTCGGACGCCGTCACCCTGTCCGCGACCGTCAAGAACGCCGGCCCGGCTCCGGCCGCGGCCACCGCCGTCACCTTCCAGCTCGGCGGCGCGAAGACCGCTGCCGCCGCCGTGCCGGCGCTCGCCGCGGGTGCCTCGGCCACCGTCACCGCCGCCATCGGCCCTCGCGACGCCGGTACGTACCCGCTGAGCGCGATCGTCGACGAGGCGAACACGGTCGTCGAGCAGAACGACACGAACAACACCTTCACCGGACCGCCGCTGCTGGTCCGCCCCGTCGACAGTTCCGACCTCGTCGCCTCGGCCGTGACCTGGTCGCCGAGCGCCCCGTCCGCGGGTCAGCCGGTGAACTTCGCCGTCACCGTCCGCAACCAGGGCACCGTCGCGGCAGCCGCCGGAACGCACGAGATCACCCTCACCCTGCTGGACGCGGGCGGCGCCACCGTGCGCACGCTCACGGGCTCCTTCAGCGGCGCCCTCGCCGCCGGCGCCTCCACCGCCCCGATCGCGCTCGGCAGCTGGCCGGCCGCCAACGGCAAGTACACCGTCAGGACGGTCCTCGCCGCGGACGCCGGCGAGCTGCCGGTCAAGCGCGGCAACAACACCTCCACCAAGCCGTTCTTCGTGGGCCGCGGGGCGAACATGCCCTTCGACATGTACGAGGCCGAGGACGGCGTCGTCGGCGGCGGAGCCGGGGTGGTCGGCCCCAACCGGACCATCGGCGACATCGCGGGCGAGGCTTCGGGCCGTAAGGCGGTCAGTCTCGACGCGACCGGCGAGTTCGTGGAGTTCACCACCCGGGCCGCCACGAACACCCTGGTCACACGGTTCTCCATCCCGGACGCACCGGGCGGCGGGGGCATCGACTCCACGATCAACGTCTACGTCAACGGCGTGTTCAAGAAGACGCTCCCGCTGACCTCCAAGTACGCCTGGCTCTACGGGGCCGAGGCCTCCCCGGGCGACTCGCCCGGCTCCGGCGCCCCCCGTCACATCTACGACGAGGCGAACATCCTGCTGGGCGAGACCGTCCCGCAGGGCAGCCGGATCCGCCTCCAGAAGGACGCGTCCAACACCTCCGTCTACGCGATCGACTTCGTGAGCCTGGAGCAGGCCGCCGCGATCCCCAACCCGGACCCGGCGACCTACGCCGTGCCGGCCGGCCAGACCCACCAGGACGTGCAGAACGCCCTGGACAGGGTCCGGATGGACACCACCGGCAAGCTCGTCGGCGTCTACCTGCCGCCCGGCGACTACCAGACGGCCAGCAAGTTCCAGGTGTACGGAAAGGCCGTGCAGGTGGTCGGAGCCGGGCCGTGGTTCACCCGCTTCCACGCCCCCTCGACCCAGAACAACACCGACATCGGGTGGCGCGCGGAGGGCACCGCGAAGGGCTCGTCCTTCTCGGGCTTCGCCTACTTCGGCAACTACACGTCGCGCATCGACGGCCCCGGCAAGGTCTTCGACTTCGCCAACGTCTCCGACATCACCATCGACAACATCTGGAACGAGCACATGGTGTGCCTGTACTGGGGCGCCAACACCGACCGGGTCACCATCAAGAACTCCCGGATCCGCAACATGTTCGCCGACGGCATCAACATGACCAACGGCAGCACGGACAACCTCGTGACCAACAACGAGGCGCGGGCCACCGGGGACGACAGCTTCGCGCTGTTCTCCGCGATCGACGCGGGCGGCGCGGACATGAAGAACAACGTCTACGAGAACCTGACCACGATCCTGACCTGGCGCGCGGCGGGCGTCGCCGTCTACGGCGGCTTCAACAACACCTTCCGCAACATCCACATCGCCGACACCCTCGTCTACTCGGGCATCACCATCAGCTCGCTGGACTTCGGGTATCCGATGAACGGGTTCGGGACCGATCCGACGACCTTCGAAAACATCTCGATCGTCCGGTCCGGAGGCCACTTCTGGGGCGGGCAGACCTTCCCGGGGATCTGGGTCTTCTCGGCCTCCAAGGTCTTCCAGGGCATCCGGATCAACAACGTCGACATCGTCGACCCGACGTACAGCGGAATCATGTTCCAGACGCAGTACGTGGGAGGTCAGCCCGTCAACCCGATCAAGGACACCATCCTGCGGGACATCACCATCACCGGTGCGAAGAAGAGCGGTGACGCCTTCGACGCGAAGTCGGGCTTCGGCCTCTGGGCGAACGAGATGCCCGAGGCGGGGCAGGGTCCCGCGGTCGGCGAGGTCACCTTCCACAACCTGAGGACGAGCGACAACGCGGTGGACGTGCGGAACACGACGTCCACGTTCAGGATCAACCGGCTGCCGTGACCGGACCCGGGCGGGACGCCCTTCCGGGGGCGCCCCGCCCGTTGCTCCCACCCGTACAACCCGGTCCGGCCGGGCTGCACCGGCGTCCGCGGGCCCCGAGCCCGGCCCCTTCCGGGCCGGGCTCGCGTGCGGCAAACTGGTTGTAATCGAACTGCAAGGAACTTGCATTTCTTGCGCTACTCTTGCGCTCATGACGCGACGACTTGCTCAAGTGGCGAAGAAGGTGGGAGTCAGCGAGGCAACGGTCAGCCGGGTGCTCAACGGCAAGCCGGGCGTCTCGGAGGCGACCCGACAGTCCGTGCTCACCGCCCTGGACGTCCTCGGGTACGAGCGTCCCACCCAGCTGCGCGGCGAGCGGGCCCGGCTGGTCGGGCTGGTCCTGCCCGAGCTGCAGAACCCCATCTTCCCGGCGTTCGCCGAGGTCATCGGCGGCGCCCTGGCCCAGCAGGGCCTGACGCCGGTGCTGTGCACCCAGACCACCGGCGGGGTGTCCGAGGCCGACTACGTCGAGCTGCTGCTCCAGCAGCAGGTGTCCGGCGTCGTCTTCGCCGGAGGCCTCTTCGCGCAGGCCGACGCCCCTCACGAGCACTACCGGCTGCTCTCGGAGCGCAAGGTTCCGGTGGTGCTGATCAACGCCTCCATCGACGACCTCGGGTTCCCGTGCGTGGCCTGCGACGACGCGGTCGCGGTCGAGCAGGCCTGGCGCCACCTCGCCTCCCTCGGGCACGAGCGGATCGGCCTGGTGCTGGGGCCGCCCGACCACATGCCCTCGCTGCGCAAGCTGGTCGCCGCCCAGGCGGTGGTCGCCGCCGCCGGCGCCGAACTGCCCGCCGCCCACGTGGAGCGGACCCTGTTCTCGCTGGAGGGCGGCCACGCGGCCGCGTCCCGGCTGCTGGACCGCGGGATCACCGGCATCATCTGCGCGAGCGACCCGCTGGCCCTGGGGGCCGTACGGGCCGCCCGCCGCCGGGGCCTGGACGTGCCCCGGGAGGTCTCCGTGGTGGGGTACGACGACTCCGCGTTCATGAACTGCACCGAGCCGCCCCTGACCACCGTCCGGCAGCCCATCGAGGCCATGGGCCGGGCCGCGGTCGAACTGCTCACCGCGCAGATCCAGGGGGCCGCCGTGCAGCCCGGAGAACTGCTCTTCGAGCCGGAGCTGGTGGTCCGCGGCTCCACGGCGCAGGCTCCGCGCCGGTAGGGCGCGCAGGGCCCGTACGGCCCCCACGTGAAGCGACCAGGGCTTCGGACCGTCCACGGACGGTCCGAAGCCCTTTGTGCGTCCGGCGTCCGACGTTCCACTGTCAATGACTTACGAAATCTGCGCGAGATATTGCGTTCATCTGTGGGTGGTGGTTGAGTGTGCCGCGCTCGCCCCACGCCTCCTGCCCGATGCTCGAAGGGGTCCACCGATGAGAACCAACGTCCGCCGCAACGTCGCGGCCGCCCTCGCCTGCACGCTCGCCGTCACCGCCCTCGCGGCCTGCGGCACGAGCAGCAGCGGCGACGACAAGCCTCAGGCCGGCGGGAGTTCGGCCGACGCCACCACCCCGCTCGACCCGAAGGCCAAGGTCACCGTCTCCATCGACTGCATGCCGCCCGCGGCCAAGGCGGCCGAGCTCAAGGAGTGGAAGGAGGACGTGGCGGAGTTCAACAAGACCTACCCGAACGTCACCATCGAAGGCCGCTCCACCCCCGGCCAGTGCCTGGAGCCCCCGCGCTTCACCGCGATGCTCAAGGCCAAGTCCCAGCCGGACGTGTTCTACGCCTACTTCACCGACCTCCAGCAGGTGCTGGACAACGACGGGGCGCAGGACATCTCCGCGTACGTCACCCCCGCCTCGGTCCCCGCGCTCGGCGACATCGACAAGAGCGTGATGGACGTCCTCAGGCGAGACGGCAAGCTCTACGGCGTCCCCACCAGCAACTACAGGATGGGCCTGCTGGTCAACCGCGGGCTCTTCCAGCGAGCGGGCCTCGACCCCGACAGCCCGCCGCGCTCCTGGGAGGAGGTCCGGGCGGCCGCCAGGAAGATCGCGGCCCTCGGAAACGGCGTCGCCGGCTTCGGCGAGTACAGCGTCGAGAACACCGGAGGCTGGCACTACACGGCCGCCATGTACGGCCTCGGCGGCGACATCGTCGGCGCCGACGGCAAGGCGGCCTTCAACAACCCCACGGGCCGGCAGATCGTCGACAACCTCCGCGCCATGCGCTGGGAGGACGACACCATGGGCAAGACCCAGCTGCTCAAGTGGGGCGACCTGCAGAAGCAGATGGCCTCGGACAAGCTCGGCATGTTCCTCGCCGCACCCGACGACATCACGTACATGGTCCAGCAGCTCGGCGCCAAGTACGACAACTTCGGCATGGGCCCCATCCCCGGCGGCGCGGCCACCCTGGCCGGCGGCAACGGCTACATGATCAAGAAGGGCAGCTCGCCCGACAAGGTCAAGGCCGCCATCGCGTGGCTGAACTTCAAGACCCTCACGATCGGCAAGGGCCAGTTCCAGTACGACCGGAGCAAGGCCGACGGCCTGCCGGTGGGTCTGCCCCAGCCCGCCTTCTTCACCGGCGCGGGCAAGATCAAGGACGACGAGCTGAAGGCGGCGAGCGCCACCATGCCGGTCGCCAACTTCAAGCCCTTCCTGGACAACCCGGTGCCCGGCAAGGCCGAGCCGCCGAAGGCGCAGGAGGTCTACAAGGTCCTCGACAAGGTGATGTCGGGCGTCCTCACCAACAAGGACGCCGACCCCGCCCAGCTCCTCGGAGACGCGGAGAAGGCGGTCAACCAGGTGCTGGGGAACCAGTAGCGGCCCGGGTGGGTCCGGCGGTGAGCCTCCCCGCCCCCCGGTCCCACCCGCCCCACCTCCCCCCAGGCGGCGACGATCCACCAAGGAGCGAGCGGCGATGTCGGCCCCCACCCTGCCCCGGGACTCCCGCGCGGAGTTCCTGCGGGCCTTCAAGCGCAACCTCACGGCCCACGGCTTCCTGATCGGCGCCGTCCTCTGCTTCTCCTTCTTCTCCTGGTACCCGATGGTCCGGGAGTTCCTGCTGGCCTTCCAGAAGACCGAGGGCGGCGCCACCCGCTGGGTCGGCTGGGACAACTTCCGCTACGTCTTCGCCGACCCGAACGTCTGGCAGGCCTGGCGCAACACCCTGCTCTTCACCGGGCTCGCCCTGCTCTTCGGGTTCCTGGTCCCCTTCGTGGTCTCCCTCGTGCTGAACGAGTTCCGCCACGCGCAGGGCTACCTGAGGCTGCTCGTCTACCTGCCGGTGATGATGCCGCCGGTGGCCTCGATCCTGCTCTTCAAGTACTTCTACGACCCCGGCTACGGCCTCTTCAACCGGGCGCTGGAGTTCCTGCACCTCCCGCCCCAGGACTGGCTCCAGTCCACCGACACCGCGATGCTCTCGGTCGTCATCGCCTCCACCTGGATGAACATGGGTGGAGCGACCCTGATCTACCTGGCCGCCCTCCAGAGCGTCCCGGGTGAGCTGTACGAGGCCGCCGAGCTCGACGGGGCGGGTCTGCTGCGCAAGATCTGGCACGTCACGATCCCGCAGACCAAGCTCATCCTCTCGCTCATGCTGCTGATGCAGATCATCGCGACGATGCAGGTCTTCGTCGAACCCTTCCTGCTGACCGGCGGCGCCGGCCCCGAAGGCTCGACCACGACCGTCGTCATCCTCATCTACCAGTACGCCTTCAGCTTCAACCAGTACGGCGGCGCCGCGGCCCTGGGCCTGTGCCTGCTCGTCCTGCTCGCGGGCTTCTCCGCCCTGTACGTCCGCCTCAGCCGCGACAACGAGAACTGACCGGGAACCCGCCGGGGGGAGCACTTCACATGGCAGAGCGCACGCTGATATCGCCGGCCCAACTCGGCCGCACTCGGGGCAGGATCCTCTACTGGACCGTCCTCGTCCTGGTCGTGGCCGGCTTCACCCTCGTCTTCCTCGGCCCCCTCTACTGGATGGTCGCGGGCGGCCTCAAGAGCACCGAGGAGTTCGCCCGGGTCCCGCCGACCCTGGTGCCCGACTCCCTGCACACCGCCAACTACGAAGCCGCCTGGAAGGTGATGGACCTCGCCAAGCTGCTGTTCAACACCCTCTACTACGCCTTCGGCGCCCTCGCCTTCCAGCTCGTCCTCGACGTGGCCGCCGCCTACTCGCTGTCCCGGCTGCGGCCCGTCTTCGGCAAGGCCGTGCTCGGCATGATGCTGGCGACCCTGATGATTCCGGCGACCGTCCTCGTCGTACCGCAGTACCTCACGGTCCTGGACATGCCGATCATCGAGCGGAACCTGCTCAACACGCCTTGGGTGATCTGGCTGCCGTCCGTGACCAACGCCTTCAGCATCTTCCTGCTGAAGCGGTTCTTCGACTCCATCCCGCAGGAGATCCTCGACGCCGCCGCCATCGACGGGGCGAGCGCCCTGCGCATCCTGCGCTCCATCGTCCTGCCGATGTCACGGCCCATCCTCGGGGTCGTGTCGATCTTCGCGATCGTCGGCGTCTGGAAGGACTTCCTCTGGCCCATGCTGACCCTTCCGGACCCCGCCCTGCAGACGCTCAACGTCGGCATCTACTCGCTGGCCTCGGGCGTCCCCGAGAACCACCTCATCGCCGCACTCGCGATGGCATCGGCCCCCACGCTCGTCATCTTCCTGATCTTCCAGCGCAACATCATGAGCGGCCTGACGGCGGGCTCCCTCAAGGGCTGACCACCCCGAGCCCCAGCTCCGCCGCCGCGCCCGGCCGCCCCCGCGAAAGGACCCCTCCGTGGCTGACTTTCCCCTGCCCCGACCCGCCGCCGACTGGTGGCGCACGGCCGCCATCTACCAGGTGTACGTACGCAGCTTCGCCGACGGCGACGGGGACGGCACCGGTGACCTCGCAGGCGTCCGGGCCCGCCTCCCGTACCTCGCCGACCTGGGCGTGGACGCACTGTGGTTCACCCCCTGGTACCTCTCCCCGCTCGCGGACGGCGGCTACGACGTCGCCGACTACCGCACCATCGACCCCGCCTTCGGCACCCTGGCCGAGGCCGAGAAGCTCATCGCCGAGGCCCGCGAGCTGGGCATCCGCACCATCGTCGACATCGTCCCGAACCACGTGTCCGACCAGCACGCCTGGTTCCGGGCCGCCCTCGCCGCCGGCCCCGGCAGCCCGGAGCGGGAGCTGTTCCACTTCCGCCCCGGCCGCGGCGAGCACGGCGAACTGCCGCCCGGGGACTGGCCCTCGCAGTTCAACGGCGCCGACACCTGGACACGGGTGCCGGACGGGGAGTGGTACCTGCACCTCTTCACCCCGCAGCAGCCCGACCTCAACTGGGACCACCCGGCCGTGCGCCGGGAGCACGAGGAGGTGCTGCGGTTCTGGTTCGAGCGCGGGGTGGCCGGCGTACGGATCGACTCCGCGGCCCTGCTCGCCAAGGACCCCGCCCTGCCCGACCTGGCGGGCCGCCCGCCCGAGCCCTGGCCGGGCGAGATCCACCCGTACATCGACCGCGACGAACTGCACGCCGTCTACCGCTCGTGGCGGGCCGTCGCCGACGACTACGGCGCGATCTTCGTCGGGGAGGTCTGGCTGCCCGACTCCGAGCGGTTCGCCCGCTACCTGCGCCCCGACGAGCTGCACACCGCGTTCAACTTCTCCTTCCTCAGCTGCCCGTGGGACGCGGAGCGGCTGCGCACCTCCATCACGGAGACCCTCGCCGAGCACGCCCCGGTCGGGGCCCCGGCCACCTGGGTCCTCTGCAACCACGACGTGACCCGTACGGTCACCCGCTACGGCCGTGCCGACACCGGATTCGACTTCGCGGCCAAGGCCTTCGGGACCCCCACGGACCTGGAGCTCGGCACCCGTCGTGCGCGCGCCGCGGCCCTGCTGACGCTGGCCCTGCCCGGCGCCGTGTACGTCTACCAGGGCGAGGAGCTGGGGCTCCCCGAAGCCGACGTGCCGATCGGCCGCATCCAGGACCCGATGCACTTCCGGTCCGGCGGCACCGACCCCGGGCGGGACGGCTGCCGGGTGCCGCTGCCCTGGACCGCCGAGCCCTGGAGCGACCCGTGGCTGCCGCAGCCCGCGGACTGGCCGGCGTACGCGGCCGACCGGCAGGACGGGGACCCGGACTCCATGCTCACCCTCTACCGCACCGCCCTGGGTCTGCGCCGCGCGGCGGGCGGCTTCGGCGGGGGCGGGCTGGAGTGGCTGCACGCGCCGCCCGGGGTACTGGCGTTCGCCCGCCCCGACGGGCTGCTCTGCGTGGCCAACCTGTCCCGGGAGCCGGTCCCGCTGCCGGCCCACACGAGCCTCCTGCTGGGCAGCTCCGCCCTTGACGACACGGGGCTGCTCCCGCAGGACACGGCGGTCTGGCTGCGGACCTGATGCCGCAGCCGGACCGCCGGCACCGTCAGCACCACCGGCCCGGGGCACGGGGTGCGGCGGGTGCCGAGGAGGCCGCGGGGCCGTGAGCCGCGGGTCCGGCGGGCGCGGGCCGGGGGGCCCGCGCACGTCACGGCATCGGCTGCGGCGGGCGCGGACCCTGGTACTGGCCGCTGAGCCGCATGCGCAGCGGCCGCTCCTCGTACTCCTCCAGCGCGTGGGCGATCCAGCCCGCCGTGCGCGCCACTGCGAACACGGTCTCCCCGGCCTCCGCACGCATCCCGTACGACACCGTCAGCACGGCCAGCGCCAGGTCCACGTTGGCGTGCAGCCCGGGTCTGCGGGCGGCGGTCACCGCCACCACCTCCCGGGCGGCCGCCAGCGCCGGCCCCGCCTGCGGCAGCGCCTCCAGGCGGGCGAACAGGGCGCCGGCCCGCGGGTCCTCGCCCCGGTACAGCCGGTGCCCGAGCCCCGGAACGCGCCGTCCCGCCCGCAGGTGGTCGGCGACGACGGGCGCGGCGCCGCCCCGCTCCAGCGCCTCGGCCAGCATCCCGTGCGCGAGCCGCCCCGCCGCACCGTGCAACGGGCCTTCCAATGCGCCGAGTCCGGCCGACACCACCGCGTACGGGTGCGCCCGCGCCGACGCGGCCACCCGTACGGCCAGGGTCGACGCGGCCAGGTCGTGGTCGATCAGCAGCCCGAGGGCCAGGTCGAGCACGGCCAACGCGTCCGGGTCGGGCTCCCGCTCCGTGAGCCGCGGCCACAACTGCCGTGCCGTGCGGCCGTCGCCGGCCCACTGCGCCCGCCCGAGCACCGGCAGGGCTCCGACCAGCATCGGGATCAGGCAGCGCGCGGAGCCGAGGACGGCCTCGGGGGAGAGGTCGAAGCGCAGCGGGTCCGAGACGGCGGCGGCGGCCGTCGCTACCCGCAGCCGGTCGATCGGCCCGCTGTGCCCGGGCAGCGCGGCCACGGCCCGGCGGGCGGCGGCCAAGGCGTCGGGCGGAGCGGTGAACCGCGCCCCGCGGGGCAGGGAGCCGGTCCAGAGCCACTCGGCGACCTCTTCGCAGGGGTGGGCCGAGGCGAGCTCCACCGCGTCGACGCCCCGGTAGTAGTACCGGTCGTCCTCGATGAGGGTCAGCGAGGTCCGGACGGAGAGTTCCCCCGCCGGGACCGCCGCCTCGCGCCTGCTGCGCCGGGCGAGCGCCTCCACCTCGTGCGCGTCGAAGGTGCTGCCGCGGCCCACCGCGTCCCGCCGGCTCGTGAGCTGGCCGCGGCTGACGTACGCGTACACGGTCGCGGGCTTCACCCCGAGCAGCTCCGCGGCCTGCCGGGTGGTGAGCCGTTGCGCTTCGTCCATGGCGGCACTCTATACACATTGATTCAATCAATATTGACAATGATTACATCAATCATCGATGGTCGATCCATGAACACCACTGTCGATGTACCCCGCGGTCTCGCGGGCGTCGTGGTCACCGAGACCGAAATCGGAGACGTCCGGGGCCGCGAGGGCTTCTACCACTACCGCCAGTACTCCGCCGTCGAGCTCGCCGGCAGCCGGGGCTTCGAGGACGTGTGGCACCTGATGTTCCGCGGCACGCTCCCGTCGGCCGCCGAGCGGGCCGCCTTCGCCGCCGAGACAGCCCCGCTGCGCCGGCTGCCCGCCGCGGTCCGGGACGCCCTGCCGGGGCTCGCCCGGGCCACCGCCCTCTCGGGCCCCCTCGCCGGGCTGCGAACGGCCCTTTCCCTGCTGGGCGCCTCCGCGGGCTTCCGCCCCGTCTACGACCTCGACCCCGGCCGCCGGGCCGCCGACGCGCTGGCCGCCTGCGCCGCCGTACCGACCCTGCTCACCGCCCTGCACCGGCTGGGGCAGGGGCAGGAGCCGGTCGAGCCGCGCGACGACCTCCCGTACGCCGCCAACTACCTCTACATGCTGACCGGCGGCGAACCCGACCCGGTCCGGGCCCGCGCGGTCGAGCAGTACCTCATCTCCACCATCGACCACGGGTTCAACGCCTCGACCTTCACCGCCCGCGTCATCGCCTCCACCGGCGCCGATGTCGCGGCCTGCCTGACCGGCGCCGTCGGCGCCCTCTCCGGACCGCTGCACGGCGGTGCCCCGAGCCGGGCCCTGGACACCCTGGACGCCATCGGCACCGTCGAGCGCATCGAGCCGTGGATCCGCGAGCGGGTGCTCGCCGGCGACCGGATCATGGGCTTCGGGCATCCCGTCTACCGCACCGAGGATCCGCGCTCGCGCATGCTCCGCGACCTCGCGCTGGGCTTCGGCGGCCCGCTCGTGGACTTCGCGGTCGAGGTCGAGCGCCAGGTCGAGCGGATCCTCGCCGAGCTCAAGCCCGGCCGCGAACTGCACACCAACGTGGAGTTCTACGCGGGCGTGGTCATGGAACTGTGCGGGCTGCCGCGCGCCATGTTCACCCCCACCTTCTGCGCGGCCCGCGTGGTCGGCTGGAGTGCGAACGTCCTCGAACAGGCCGCCGACTCGAAGATCATCCGTCCCGCCGCCCGCTACACCGGACCCCTCGCTCCCCAGCCGGTCCCGGCTGCGGACTGACTACGATCGACCGGGTGAACAGCAGCAGGCAGCCCGTCCCCGTCGTCGTCCTCGCCGGTTTCCTCGGCTCCGGCAAGACCACCGTGCTCAACCACCTCCTCGCCCACCGCGGAGGCACCCGCATCGGAGTCGTCGTCAACGACTTCGGCTCGATCGAGGTCGACGCCATGTCGGTGGCCGGCCGGCTCGGCGACTCGATGGTCTCCCTCGGCGGCGGCTGCCTGTGCTGCGCCGTCGACGGCAGCGAGCTCGACGCGTATCTGGAGAAGCTGGCGGCGCCCGCCCACCGCATCGACGTCATCGTCATCGAGGCGAGCGGACTGGCCGAGCCCCAGGAGATGATCCGGATGCTGATGGCCAGCGAGAACCCGGACGTCCGCTATGGCGGCCTGGTGCAGGTCGTGGACGCGGCGGAGTTCGACGCGACCCGTGGCAAGCACCCGGAGACCGACCGGCACCTGGCGGTCGCCGACCTGGTGGTGCTCAACAAGACCGACCGGGTGGACCCCGCCGAGCGGGCCCGGATCGAGGAGGTCCTCGACACGCTCTGCGCCCCGGGCACCCCGCGGATCGGCGCCGAGCACGGGCGGATCGATCCGGAGCTCCTCTTCGACCGCCGGCCGTGGACCGAGACCCGCGGACAGCTCTCCTTCGAGGACCTGCTCGCGGAGGCGGACGGCCCCGGACACGGAGCGGGCCGGGAGCAGGGCGGCGAGCAGGACCACGGGGACGGCCCCGAGCAGGAACACGCGCAGAGCCGCGCGCAGGATCCCGGTCACGTGCACGGCCCCGGGTGCGGCCACGGCCGCGCCGCCCACCCGCACGCGGCGTACGAGAGCGTCGAGTTCACCTCCCGCGAGGCCCTTTCCCCCCGACGGTTCATCGACTTCCTCGACCGCCGCCCGCCCGGCCTCTACCGGATCAAGGGCTTCGTCCACTTCGGGGTCCCCGGGCACGGGGAGCGGTACGAGGTCCACGCGGTCGGCCGCTTCCTCCGCTTCGCCCCCCAGCCGTGGGGGCGGGGCGAGGCGCGCCTGAGCCGGCTGGTCCTGATCGGCTCCGGCATCGACGCGGCCGGGCTGCTCCGCGACCTGGAGGCCTGCCGCGAGCCCGCCCCGCACGAGCTGGGCCCCGAGAGCATGTGGGGCGTGCTGCGGTACGTGGCGCGGCAGGGGCAGGAGCAGGAGGGGCACGAGGAGCAGGCACAGGAAGCCGAACGTACCGAGGAGTGACGGCGGCCGGCCGGGGTCCACCCCGCGGGCGGCGGCCGTGAGACGTGGGGACAGCCGTCCGTGTCACGGGGCGTCGGGCCCGCCCCGTCCCAAGATCGGCCACATCGGTCCGGTCGCCGACGCCCGGGCGGTCGCCCGCGAGGTGAAGCGGACCGCCGCGACCCGAACCGACCCCGGTCCCGGCGCGGTCCCGGCTCCCGTGCGGTCCCGGCGTCGGCCCCGCAGCGGGGGCCCGCAGCGCCGCGGCCGCGCCCGACTCCAAGGGGTGTTGTCGTCACGGTCGTTCCGTAAGCCCGAGGGCGGGCCGTGCGCCGTGCGGCCGCACGGCAGGAGCGAGTGTGACGACACCCCTCAGGCCACCTCGATGCCGTACTCCCGCAGGAGGTCCTCCAGGCCGCCCCGGTAGCCCTTGCCGCCGATCACGAAGTCCCAGTCGCCGTTCGCCCGGCGCCGGAACGAGCCCAGGACCAGAGCCGTTTCGCCCGCCCGGCCGTCGGAGACCTCCAGCCGGCCGGCCTCCGCGCCCGCCGCGTCGAGGAGCCGGATCCGGGCATCGGTGAACCCGGCCAGATCGCCGTGCGGATCGGCCTCCGGGTCCACGGCGGCCACCAGGACCAGCCGGTCGGCCTCCCGCGGCAGGGTGTCGAAGGACACCTCGACGGCCGCCTTGTCGGGCGCCGCGTGCGGGCGGGTGCGGACCGCACCGTCCGGGGTCCGCGGGTTGTTGAAGAAGACGAAGTGGTCCTCGCTCAGCACGCGGCCGCCCGTGCACACGAGCGCGCACACGTCCAGCGCCACCGAGCCCGACCAGGACATGCCGAGCACGTTGTGGTCGGCGGACGCCTCGGGTTCGGGCGCGCGCTGCGCCGGGACGCTCCCGCCCGTGCCCCCCAACCGCCCCCGCAGCCCGTACTGGTGCAGCAGCTCCACGAGCGCGTCGCCGGGAACCAGCTCCAGCGGCTTTCCGTTGGCGAAGGTGTACGACCCCGGCCCGAAGGTCGCGGTGGTGACGAGGACGCCCTTGTTCGCGCCCTTGTCCTGGACGGTGCCGTACAGGTCCCGGACCGCCGTGGGCGGCACCGTGTTGCGGTAGCGCTTGACCTGCACCACGATCCGCCCGCCCCGGATCGGGGCCGGGTCCAGCGCCTCGACGTCCACACCGCCGTCGCCCGACCGCTGCGTGGTCACCGCCTCCATGCCCATCGCCCGGAACAGCTCGGCGACCAGGTTCTCGAAGGCGATCGGGTCCATCGCGAACAGGTCCGGCTCGTCGTCACCGCCCGCGTCCCCGCCGTGGCTGACGACCCCTCCGCCGACCTCCTGCGGCCTGCGACCCGGACGTACGGCCGTCAGCTGGTCGGGCCGCGCCGACAACTGCCCCCGCAACCCCCCGACCAGGCAGTCCGCCGCGCTGACCTGTTCCAGCCGCAGCCCCGAGAAGGCGCTGCGCGGCGCCTGCGCGGTCGCGAGTACGAACTGCGCCCCGTGCCCCGTCACCGGATCGGGACAGTCCACGAAACCGTTGACGGCGACCGAGTCCAGCACGCCGAACTCGTCCGCCGCGTACAGCTCGCGCACGACCAGCAGCATGCACTGCGCCAGCAGGTCCCGGTACAGCGCCCGCCGCTCCGTCACCGGACGGGGCCTGACCTTGTCCTGGCCCGTGCTCGGCAGGTACTGCACCGACCTGGCCTCCGGCACCATCGCGTACGCGGGGAGCTCCCAGTCCAGGACCAGCTCGCGCGCGCCGGGGTCGTACGCCGCCGCAACCTGCCTCGGCAGCGCCTCGGGCCATGCCGTCGAGGCGTACAGGGCGGCCGAGAAGTACTCCACCACCGCCTCCGGATCACCGTCGCGCAGGGCCCCGGCCAGCTCCGCGAGCCCGCTGTTGTGCGCCCGGACACCGGCGAGCTGGTCCGCTGCCCACCGGTCGTACTGCTGCCGGTACGCGGCCAGCTCCTGCTGCCGCCGGCCCTCCGCCGCGTGCGCCGCCTGCCAGGCCTCGGAGTAGCGCGCGTGCGCCTCGCGCTCGGCCTGGGCCCGGTGGCCCGCCCCGGGGGTCCAGCCGCTGCTCTGCTGCTGGAACTGCTCGATCCGCGGCATCGGCACGGGGTGCGCGAGGGTCCCGGGGTCGAACGGCTCCAGCCGGTCGGGCCGCACCAGGTCGGCCATCCGGAAGGCCGGCGCCCTGCACCCCGCGACCAATAGCCCCTGCAGGGCCTCCACCTCGGCGTCGAGCCGGGCGGTCCGCCGCTGCGCCTCGGCCTCGCGGTGCTGGCGCTGGTTGCGCGCCGCCTCCCGCTCGTAGGTCCGCTGACGGCGTTCGGCCTCCCGCTGCTGGACCTGCAGCGTCTGCTGCCGACGGCGCTGCTCCTGCGCCCAGTCCCCGATCAGTCCGCTGCTCGATCGACGGCTCATCAGCTGTGTCTCCCCCCACCGCGTGCATCCGGGAAAACACTAGTCGGCGTGCGGGGCGTCCGGACCCGGTCCGGACACCCCGCACGCCGGCGTACGTCCTACAGCGCGGCTCCCGCCAGCGCCGTGACCACCGCGGGCAGCGGCGCCCCCGAACCGTCCCGGCGCGGGTCCACCGGCGGCAGTGCGGCCGGAGTCCCGTTGGCGCCGGCCGCGCGGACCGGGGAGCCGCCCGCCCAGGCCAGCACCAGGACGTCCTCGCCCTTCAGGAACCGCTGGCAGCGGACGCCACCGGTCGCGCGGCCCTTGCGCGGGTACTGGTCGAAGGGGGTCAGCTTGCCCGACGTCATCGAGTCGTCCAGCGTCCCGTGCGAGCCCGCCACCGTGAAGACCACGCCGTCCCGCGCCGGGTCGACGGCCGAGAAGTGGATCACCTTGGCACCGTCGGTGAGCTTGATGCCGGCCATGCCGCCCGCCGGGCGGCCCTGCGGGCGCACCTGGGCCGCCGGATAGCGGAGGAGCTGGGCGTCGTCGGTGATGAAGACCAGGTCCTCCTCGCCCGTGCGCAGCTCGACCGCGCCGACGATCCGGTCGCCGTCCTTGAGGGTGATGACCTCCAGCTCGTCCTTGTTGGCCGGATAGTCCGGCACGACGCGCTTGACCACGCCCTGCTCGGTGCCCAGCGCCAGGCCCTGCGAGGACTCGTCCAGCGAGAGCAGGCAGATCACCTTCTCGTCCGCCTCCAGTCCGGAGAGGAACTCCGAGACGGGGGCGCCGCCCGCCAGGTTCGGCGCGGCGTGGGTGTCCGGCAGCTGCGGCAGGTCGATCACGGCGAGCCGCAGCAGCCGACCGTACGAGGTGACCGCCCCGACGTCCGCCCGGGCCGTCGCCGCGACCTGCGAGACGACCAGGTCGTGCTTGGCGCGGGCGCCGCCCTCCTCCTCCGGCAGGGCGTCGCCGTTCGCCGTACGGGCGAGCAGGCCCGTCGAGGAGAGCAGCACGCGGCACGGGTCGTCCGCGACCTCCAGCGGAACCGCGGCGACCGTGGTGCCCGCCGACTCCAGCAGGACCGTGCGCCGTTCGGTGCCGAACTTCTTGGCGACCGCCGCCAGCTCGGTGGAGACCAGCTTGCGCAGCTCGCTGTCGGAGTCCAGGATCCCGGTCAGCTCGTCGATCTCACCGGTCAGCCGGTCCCGCTCGGACTCCAGCTCCAGCCGGTCGAACTTCGTGAGCCGGCGCAGCGGCGTGTCCAGGATGTACTGGGTCTGGATCTCGCTCAGCGAGAACCGCTCCATCAGCCGCGCCTTGGCCTGCGCGGAGTTCTCGCTGTCCCGGATGAGCCGGATGACCTCGTCGATGTCGATGAGCGCCACCAGCAGGCCCTCGACCAGGTGCAGCCGGTCGCGGCGCTTGGTGCGGCGGAACTCGCTGCGCCGCCGGACGACCTCGAAACGGTGGTCGAGGTAGACCTCCAGCAGCTCCTTGAGGCCCAGCGTCAGCGGCTGACCGTCCACCAGCGCCACGTTGTTGATGCCGAAGGACTCCTCCATCGGCGTCAGCTTGTAGAGCTGCTCCAGCACGGCCTCCGGGTGGAAGCCGTTCTTGATCTCGATGACCAGGCGCAGGCCGTGCGAGCGGTCGGTGAGGTCCTTGACGTCGGCGATGCCCTGGAGCTTCTTCGAGCCGACCAGGTCCTTGATCTTCGCGATGACCTTCTCGGGGCCCACCGCGAAGGGCAGTTCCGTGACGACCAGGCCCTTGCGGCGCGCCGTCACGTTGTCCACGGCCACCGTCGCACGGATCTTGAAGGTGCCGCGGCCGTTCTCGTAGGCGTCCTTGATGCCCGCCAGACCGACGATCCGGCCGCCCGTGGGCAGGTCGGGGCCCGGTACGAAGCGCATCAGCGCCTCCAGGTCCGCCCCGGGGTGGCGGATCAGGTGGCGGGCGGCGGCGATGACCTCGCCGAGGTTGTGCGGGGGCATGTTGGTCGCCATGCCGACCGCGATGCCGGACGCGCCGTTGACCAGCAGGTTGGGGTACGCGGCGGGCAGGGCCACCGGCTCCCGCTCCTGGCCGTCGTAGTTGGCGGTGAAGTCGACGGTGTCCTCGTCGATCGACTCCGTCATCAGCGACGTGGCGTCGGCCATCTTGCACTCGGTGTAGCGCATCGCGGCCGGCGGGTCGTCGTTGCCGAGGGAACCGAAGTTGCCGTGGCCGTCGACCAGCGGGAGCCGCATCGAGAAGGGCTGGGCCATGCGCACGAGGGCGTCGTAGATCGACGCGTCTCCGTGCGGGTGGAGCTTGCCCATGACCTCGCCCACGACGCGGGCGCACTTGACGTACCCCCGGTCGGGACGCAGGCCCATCTCGTTCATCTGGTAGACGATGCGCCGGTGGACCGGCTTCATGCCGTCCCGGGCGTCGGGCAGGGCGCGGGAGTAGATCACCGAGTACGCGTACTCGAGGAAGGAGCCCTGCATTTCGTCGACGACGTCGATGTCGAGGATCTTCTCCTCGAAATCCTCCGGCGGCGGGGTCTTCGTGCTGCGGCGGGCCATCGCTGCGCGGCTCCTTAACCAAGAAAGAGGTGTGCTGGGGGTCTGACGCGGACCATTGTGGCCCGGGGCACCGACAACGCCGTCTCCGACCCAGGTGTGACCCGGGAACTTCTCCGGCGGCCGACGCGCTTGCATACAGTGGCAGGTCTGACAGAAATCTCTACATCGCGATCGAAGGGACCACATGCCCATGGGTCACACGGCCACAGCTCAGGCCGGCTCCGGCGGCCTGACAGCGACCGAGCACCGGCTGGCCAACGGCCTGCGCGTGGTGCTCTCCGAGGACCACCTGACCCCGGTCGCCGCGGTCTGCCTCTGGTACGACGTGGGCTCGCGCCACGAAGTCAAGGGGCGTACCGGTCTGGCTCACCTCTTCGAGCACCTGATGTTCCAGGGCTCGGCGAGCGTACCCGGCAACGGCCACTTCGAGCTCGTCCAGGGGGCCGGCGGTTCCCTCAACGGCACCACCAGTTTCGAGCGCACCAACTACTTCGAGACGATGCCGACCCACCAGCTGGAGCTCGCGCTCTGGCTGGAGGCGGACCGGATGGGCTCGCTGCTGGCCGCCCTGGACGAAGAGTCCATGGAGAACCAGCGCGACGTCGTCAAGAACGAGCGCCGCCAGCGGTACGACAACGTCCCGTACGGCACGGCGTTCGAGCGGCTGACCGCCCTCTCGTACCCCGAGGGGCACCCCTACCACCACACCCCGATCGGCTCGATGGCCGACCTCGACGCCGCCTCCCTGGAGGACGCGCGCCACTTCTTCCGCACGTACTACGCGCCCAACAACGCGGTGCTCTCGGTCGTCGGCGACATCGACCCCGAGCGCACGCTCGCGTGGATCGAGAAGTACTTCGGCACCATCCCGAGCCACGACGGCAAGCAGCCGCCGCGCGACGGCACGCTGCCGGACGTCATCGGCCGGGAGCTCCGCGAGGAGATCGTCGAGGACGTGCCGGCGCGGGCCCTGATGGCCGCCTACCGGCTCCCGCACGACGGCACCCGCGAGTGCGACGCCGCCGACGTGGCGCTGACCGTGCTGGGCGGCGGCGAGTCCTCGCGGCTCCACAACCGCCTGGTGCGCCGCGACCAGACGGCCGTCGCGGCCGGCTTCGGCCTGCTGCGCCTGGCCGGTGCCCCCTCGCTGGGCTGGCTGGACGTGAAGACGTCCGGCGGGGTCGAGGTGCCCGCGATCGAGGCGGCCGTGGACGAGGAGCTCGCACGGTTCGCCGCCGAGGGCCCGACGGCCGAGGAGATGGAGCGCGCCCAGGCCCAGCTCGAGCGCGAATGGCTGGACCGGCTGAGCACGGTCTCCGGCCGCGCCGACGAACTGTGCCGATTCGCGGTGCTGTTCGGCGACCCGCAGCTGGCACTGACCGCCGTGCAGCGCGTCCTCGACGTCACCGCCGAGGAGGTCCAGGCCGTGGCCGCGGCCCGGCTGCGCCCGGACAACCGCGCGGTGCTCGTCTACGAGCCGCTCGCGGCGGACGCGGACGGGGCCGACGAGAACGACGAGTCCGACGAGAACGAGGGGGCGGAGCAGTGAGCGACACCGCAGCCGACACCGAGGCCGACAGCGCGGCCGACACCGCAGCCGTCACGATGACCTTCCACCCGCGCCCCGAGGCCGGCGAGCCGCAGCCGTGGGCCTTCCCGGCGCCCGAGCGCGGCGAGCTGTCCAACGGGCTGACGCTGCTGCGCTGCCACCGCCCGGGCCAGCAGGTGATCGCGGTCGAGGTCAACCTCGCCGCCCCGCTGGACGCGGAGCCCGAGGGCCTGGACGGCGTGGCGACGATCATGGCGCGCGCGCTGTCCGAGGGCACCGACAAGCACTCCGCCGAGGAGTTCTCGGCCGAGCTGGAGCGCTGCGGGGCCACCCTCGACGCCCACGCCGACCACCCGGGCCTGCGGGTCTCCCTGGAGGTCCCCGCCTCGCGCCTGCACAAGGCGCTCGGCCTGCTCGCCGAGGCGCTGCGCGCGCCCGCGTTCGCCGACGCCGAAGTCGAACGCCTGGTGCGCAACCGGCTCGACGAGATCCCGCACGAGCTGGCCAACCCGCAGCGCCGCGCCGCCATGCAGCTCTCCAAGGAGCTCTTCCCGGCCTCCCTGCGGATGTCCCGCCCACGCCAGGGCTCCGAGGAGACGGTGGCCCGGATCGACGCCGCGGCCGTACGCGCCTTCTACGACGCCCACGTACGCCCCGCCACGGCCACCGCGGTCGTCGTCGGCGACCTGACCGGGATCGACCTGGACGCCGTCCTGGCCGACACCCTGGGTACCTGGACGGGCAACTCCGCCGCGCCCCGGCCCGTGCCGCCGGTGACCGCCGACGACACCGGCCGCGTCGTCATCGTGGACCGGCCGGGCGCGGTCCAGACGCAGCTGCTGATCGGCCGGATCGGACCGGACCGGCACGACCGCGTCTGGGCGCCCCAGGTGCTCGGCACGTACTGCCTCGGCGGCACCCTGACCTCCCGTCTGGACAAGGTGCTGCGCGAGGAGAAGGGGTACACCTACGGCGTGCGCGCCTTCGGCCAGGTGCTGCGGTCCACCGCCGACGGCAAGGGCGCCTCGATGCTGGCCATCAGCGGCTCGGTGGACACGCCGAACACGGGCCCGGCGCTGGAGGACCTCTGGAAGGTGTTGCGCACCCTCGCGGAGGGCGGGCTGACCGACGCCGAACGGGACGTCGCGGTGCAGAACTTGGTGGGCGTGGCGCCGCTGAAGTTCGAGACGGCCGCCTCGGTGGCCGGCACCCTCGCGGACCAGGTGGAGCAGGAGCTGCCGGACGACTACCAGGCGCAGTTGTACGCCCGGCTCGCCGAGACCGGCACGGTGGAGGCCACTTCGGCGGTCGTGAGCGCCTTCCCGGCGAACCGGCTGGTCACGGTGCTGGTGGGCGACGCGTCGCAGATCGAGGAGCCGGTGCGGGCGCTCGGGATCGGTGACGTCAGCGTCGTCACCAACTGACGTCCGGAACACGGGGGCTCTGGCGGCTTGTCCGTCAGGGCCCCTTTTGTCTCTTTAGTGGTGAGGTTGCTTATATGCGGTGTGGCGTACGCAACAAAAGGGCTCGTCTGTTTGGCGATCGACTGATGATCCGCCTAGCGTCAGCCGTGCTGTTCGTCAGTTGTGCCCGCCGCACCCGCGGCACCGGACAGCGATCGCCGAGTCCCCGTCAGGCGCGAGCCTGGGGAGCCGGGGACCCACATCAGTCCCTGGGGTGAATCGGGCCGCCTCGCAAGAGGAAGCCCGTAGGAGACCTTCCTGCTCCGAACCCGTCAGCTAACCCGGTAGGCGAGAGGGAAGGAAAGGATCAACCTCTTCATGGCGTTTGGCAGTCGTACCGCCGGCTCCGGCAAGCACCGCGGTTCCAGCCGTCTGAGCCGCAAGACCGCCGGCTACGCCGGTATAGCCGCCCTCGCCACCACGGGCGTCGTCGGTTCCCTCGCAGGCCCGGCCTTCGCCGCGGACAACAACACCGGGCACTCCGTCCCCGACGCCGGATACGACGCGGTCGTCGTCGGCGGCGAGCTCGCGGATGACATCCAGGACCAGGCCGAGTCGCAGCAGCGCGCCGCCGAGCGCGCGGCCGCCAAGGCCCAGGCCGAGGCCGACGCCAAGCAGCGTGCCGCCGAGGCCAAGCGCCTCGCCGAGGCCAAGGCGAAGGCGGAGCGGGACGCGGCAGAGCGCGCCGCCCGCGAGGAGGAGCGCAAGCGCCTCAACACCTTCGTCGCGCCCGTCAGCGGCGGCATCAGCACCCACTACCACGCCGGTGGCGGCATGTGGTCCTCCGGCAGCCACACCGGCATCGACTTCCGCGCGGCCTCCGGCACCTCGGTCCACGCCGTGGGCGCGGGCACCGTCGTCGAGGCCGGCTGGGGCGGCGCGTACGGCAACAACGTCGTCATCAAGCACAACGACGGCACGTTCACCCAGTACGGGCACCTGTCCTCGCTGAGCGTCTCCGTCGGCCAGCAGGTCACCCCGGGCCAGCAGATCGGCCTGTCGGGCTCCACCGGCAACTCCAGCGGCCCGCACCTGCACTTCGAGGCCCGCACCGGCGCCGACTACGGCTCGGACATCGACCCGGTCTCGTACCTGCGCTCGCACGGCGTCAGCCTCTGACCCGTACGACCCCGCGCACGACCCACGCTTCACCAAAGACCCCGGCTCGCACCGCGAGCCGGGGTCTTTTGCGAATGTTTCGCTTTTCCGGCCGCTCTCGGAAATTATCGTGTGTTGCAATAGAGTCGCAGCACACTCTGGCACGGCAGTCGGAAATAGGCGGAGGTTCGGTCTTGCGTATTCCTGCGCACGCGGTATGCATGGCAATTCGCGACGACATCGTCTCCGGGGTCTTCGAGCCGGGCAGCAGACTCACCGAGGAGGTCCTCGCCCGCCGGTACGGGGTCTCGCGCGTCCCGGTCCGCGAGGCGCTGCGGACCCTGGAGTCGGAGGGGTTCGTGACCACGCGGCGGCACGCGGGCGCCTGCGTCGCCGAGCCGACCGGGCAGGAGGCGGCCGACCTCCTGGAGCTGCGGATGCTGCTGGAGCCCCTCGCGGCCGCCCGGGCCGCGCGGCGGCGCACCGAAGCCCACCTGAAGGTGCTCCGCGGGCTGGTCAGGCTGGGCCAGGAACGGGCCAGGAGGGGGCAGGGGGAGGACCTGCGGTCCCTGGGCGGCTGGTTCCACGAGACGCTGGCCCAGGCCTCGGGGAGCCCGGGGCTGATCGCCCTGCTCACGCAGATGCGGCACAAGGTCGCGTGGATGTACGTGGTGGAGGCCCCGGCCCGGCCCGTGGAGTCCTGGGCGGAGCACGGCGCGATCGTGGACGCGGTGGCCCGCGGGGACGCGGAGCGGGCGCGCGCCCTGACCGCGATGCACGCGGACCGTGCCTCCGCGGCGCACCGGCCGCGGGCCGCCGTGAGGACTTCGCAACCTGCCGTAAACATGTCGAGCGGCCGTCATTAACAGGCGCCGTATACAAAGGACGGGTATCCGCGCGCCGCTGCCGGAATTCCCGCGCGGTGCTTTTTCGGCCTGCGGTCGAATTCCCGCGGCGCCGTCGAATTCCCGGCCGGGCTGAATCCGGCGGCCGCAACGCGTCGCGCGGGGAGGTCGCGCCGCGGCCGTCCCGCGCGGGGGAACGCGGAAGCCGCGGTCCCCAGGGGCGGGGGCCGCGGCTTCGGCGTACGGGTGTGGTCGAACCCGAAGGGTCAGACGGTCTCGGGGAGCTCGTCGAGGCCTTCGGCCACCAGCTTCGCGAGGCGGTCCAGTGCGGCGTCCGCGCCGTCGGCGTCGGAGGCGAGGACGATCTCCTCGCCGCCCTGGGCGCCCAGGCCCAGGACCGCCAGCATGGAAGCGGCGTTGACGGGGTCGCCGCCGGCCTTCGCGATGGTCACCGGGACGCCGGAAGCGGTCGTCGCCCGGACGAAGATCGAGGCGGGACGAGCGTGCAGGCCCTCGGCCCAGCCGACGTTGACGCGGCGCTCTGCCATGGTGATGCCCTTCAGGTTCTTACGGTTGTCTAGACCAGTCTCTCACGACGTCCCGAATGCTCCGACCGACCTTCGGCCCCGATGTGCCGCCGTTCGACCTTGCCCAGCTTGCACCGAATTGCCCCGGCCTGCCTAACGCGCCGCGCGAGCGCAGCCGCGCCGGTACCGGCCGTAAGGTGGCCCCATGACCACCGAGTCGGACCCCGCGTACCCGGCCCACTGGGAGGCCGACGTCGTCCTGCGCGACGGCGGCACCGCCCGGATCAGGCCCATCACCACCGAGGACGCGGCGCGTCTGGTCAGCTTCTACGAGCAGGTCTCGGACGAGTCGAAGTACTACCGCTTCTTCGCCCCCTACCCCCGGCTCTCCGACCGGGACGTGCGCCGCTTCACGCACCACGACTACGTGGACCGGGTCGGCCTCGCCGCGACCATCGGCGGGGAGTTCATCGGCACCGTCCGCTACGACCGCATCGGCGCCGACGGCCGGTCCGCCACCGGCCCCTCCGACGAGGCCGAGGTCGCCTTCCTCGTGCAGGACGCCCACCAGGGCCGCGGGGTCGCCTCCGCCCTCCTCGAACACATCGGCGCCGTCGCGCGCGAGCGCGGCATCCGGCGGTTCGCCGCCGAGGTGCTGCCCGCCAACACCAAGATGATCAAGGTGTTCACGGACGCCGGATACGAGCAGAAGCGCAGCTTCGAGGACGGCTCCGTCCACCTCACCCTCGGCCTCGAACCCACCGCCGAGTCCCTCGCCGTCCAGCGCGCCCGCGAACAGCGCGCCGAGGCCCGCTCCGTCCAGCGGCTGCTCACCCCCGGCTCGGTCGTGGTGGTCGGCGTCAGCCGCTCCGGCGCCGGCGTGGGCGCCGCCGCCCTGCGCAACCTGCGCGACAGCGGCTTCCACGGTCACCTCTACGCGGTGAACGAGGCCGTCACGCGCGACCTCATCGACGGCGTACGGGCCTACCGCACGGTCGGCGCCATCGCCGCACCCGTCGACCTCGCCGTCATCGCCGTGCCCGCCGACCGCGTCCCCGAGGCCGTGGCCGCCTGCGGCGACCACGGGGTGCAGGGGCTCGTCGTCCTGTCCGCCGGGTACGGGGAGAGCGGCCCGGCCGGCCTCGCCCGCCAGCGCGAACTCGTCCGCCAGGTCCGCTCGTACGGCATGCGCCTCATCGGGCCGAACGCCTTCGGGGTGATCAACACGGCGCCGGAGGTGGAGCTCAACGCCTCCCTGACCCCCGCGCCGATGCCGATGCGCGGCCGCATCGGCCTGTTCACGCAGTCCGGGGCCATCGGCATCGCCCTGCTCTCCGCCCTGCTGCGGCGCGGCGAAGGGCTCTCGTCCTTCGTCTCCGCGGGCAACCGGGCCGACGTCTCGGGCAACGACATCCTCCAGTACTGGTACGAGGACGACACCACCGACGTCGCCCTGCTCTACCTCGAAACCCTCGGCAACCCGCGCAAGTTCACCCGCCTCGCCCGCCGGACCGCGGCCGAGAAGCCCGTGGTCGTCGTCCGGGGCGGCCGCCACACCCCGGCCGGGCATGTCGTCCCGGGCACCCGGCTGCCGGACGCCACCGTCTCCGCCCTGCTGCGGCAGGCCGGCGTGATCCGGGTCGACACCGTCACCGAGCTCGTCGACGTCGGCCTGCTGCTGGCCGCCCAGCCGCTGCCCGCCGGCCCCCGCATCGCGATCCTCGGCAACTCCGAGTCGCTCGGCGTCCTCACCTACGACGCCTGCCTCGCGCAGGGCCTGCGCCCGCTGCCGCCGCTCGACCTGACCACGGCCGCCTCCCCGGCGGACTTCCGCACGGCCCTGGCCGCCGCGCTGGCCTCCGACGACTGCGACGCCGTGATCGTCACCGCGATCCCCTGGGTGAGCGAGCGGGCCCCTGCCGACGACCTGGCCGGCGCCCTGCGCGCCGCCGTCGCCGAGGTGCCGGGCAAGCCGGTGGCCGTGGTCCACGTGGAGCTCGGCGAGCTCGTCGAGGCGCTGTCCGCCGTACGGGGGGCCGCGCGCCCCTCCGCCCCGGCGGCGCCCCGGCAGGAGCCCGCCGCCGGCCCGTTCGGGCACCCGGCCGGGCCCGCCGACGCCGGGGAGCTCCCCGCCGGGACCCGGATCCCCGCCTATCCCGCCGGCGAGCGGGCCGTCAAGGCCGTCGCGGAGGCGGTCCGCTACGGCCAGTGGCGCCGGGGCCTCGCCGACTCCGGTTCGGTCCCCGGGTACGAGGACATCGACGAGGCCGGGGCCGCCGGCCAGCTGGCCGGGCTGCTGGCCGGAACCGCCCCCGGGACCGTGCTGACCCTCGGCGAGTGGGAGGCCCGCGAGCTGCTCGGCCGGTACGGCATCCGCGTCCTGACCACCCTGCCCGCGCCGAGCGCCGACGCGGCGGTCCGGGCCGCCGCGATCCTGGGCTACCCGGTGGCCCTGAAGACGACCGCCCCGCACCTGCGCCACCGGGCGGACCTGGGCGGCGTGCGGCTCGACCTCACCGGCGAGGCCGAGCTGAGGCGGTCGTACGAGGAACTCACCGAGGCGCTCGGCAAGCCGGCGGAGCTCCAGCCCGTGGTGCAGGCGATGGTCCCGCGCGGCGTCGACACCGTCGTGCGGTCCGTCATCGACCCGGGGGCCGGCGCCGTCCTCTCCTTCGGGCTCGCGGGCGTCCCCTCGGAGCTGCTCGGCGACACCGCCCACCGCCTGGTCCCCGCCACCGACCGCGACGTGGCCACGCTGATCCGCTCCATCCGGGCGGCGCCCCTCCTCTTCGGCTGGCGCGGCAGCGCGCCCGTGGACACCCCCGCCCTGGAAGAGCTGCTGCTGCGGCTGTCCCGGCTCGTCGACGACCACCCCGAGGTCGTCGGCGTCTCCCTGGAGCCGGTCGTGGTCGCCGCCGAGGGCCTCTCCGTGCTCAGCGCGGCGGTCCGGGTCGCCCACCCGCCGGCCCGCGGCGACCTCGGCCCGCGGACCCTGCCCAGCTACTGAGGGTAGCGAGCGGGTACGGCGCGGCCGGGGCGCCCCGTACGGGCCTTAGGATGGACCTCATGGCGAAATCCGGTACGACGACCCAGGGGCTGCGCACGGCGATCGAGCGCAGCGGCTACTACCCGGCCCTCGTGGCCGAGGCCGTGGAGGCCGCGGTCGGCGGCGAGCCGATCTCGTCGTACCTGGTCCACCAGGAGACGACCTTCGATTCCAACGAGGTGCGCCGCCACGTCACCGTGCTGGTCCTGACCGGCAACAGGTTCATCGTCAGCCACACCGACGAGCAGGCGGCCGACGCGGGGTCCCCGTCCCCGTACGCGACCACGTCCACCGAGTCGGTTAAGCTCTCCAGCATCTCCTCGGTCGTGCTCAGCCGCGTCGTCGCCAACCCGGAGTCCTACACCCCGGGCACCCTGCCCCGCGAGGTCGTCCTGACCATCGGCTGGGGCGCCGTCTCCCGGATCGACCTGGAGCCGGCCGCCTGCGGCGACGCCAACTGCGACGCCGACCACGGCTACACCGGCAACTCCACCGCGGACGACCTCAGCCTGCGGGTCAGCGAGGCGGGCGACGGCCCCGAGGCCGTGCGCCAGACGCTGGTCTTCGCGCAGGCGCTCAGCGAAGCGACGGCGGCCACCTCCGCCCCCGCCGCCCGCTGATGGCGCAGCCCGCGGCGCACCAGTGGGCGGACGAGCCGGAACCGCTGGACCCGGCCGGAGCCCCGGTGCCGGAGTACGGCACCGGCTCGCTCGCCGACCTGCTGCCGACCCTCGTCGCCGGCCAGGGCGTACCCGGCTTCACCGCCGCCATCGCGGAGCTGACCCCGGCCGACCGGAACTGCGTGTTCCTGGTCGACGGCATGGGCTGGGAGCAGATCAAGGCCCACCCGGACGAGGCCCCGTACCTCACCTCCCTCCTCGCGGGCTCGCGCGGCGGCACCGGCCGCCCGATCACCGCCGGGTTCCCGGCCACCACCGCGACCTCGCTGGCCTCCGTCGGCACCGGTCTGCCGCCGGCCCGGCACGGCCTGCCCGGGTACGCCGTGCGCAACCCGGCCACCGGCGAACTGATGAACCAGCTCCGCTGGCAGCCGTGGACGGCGCCGAAGCCGTGGCAGCCGTACCCCACCGTGTTCCAGCTGGCCGACAAGGCCGGGGTCGCGACCGCACAGGTGTCCTCGCCCGCCTTCCAGACCACCCCCCTGACGAAGGTCGCGCTGAGCGGGGGCACGTTCCTCGGCCGGATGACGGGCGAGGACCGCATGGACCTGGCGGCCGAGCGCCTCGCGGCGGGCGACCGGTCGCTCGTGTACACGTACTACAGCGAACTCGACGGCGCCGGCCACCGGCACGGCGTGGACTCCGACGCCTGGCGCGGGCAGCTGATGTACGTCGACCGCCTGGTGCAGCGCCTGGCCGAGCAACTCCCGCCGCGGACCGCCCTGTACGTGACGGCGGACCACGGCATGGTGGACGTCCCGTTCGACGAGGACGCCCGGATCGACTACGACGACGACTGGGAACTCGGCGCCGGCGTGGCCCTGCTGGGCGGCGAGGGCCGGGCCCGGCACGTCTACGCGGTGCCGGGGGCCGAGGCCGACGTACTGACCGTGTGGCGCGAGGTGCTCGGCGACCGGTTCTGGGTCGCGGGCCGCGAAGAGGCCCTGGAACTCGGCTGGTTCGGCCCGCCGGGGGAGTGCGACGAGCGGGTCCTCGGCCGGATCGGGGACGTGGTCGCGGCCGCCCAGGCCGATGCCGCGATCACCGCCTCGCGGAACGAGCCCAACGAGTCCGCCCTCGTCGGAATGCACGGCTCCATGACGGCGGCCGAGCAGCTGGTCCCGCTGCTCGAAATCCGCTCCTGACGCCCCTCCGGACGCCCGCCCGCCCGCGGCCCGCACCACCTGACCACGACCTGAAAGGCCCCGTACTCCCCATGCCCGAGCTGGTGTTCTTCTCCGGAACGATGGACTGCGGAAAGAGCACACTGGCTCTCCAGATCGCCCACAACCGCGACGCGCGGGGCCTCCAGGGCGTGATCTTC
>NZ_JBHXSY010000019.1:0-140883 GCF_042715295.1 Streptomyces sp. NPDC058701 | reverse complement strand
GACTCCGCGAACACCCCCGACTCCGCCCACAACCGGACCGCCATCCCCGCCCACTGCGTCCCCTGCCCAGGAAACACGAACACCGACCGGCCACCCTCACCCGACACCACACCCGACACCACACCAGGCGACACCACACCGGCCGCCAGGGCATCCAGACCGGTATTCAGCTGAGCAGAGTCCTCCGCCAGCACCACGGACCGGTGCTCGAACACCGACCGCGACACCACCGACGACAACCCCACATCCACCAACCGACCAGACCCAGCCACCTCCCCCATACGGGACGCCAGCTCACCCACCACACCCGCCGAACGACCCGACACCACCACCGGCACCACAGCCAACGGGGCATCCCCGACGAACTCCCCACCCTCCGGAACCGGCGCCTCCTCCACCACCACATGCGCATTCGTCCCACCCATGCCGAAGGACGAGACGCCGGCCAGTCGCAGCCGGCCGGTTGCCTGCTCGTCCGGCTGCGGCCAGGCTTCCAGTCGAGTGGGTACGCGCAGGTTGAGCCGGTCCATGGGGATGACGGGGTTGGGCGTCGCGTGGTTCAGGCTCGGCGGTACCGCGCCCTCACGGACGCACAGGGCGGCCTTCACGAGTCCCACGAGACCCGCAGCCGCTTCCAGGTGACCGACGTTCGTCTTGGCCGATCCCACGGACAGCGGTGTGCTCCGGCCCCGGGCCGTGCCGAGCACCGCGCCGAGAGCCGCCGCCTCGACGGGGTCGCCGACCGGTGTTCCCGTGCCGTGCAGTTCGACGTAGGACACCCGGTCCGGGCCGACCCCGGCCCGTTCGTACGCCGCGCGCAGCACGGCTTCCTGGGCCTCGCGGTGGGGTGTGGTCAGGGTGGAGCCGCCGCCGTCGTTGTTGACTGCGCTGCCTCGGATGACGCAGTGGACGCGGTCCCCGTCGGCCAGTGCCCGGTCCAGAGGCTTGAGAACGACGCAGGCTCCGCCTTCACCGCGTACGTAGCCGTTGGCCCGTGCGTCGAAGGTGTAGCAGCGGCCGTCCGGCGAGAGCGCACCCATGAGCTCCATGCCCGCCGTGCTGTCCTCGGCGAGGATCAGGCTGACGCCGCCGACGATCGCGAGGTCGGACTCGCCGCGGCGCAGGCTCTCGCAGGCCAGGTGGACCGCGACGAGCGAGGAGGACTGCGCGCTGTCCACCGCGAGGCTGGGACCGCGCAGGCCCAGGAGGTAGGAGAGGCGGTTGGCGGCCATGCCCCGGCTCAGGCCCGTCGCGGTGTGGCCGCTGACGGGGGTCTCGGACCGGTGCAGGAGTGCCGCGTAGTCGTCGGCCGCGATGCCGACGAAGACGCCGGTGTCCGTGCCGGCGAGGCTGCCCGGGACGATCCCGGCGTTCTCCAGGGCGGTCCAGCCGAGTTCCAGCATGAGTCGCTGCTGCGGGTCCGCGGCGGCGGCCTGGCGGGGGGTCATGCCGAAGAAGACGGCGTCGAAGTCGGCGGCCCCTTCCAGGGAGCCGCGCCAGGTGCCGTCGGCGCGACGCTCGATCGCGCTGCCTCCGGTGGTCAGCAGTTCCCAGAACTCATCGATGCCAGGTGCCCCCGGAAGGCGGCAGGACATGCCGACGACGGCTATGTCGCTCGAACGCTGCGCACCACTCTTCGGGGCCATCGGAACTCCTGGTCGATCGATAGGGGCTGTCACGCTGACAGAACAGGTCGACTGTCAGCATTTTGCTGAAATCAATGAGGTAAATCAGTGAGGCCACATGCGCGGCATTCCATAAGGAATCGCCGGGTAATGGGCCGGTTTTCGTACGGTGCGCGAAATGGGGGTTCACCCGCTGAGGGTGCGCGTCACGGTGGTTCTTCGGCACTGCGCCGGGCGGTCGGCGGCCGGACGCCTGCGTTAAGGTTGGCCGGTCTGCCGACTCGCCCGAAGGAACGGTGCCCCATGCTCAACAGGATCGTGCGCTGCCTCGCCTGCCCGCACTGCGGTGCTTCGCTGGCGCTGGGCGACCACGCACTTTTCTGCCCCGCCGGACACTCCTTCGACATCGCGAAGCAGGGTTATGTGAATCTGCTTCCCAGGGCGACGAAGCTGCGAGCGGACACAAAGGAAATGGTGGAGGCCCGGGACGCATTCCTGTCGGTGGGTCACTACGACCCCGTGATGGATGCGCTGGTCGATCTGGCGCGGCGGACGGCTGATCCGGCCGTGCCCGGTTGCCTGGTCGACATCGGTGGTGGAACGGGCCATTATCACGCCAAGGTCATGGACGCGTTCCCCGATGCCGAGGGACTGCTGCTGGACATTTCCAAATACGCCGTGCGACGTGCCGCGAAGGCCCATCCGCGGATCGCGGCAGCCGTCACCGACGCCTGGCAGACGCTTCCGCTCCAGGATGGCGCCGCCGCCATGGTGATCAACACGTTCGCTCCCCGCAACGGTCCTGAACTGCATCGCGTTCTCCATCCCCGTGGCGTTCTCCTGGTCGTCACTCCCCTGCCCGATCACCTGCGGGAAGTCATCGGCGCCCTCGGCCTGCTGCAGGTGGACGAAGGCAAGGAGTCGCGTCTCGCGGAGCAGCTCGCCCCGCACTTCTCGGCCGTCGCCACGGAGCGGCTGACCCGGACCATGGCACTCGACCACCAGGCTCTGGCGCACCTGGTCGGCATGGGGCCCAATGCCTGGCACCGTGACGCGCAGCGGGATCTGGAGACGATCCAACGGCTGCCGGTGCCGTCTCGGGTCACGCTCTCCGTGCGGCTCTCCGCCTACCGGCTGTCGGCGTAGCGGCGCGGTCCCGGGGGCCGTCGGCCGGCGGGCGAGCGGGTTCCGGGCCCGCCCGCCGGTGGCCGTCTCAGGCCGAGGCCCGTGCCGTCTCCGCCCACTTCTCGAGGATGTCGCAGGCGGTGTCCACTCCCCGTTCCTTGGAGACCAGTTCGCCCAGCCGCCTGGCCCGGACCGCCATCGCGGGATCGGTGACCGCCTGACGGACGCTCTGTGCCAGTGCCTCCCGGCTGAACCGGGCGAAGGGCACCGGCCGGGCGGCGACGCCTATTCTGGACAGCCGGGCCGCCCAGAAGGGATGATCGGCGAAGACCGGCACGATGACCTGGGGCACTCCGGCCCGTACGACTTCGGCGGTCGTGCCGGCGCCGCCGTGGTGGATCACCGCGGCCATCCTGGGGAACAGGGTGGCGTAGTCCACCTGGTGCAGGCGGAGCACGTCGTCGGGCAGGTCTCCGTCCGGCCCGTCGACCATGACCAGTCGGCGTCCGACGCCGCGGACGGCTTCGAGGGCGGCCTGGAGGGCTTCCTCCTGCCGGTGGAGTGACCAGGTGCTGCCGAAGGTGAGCGCCACCGGGGGCTCACCGTCCTCCAGGAACGCCTCCAGCTCGGCGGGCGGCTCCCAGTGCTGGTCCCAGAACCAGTAGCCCGTGACATGGCTCTGGCGCGGCCAGTCCCGCGGCTTGGGCAGCACACTGGGGCTGAAGGGGAACAGGTACGGGCGGTCGTGGCCCAGCCGGAGGAACGGGGACTCGTCGCCGAAGGGCCGGAGGCCGAGTCGTTTCCGGTAGCCGTCGACCTCGGGACGTCGCCACTCCCACTCGTCGCGGGCCGCCCTGCGGTGGGTGTAGCGGTTGTACAGGGGCGTCAGCGGACCGAGCCCGCGCTGCCCGGATTCGACGGCCGGGAAGGCCGAGGTCATGCTGTTGGGCCACCAGGACACCGAGGCCCACGGGGCGGGCGGGTGCCCGTACGCGGCGGCCAGGGTGAGGGGCGCGTTCACGATGAGGTCGGCGCCCTCGGCGGCGTCGTGGATCGCGTCGACGACCTGCTGCGTGTAGCTCTCGGGTGCCTCGGGCATCCCCGCGAGCATGTTCTTGAACGAGGGACCGCGCCGCAGCGCTTCGATGACCTCGGGCATGTTGAAGAACCCGTCGGGGTCCCCGGGCGACAGCTTGTACGTCAGTCCCGCGCGCTCGACCAGCGGCTGCAGCGTGGCGGGAGCGGCCAGGGTGACGTCGTGGCCGCGGGCCTTCAAGCCGATCCCCAGGGCGACGAACGGCTGTACGTCGCCTCGGGATCCCACGCTCAGCAGGGTCACGCGCATGCCGGCCCCCTGCCGTCCGGTCGGGTGCGTCCCGGTGGCTGGTGCCGACGGCTCCTCATTCGTGCCCCCCGGAGGAGACGGCGACCAGCGTCTCGAAGTCGCGCGGGATCCACGGGGGGATGCCGCCCTCGGCGTTGGTGCCCTTCTCGATGAAGGCCAGGTTGTGGTAGAGGTGCATGCCGACCACGTGCTGGTCGACGTAGCCGGGGCAGTGGCCGCCGGCCTCCGGCAGTTCCTCGTGCTGGATCGAGTCCACGAGGGACTTGAGCAGACCCAAGCTCGTGCCGCTGTACTGCTTCGGGTCCTCGTTGCCGCCGAAGCCGGACCAGTAGGCGGTCCACAGGTCCTCGATCACGTAGAGGCCGCCGGGCCGCACATGCGGGAACAGCGCCTGGAATGACGTACGGATGTGGTCGTTGATGTGGCTTCCGTCGTCGATGACGATGTCGAACGGGCCGTACTCCTCGGCGATCGACCGCAGGCAGTCGGGGTCGCTCTGGTCGCCGCGCAGGGTCGTGATGCGCGGCGCGTCGAAGTGCGACTTGTCGACGATGTCCAGGCCGTAGATCTCACCGCGATGGAAGAAGTGCTTCCACATGCGCAGTGAGCCGCCGCCCCACTCGGGGTGCTTGTAACCGCCGATGCCGATCTCCAGTACGCGTACCTGCTGGTCACGGTAGCTGCTGAAGTGGCGGTCGTAGTGGGGGGTGAACCAGTGCAGCGAACCCCACTTCGGGGTGAGGTAGCGCGAGGAGAGTTCGCTGAGGTCCGGCTTGTGGGAATGGCAGCCGGCCAGCACGGTCTGGGAGCCCTGCTGCGCGGCCAGGAAGTGCGTGCCGATGTGCTCGGCTCCCGAGTCCTTCTCGCCTTCCGACCGCGCGTCCGCGACGTACGGGAAGAGGGTGGTCCGGCGCACGCCGGTGACGTTCTCCCGCACCGGTCCGAACAGCTCCCGCGCCAGTTCGCCCAGCTCGTACTCGACGCGCATGGCGACGAACGCCTCGTCCTTGGCGGCGAGGCGCACCGGGCCGCCCTTGAGGACGTACAGGTAGGTGGGGAAGAGCTGGTCTCCCGCCCGGACGGCCAGCTCGACGAGGACGGGGACGTCGTTCACGGGAGCGGGGCAGCGCGTGGTGATCTCGTCCAGGAGCACGCGGACGATGTCGGCCGGAGCGTGTCGGGCGGCCAGGTCCTTGAGGTCGGCGTCATGCCCGCCGGAGGCCCGGATTATTTCACTGATCAACGAGTTCGGGGCGTGTGTGACCACGAGTTACCTTCCAGGGGTGTACGAGAGGAGGTTCAGCGCTTGTGAAGGCGGAACCAGCGAGCGGTCTCTTCCAGCCCGGCCCGCAGGGGCTGGGGCTCGAAGTCGATCACTTCCGACATTCTGGTCAGATCCAGAAGTCTGCTCGGGGCGCCGACCGGGCGGCTGGGGTCGAGGCGGATGCGCTCGGGCCGTCCCAGGACGGCCATCACCATCCGGGCCAGCTCCAGGATGGAGACCTGTTCCGCGCCGGCCACGTTCATCTCGGGGTACTTGCCGGTCTCCAGCAGGCGCAGCGAGGCCCGTACCAGGTCGGTGACGTGCACGAAGGACCGGGTCTGGCTGCCGTCCCCCCAGATCTCGATCTCCTCGCCCGCGTCGGCCTTGGCCAGCATGCTCGGGATTACCCGGCCCCGGGAGGGGTCGAAACCGTCCCCCGGCCCGTAGACGTTGCCCGGTCGCACCAGGAAGACGTTGGTGCCGAACTGCTCGCGGTGGAGCCTGGCCAGGATCTCGCCGTAGGTCTTGGACAGGACGTAGCCGTTGTCCGTGTACCGCATGGATCTGCGGAAGTCGTCGTCCTCGCGCGCCGCCGCGGTGGGCGGCGCGCAGTACAGCTCGGAGGAGCTCATGACGACGACCTCGCCCACGCCGAAGTCCCGCACGCAGTTGAGCAGGTGGGAGATGGTCCGCTGGTTGCTGTCGAGGATCTCGGCCGAGCGCTCCAGCTTGAACTGTGCGTTGCCGTCCATGGCCGCGCAGTGGACGACGGTGTCGATGGAGGGTGCCAGGTACTTGAAGGCTCCCCGCACGTCCGACTCGTCCCGCAGCTCCGCCCGTATCAGGCGGACCCGGCTCAGTGCGGCCAGCTCGGCTTGCACTTCGGGCCGTTCGGTGCGGTACAGGGCCAGCACCTCGGCTCCGCGCGCCTCCAGCTGTCGGACGAAGTGGGAGCCGATGAACCCCAGTGCTCCTGTGACGAGCACCGTGCGGCCGGCCCAGCGGTCAGCGGTCACTTGGTGTCCTGCGGCGCGTGACCGGGGCCCTTTTCGACGATCACGGCCTGTACCGGGCAGAGTTGTACCGTCTGGAGCACCCGCGGCCATGACGCCGGCTCGGGCTCGGTGACCAGGACCCGGCTCAGTCCTTCCTCGTCCTGGCGGAAAACCTCCGGTACCAGCTGCTCGCACTGGCCAGCTCCCAGGCACCGGCTCTGTTCGACTGTCACCCGCACGCTGTGTCCCCCTTCCGTCACCACTCGACGGGCAGCTCGTGCAGCCCGAAGATCGTCGAGTCGTGTTTGACGCGCAGTGCGTCGACTTCGCCGGCCAGCCTGAGCGTGGGAATGCGCTCCACCACCGCCCCCAGTGTGACTTCCAGCTCCAGCCGGGCCAGGTTCTGTCCCAGGCACTGGTGTGGGCCATAACCGAAGGCGACGTGCTGGCTCGCCGGGTTGTGCGGGTCGAAGCCGTCCGGGGAGGCGAAGGCGCTCTCGTCGCGGTTGGCGGAGGCCAGCGAGATGATGAGGCCGTCTCCGGCGCGCAGCGTGATGCCGCCGAGCTCGATGTCCTCCGTGACCGCCCGTCGAAGGCCGTCCGCGATGGAGTGGAAACGCAGGAGCTCGTCGACCGTCTGCGGCAGCAGCGTACTGTCGCCGCGCAACTCCGCCAGGGCGCGGGGGTGCCGCAACAGCGTCAGGATGCCCAGTGCCACCATGCCGGCACTGGTCTCGTGGCCGGCGGCGAGCAACAGCACGGCGTTGTCCACGATCTCGGCGTGTCGCATCTCACCGGTGTGCAGTCGACTGGCGATGAGCCGGCACAGCAGGTCGTCACCCGGGGTCTCGATCTTCGCGGTGACCAACCGGTCCAGATAGTCACGCAGCTCCAGGAGGGCGGCCAGTGACTCCTGGCTCCCGCCCACCCGCGTGGCCTGTTCGCTGCGCTCCTGGAAGAACTCGCGGTCTTCGTACGGCACTCCGAGGAGCTGACAGATCACCAGGGTAGACATCGGCAGCGCGAGTTCGGCCACCAGGTCCACCGGTCCCCGCTGTTCGAGGATCCCGTCCAGCAGCCCGTGCACCGTGCGCTCGATGCCCGGGCGCATCTCCCGGACCCGGCGCACGCTGAACTCGGATATGAGCATGCGGCGGAGGACGTTGTGGTCCGGCGGGTCCATGGTCAGCAGGGACCGGAAACCTCCGCCGTCGCCGTCGAAGGCGGAAAGCCTGGGCAGCTTGACCGGATCGACGGTGACCCGGGGGTCGGCGAGAAGGACTCGTACGTGCTCGTGCTTGGTGATGAGCCAGGTTCTGGAGCCGTCCCAGACCTGAGCCCGACATATGGGCTCGTTCTTGCGCTTCTCAGCGTACTGATCGGGGAGGGTAAAGGGGCAGGTACGCGCAACGGGCCATGCGACGCCTGGTTCCGTAGGACTGTTGTGAACGACTTTTGAAGATTCCAAGGATTTCCTCACCCTAAATGCAATCGGGAGAAGGTGATCTACGTCCAACATGCAAGCACACGGTCAGCGCCGCAGCAAGGTTCGGCCAGATCGGCCGTGGTCGTCACTGCACCATATGCCCCTCGGTTCCGGACAGGATCGACACGTGGCGTGGCTCGTTTTCGACCCTTGCCCGAATCTGATCACTGAGGTTAGATGGCTACCCCATCCACCTCGCCCACCTCATCGGCGTGGATACAGGGAATTCAGCCCGGGCGGCCCCCGTCCCGAACGAGCCGCCCGCTGGGCACTGCTACCCGTAAGTGAGGAAAATGACAGTCATACCTGCAGACGCAGACCTGTATATCGACCTTCTAAAGAAGGTCGTGACAAACATGATTTACGAGGACCAGACCAATGTCGCCGGCCTCATAACGAGCAGCTCGTATTCCGCGGAACTGCGCGCGGTCGGTGAGGACTTCCCGCGCGTCGCGCACACGATGGTCGGTCTCAAGCGGCTCGACAACCTACAGAAGTGCCTTGAGGACGTGCTGCGCGACGGCGTGCCGGGGGACTTCGCGGAGACCGGGGTCTGGCGGGGCGGGGCCTGCATCTTCGCCCGCGGCGTCTTCCAGGCACACGGCGTGCGGGACCGGAAGGTGTGGGTCGCGGACTCCTTCCAGGGTTTCCCCAAGACCACCGAGGACGACCACCAGCTGGACGTCGACATCGACCTCGGCCAGTACAACGAAGTCCTCAGCATCCCGGTCGATGTGGAGACCGTGAAAAGAAACTTCGCACGCTATGGGCTCCTGGACGACCAGGTCCGGTTCCTCCCCGGCTGGTTCAAGGACACGATGCCCACCGCGCCCATCGAGAAGCTCGCGGTGCTGAGGCTCGACGGGGACTCGTACGCAGCCACCAGGGAGGTTCTCACGAGCCTCTATCACAAGGTGTCGGTCGGCGGATACGTCATCGTCGACGACTACTGCATTCCGGCGTGCCGGCAGGCCGTCCACGAGTTCCGGGACGAGCACGGCATCACGGACGAGATCCACCAGATCGATCGCCAGGGTTCCTACTGGAGACGCTCCAGCTGATCGGCTCGGCCGTGACCCCCCGGCCCTCCCCGTACCCAATCAATCGGTCCGAAGGAAAAAACGCGATGCATCCACTCAGCATCGAGGGGGCCTGGTCGCAGGAACCCGTCATCCACTCCGACCATCGCGGGAGGTCCCACGAGTGGTTCCGGAGCGAGAGGTTCCGTCAGGCGTTCGGTCATGATTTCCCGGTGGCCCAGGTCAATGTCGCGGTGTCCCACCGCGGCGCGCTGCGCGGGATCCACTACACCGAGATCCCGCCCGGTCAGGCCAAATACAGCGTATGTGTGCGCGGAGCGGGCCTCGACGTCATCGTGGACGTCCGCATCGGTTCGCCGACCTTCGGGCACTGGGAAATCGTGCCCATGGACGCGGAACGCAACACCGCCGTCTATCTGACCGCGGGACTGGGCCGCGCTTTCCTCTCCCTCACCGACGACGCCACTCTCGTCTACCTGTGCTCCTCCGGGTACGCTCCCGAACGCGAGCGCTCCGTCAATCCGCTCGACCCGGACCTCGGAATCGTGTGGCCGGCCGACATCGAGCCGCTGCTCTCCGACAGGGACAAGAACGCCCCGACCCTCGCGACGGCCGAACGTCTTGGATTACTGCCGACCTATCAGGCGTGGCAGGAACAGCAACAGGCGGAGGCATAGGGCGTCCGAGCACAGCCCGCCGTACCGGAGACCGTTCCGGCGGAGGAGGCACGGCCATGGTTCCTTTCCTCGCCGCCGCCTGAGAATCCCCAGCGGTTCGGAAGCGCCGCGCCGCCTCGCGGCAGACCGAAAGGCACTGCTCGCCCTCGGCATTCACGACACCGCATTCCTTGTGTTCGGATTACGGGTCCCGGGTCGGGGTGAATGCTGTGTCCGAGGCGATCGCCGGTCCGGCCGGTCCCATCGGACAGCGTCTCCACCCCCCATATCGGCAATACATGCCCCGGAGGACCAACCGTGTTCGAGACACCGCTGAAACGCCCCAAGGTGAGGGGGATAATCCTCGCCGGGGGCAGCGCCACTCGACTGCAGCCGCTGACCGGTGCGCTTTCCAAGCAGCAGTTGCCCGTTTATGACAAACCCATGATCTACTATCCACTGTCGGTGCTGATGCTGGCCGGAATCCAGGACATCCTCATCATCTCCTCGCGCCAGCACGTGGAGACGTTCCAGGTCATGCTCGGCGACGGCTCACGCCTCGGTATCCACCTCGACTACGCGGTCCAGGACGAGCCGCGCGGTGTCGCCGACGCGTTCCTGGTCGGCGACAAACACATCGGGAACGACCGGGTGGCGCTCATTCTGGGCGACAACGTCTTCCACGGCCCTGGATTCTCCACCGTCCTGAAGCACTCCCTCCAACGTCTCGACGGATGCGAACTGTTCGGTTATCCGTCCAAGTCGCCCGAGCGCTACGGCGTCGCCGAGATCGACGAGCAGGGGAACCTGTTGTCGCTAGAGGAGAAACCGAGCCGTCCCCGCTCCAACCTCGCGGTCACCGGGCTGTACTTCTACGACAACGACGTGGTGGAGCTGGCGAAGGACCTCAAGCCTTCCGCCCGCAACGAGTTGGAGATCACGGACATCAACCTCTCCTATCTGGAGCAGGGCCGGGCGCGGCTGACCCAGCTCGGTCGTGGATTCGCCTGGCTGGACATGGGGACCCACGACTCCCTGCTCCAGGCGGGTCAGTACGTCCAGCTGCTGGAGCAGCGCCAGGGCGTACGCATCGCCTGCGTCGAGGAGATCGCACTGCGCATGGGCTTCATCGACGCGGACACCTGTTACCGGCTGGGTGAGGAGCTGAGGGCCTCCAGCTACGGGGACTACCTCATGGAGGTCGCCTCGGGACTCGGGGGGACGCTCACCGGTTGATCACCCCTCCCCCACACAGCACGACAGAAAGGCAGATCAAGGATGCGCGTCCTGGTGACCGGCGCGGCGGGCTTCATCGGCTCGCACTTCGTCAGACAGCTCCTGTCGGGCTCCTATCCGGAGCTGGCCGACGCCCACGTCCTCTCGCTGGACAAGCTCACGTACGCCGGGAACACCGAGAACCTCGCCGAGGTCGCCGGCCACCCCCGTCACACTTTCCTGCACGGCGACATCTGCGACCGGCCCACGGTCACCCAGGCCCTGCGCGGCATCGACCTGGTGGTGCACTTCGCCGCCGAATCGCACGTGGACCGCTCGATCACGGATTCCGCCGCCTTCATCACCACCAACGTGCTGGGGACGCACACACTGCTGCGGTCGGCGCTTGAGGCGGGCGTGAGCCGCTTCGTCCACGTCTCCACCGACGAGGTGTACGGTTCGATCCCCGAGGGCTCCTCGGCCGAAACGGACCCCCTGGACCCGAACTCCCCCTACGCGGCGTCCAAGGCCTCCTCCGACCTCCTGGCGCTCGCCTTCCACCGCACACACGGCCTCGACGTCCGGGTGACGCGCTGCTCCAACAACTACGGCCCCCACCAGCACCCCGAAAAGGTTGTCCCGCTCTTCGTGACCCACTTGCTGGAGGGCCTGCGCCTTCCCCTGTACGGCAACGGCCTCCACCGGCGCGACTGGCTGCACGTGGACGACCACTGCCGGGGCATCGCCATGGTCGCCGGCCGGGGAAGGGCCGGAGAGGTGTACAACATCGGTGGCGGTACGGAACTGTCCAACGTCGACCTCACCCGTCGTCTTCTCGGCGTCTTCGGCGCCGACTGGTCCGTGGTGGACAGGGTGCCGGACCGGGCGGCGCACGACCGTCGCTACTGCGTGGACACCCGGAAGATCACCGAGGAGCTGGGATGGGCTCCCCGCGTCGCCTTCGAGCGCGGGCTCGCGGAGACCGTCGACTGGTACCGGGACAACGGCACGTGGTGGAAGGCGCTGAAACCGTGACGCCCGGAAGCGGATCACGCATGAGCGGGGGGTCCGCCGCGACCGCGCCCGGCTCCACCGACGCGGGCGACCTCTGGCTGCGCCGCTACCAGCCCGTCGCCGACCCCGCGCTTCGGCTCGTGTGCCTTCCGCACGCCGGCGGCAGCGCCAGCGCCTTCCTCCCCTTCACCCATCTGCTGCCGGACTGGGTCGAGGTGCTCGCCGTCCAGTATCCCGGGCGGCAGGACCGGCGCCTGGAGCCGTTCGTGGACACCGTCGACGGCCTGGTGACGCACATCGCCGGGGCGCTCGGACCCTGGCTGGACCGGCCGGTGGCGCTCTTCGGCCACAGCCTGGGGTCGTTGGTGGCCTTCGAGACCGCCCGCCGCCTCGCGGAACAGGCGCCGGAAAGCAGGGTGGCGCACCTGTTCGTCTCCGGCCGCGTCGCCCCGACCATCGCCCATCGGACCACCGCGCACCTCCTGAGTGACGACCGACTGGTCGCCAAGCTCGCCGAACTGCAAGGCACCGACCCCCGGGTGCTGGCCGACCAGGAAGTCCTGCGGATGGCCCTGCCCGCGATCCGCAACGACTACCGGGCCGCCGCCACCTACACCTGGCGCCCGGGGGCGCCGCTCGCCTGCCCGATCACCGTGCTGACGGGCAGCGCGGACCCCCACGTCCCCACCGACGGAGCCCTGGCCTGGCACCGGCTGACCACCGGGGAGACTGCGTTCCGTTCCTTCCCCGGAGGCCACTTCTACCTCACCGAGCACGCCGAAGCGGTGTGCCGGACGATCCGGACGGCAACCGGGCTCTCCGTACGGCGCCCGCACCCCTCAAGCCCTCCCGCCGCCCCGTATGACCGAGAGAGTGTCCATGACGTCTAGTTGTCCGGCCCGCCCGTACCCCTTCTCCCTACCCGAGGGCATCGCGCTGGATCCGCTCTACAGCCATCTGCGGGAGCACGAGCCCGTGTCCCGGATCCGTATGCCGTACGGGGGTGAGGCCTGGTTGCTGACCCGGCACGCCGACGTGAAGGCGGTCCTGGGCGACCCGCGGTTCAGCATGGAGGCCGGGGCTGGACGTGACGTGCCCCGGCCAACCGAGTACCCGCTGCCCGCCGGCGGCCTCATCTCCATGGACCCGCCCGGACACACCAGGCTCCGGCGGCTGGCCGGGAAGGCGTTCACCGCCCGCCGGGTGGAGGAACTGCGCCCGCGGGTCTCGCGGTTCACCCATGAGCTGCTCGACGGCATGGTCGCGCGCGACGAGCCGTCCGGTGAGATCATGGAAGATCTGGCGCTGCCCGTGTCGATCTCCGTGATCTGCGGACTGCTGGGCGTCTCCTACGACGACCGCCATCTCTTCCGCAACTTCTCCGAGGCGCTCGTCTCCTCCTCCCTGGGTCCCGCAGAAGTGCAGCGGGCGACAGAGGACTTCACCGCCTACATGGCCGAGCTGGTGGCCGATCGCCGTGCCCGGCCCACCGACGACTTCCTCAGCACCATGGTCCAGGCCCGCGACGAAGACGACCGGCTCTCCGAGGCCGAGCTTCTCATGATGGGATCCGGCCTGCTGATCAGCGGCTACGAGACCACCGCCACCCAGATCGGCAACTTCGTCCACCTCCTGCTCGACGACCGCCGGCTCTACGAGCGCCTGGTCGCCGACCCGGACCTGGTTCCCGCCGCCGTCGAGGAGCTGCTGCGCTTCACCCCGCTGAGCACCATGGACGGGTTCGCCCGCATCGCCCTGGAGGACGTCGAGATCGGCGGCACCCTCATCCGCGCGGGCGAGGCGGTCATCACCTCGATCGCGTCCGCGAACCTCGACGACACGGCGTTTCCCAGTGCCGCGTCCCTCGACTTCACACGCGCCCAGAACCCGCACCTCGGCTTCGGTCACGGCGCGCACTATTGCATGGGCGCCCCCCTGGCACGGCTCGAACTGAAGGTCGTGCTGAGCACCCTCGTCGAACGCCTGCCGGGGCTGCGGCTGTCCGTCCCCGCGAGCGAGCTCCGCTGGCGGGCCGGCTCCCTCATGCGCACCCCCGAGGCGGTCCCCGTCACCTGGGGCGACCCAGCCGAGTGATCCGTCCCAGGACGAGAAAGAACCCGAACGACTCGATATGGGGTCCGAATTGACCAGCACGAAGTCCGCATCCGTCTCCTATCCCTTCGGCCGCCCGGAGGGACTGGACCTGGACGATGCGTACGAGCAGGCCCAGAAGAGCGAAGGACTCCTATGGGTCCACATGCCGTACGGGGAGCCGGGCTGGCTCGTCTCCCGTTACGACGACGCGCGTTTCGTCCTCGGCGACCGGCGGTTCAGCCACGCCGCGGAGGCGGAGAACGACGCGCCGCGCATGCGGGAGCTGCGGACTCCCAACGGCATCCTCGGCATGGACGCGCCGGACCACACCAGGCTCCGCGGGCTGGTCACCAAGGCGTTCACTCCGCGCCGCGTGGAGGCCATGCGGCCGCACGTCAGGAAGATGACCGAGTCGCTGCTCCGGGACATGACGGCGCTCGGCTCGCCCGTCGACCTCGTGGAGCACTACGCCGTCCCGATCCCCGTGGCGGTCATCTGCGGCCTGCTGGGCGTGCCCGAGGAGGACCGTGCGCTGTTCCGCGGCTGGTGCGACATAGCGATGTCCACCAGCTCGCTCACCGCCGAGGACCACGTGCGGCTGGCCGGCGAGTTGACCGGCTATCTGACGGACCTGATCACGGACCGCCGCGCCGCGCCGCGGGACGACCTCGTATCGGCACTCGTGGAGGCCCGCGACGCCGAGGGCCGGCTCTCGCAGGAGGAGTTGGTCAACCTGATCGTCTTCCTCCTGTTCGCCGGGCACGAGACCACGGCCAGCCAGATCAGCAACTTCGTCCTGGTCCTGCTCGAACAGCCGGACCAGCTGGCCCTCCTCCGCGACCGTCCGGACCTGCTGGACAACGCGGTGGAAGAGCTGACGCGGTTCGTTCCGCTCGGCAGCCAGGCGGGGTTCCCGCGCTACGCCACCGAGGACGTCGAGGTGGGCGGGACGCTGGTGCGGGCGGGCGATCCGGTTCTGATCCAGATGAACGCGGCCAACCGGGACGCCCTGCGCTTCCGCTCGCCCGGCGTGCTCGACATCACCCGCGACGACGCCCGCCAGCACCTGGGTTACGGACACGGTCCGCATCACTGCCTCGGCGCGTCCCTCGCGCGGCTGGAGCTCCAGGAGGCGCTGCGGACCCTGCTCGACGGACTCCCCGGGCTACACCTCGCCCAGGCCGTCGAGTGGAAGACGGAGATGGTGGTGCGGGGACCGCGCACGATGCTCGTGGGCTGGTGAGCGTGGCGGCACGGACAGAAACGACCCTGCCCCCTATGGGGACGGCAGCCTCAGCAGAAAGGACGTCCGTCAGCATGCTGTTCGGCACAAGGAGGACGGGCCGCCGCATCCGGCGCACCGTCGGCTGCGCGCTCGCGACCCTGTGCGTCGGCGGCCTCCTCACCGCCCCTTCCGCCACCGGCGCCCCGGCCGCCGAGCCCGGGACGGCGCGGGTGCACGGCCTGGTGGCGAAGATGACCCTCGACGAGAAGATCTCGTTCGTCCACTGGACCACCGGGCCCGTGGGCGGGCCGACCATGACCGGCATCGGCTATCTGCCGGGCGTTCCACGGCTCGGCATACCCGAGCTGCGCACCGCCGACGGCCCGGTCGGCATCCGTCTGCTCGGCGGTACCGCCACCGCCATGCCCACGCCCGTGGCGCTAGCCTCCACCTTCGACGAACACCTCGCCGAGGAGTACGGCACCGTCCTGGGCCGGGAGGGACGGGCCCTCGGGCAGGACATCGTCCTCGGTCCCATGACCAACGTCATCCGGGTGCCGCACGCCGGGCGGAACTTCGAGACGTACAGCGAGGATCCGCTGCTGTCGTCCCGGATGGCCGCCCACGAGGTCCGCGGCATCCAGGACCAGGGCCTGATGGCCACGGTCAAGCACTTCGCCGCGAACAACCAGGAGTACCAGCGGGAGACCGTCGACGCCGTGGTCGACGAGCAGACGCTCCAGGAGGTGGAGCTGCCGGCCTTCCGCAGCGCCGTGCGGGCAGGAGCCGCCTCGGTGATGTGTTCGTACAACAAGGTCAACGGCGCGCACGCCTGCGGCAACGAGCATCTGTTGCAGGAGGTGCTGCGCGAACAGTGGGACTTCCGCGGCTGGGTGGTGTCCGACTGGCTGGCGACCCACGCCACCGGCGACATCACCAAGGGCCTCGACCAGGAACTGGGCGTCGAGCTGACCCTGGGGCAGCCGGTGCCGGACTCAAAGTACTTCTCCTCCGCACTCAGGACGGCCGTCCGGGACGGCAGCGTCCCCGAGGCGACGCTCGATCGGTCCGTCATCCGCATCATCGGCCAGATGGAGCGCTTCGGCCTGCTCGACGGCAAGGCGACCGAGCGCCCGCGGCGTGACCCCGAGGCCGGCCGCAGGGCGGCCCGCACCATCGCCGAGAACGGCGGTGTGCTGCTGCGCAACGAGCGCCGGACGCTGCCCCTGACCGGCGAGGACGCCACGGACATCGCCGTCATCGGCAACAGCGCCAAGCACCCCAAGGTCACCGGCAACGGCAGCGCGCACGTCATACCCGACCGGGCGACCGCCCCCGTCGACGCCCTCGCACGGCGCGCCGGCGACAAGGCCCGGGTCGTCCACGAGCCCGGTGAGGACCTGGTCGGCGTGCCCGTGCCCGACAGCTCGCTCACCCCCGCCTTCAAGAGCGGGAAGCAGTTGGATCCCAGCGGCCAGGGCGTCTTCTACGAGGGTCGGCTCACCGTCCCCGCCGACGGTGACTACAAGATCGCCTTCACCGCCGTCGGCGGGGTCGCCAACCTACGGATCGCAGGGCAGTCCGCTGTCCTCGGTACCGAGGCGTTCGGCACCGTCACCACCACGATGCGGCTGACCCGCGGCACGCACGAGGTGACCATGAACGGCTGGGCCTTCGAACAGACCCCACTGTCGGTGGAACTGAGCTGGGTCACTCCCGAGACGGCCCGGGACGACTTCAGCCGCGCCGTCGCGGCGGCGGCCAAGGCCCGCACCGCCATCGTCTTCGCCCATGACGACAGCGCCGAAGGCGTCGACCGGTCCTCGCTGTCCCTGCCCGGCCGGCAGGACGAGCTGATCGCAGCGATCACCAAGGTCAACCCCCGCACGATCGTCGTCCTCAACACCGGTTCCTCGGTGCTCATGCCCTGGCTGCGTGAGACGGCCGCCGTGCTGGAGATGTGGTATCCGGGACAGGAGGGCGCGGAGGCCACCGCTTCCCTGTTGTTCGGCGACGCGAATCCCAGCGGTCGGCTGACACAGACCTTCCCCGCCACCGAGACCGGCCACCCCATGGCCGGTGACCCGCACCGCTACCCGGGTGTCGACGGCAGGGAGACCTACTCCGAGGGACTGGATATCGGCTACCGCTGGTACGACCGGACCGGCGTGGCACCGCTCTTCCCGTTCGGGTACGGCCTGTCGTACACCACCTTCGCCTACAGCGACCTGTCCGTGGCGCGCACTGCCCGGGGGCTGGAGGCCACGGTCACCGTCCGCAACACCGGTGACCGGGCGGGCAGGGAGACCGTCCAGGTCTACCTCGGGGCCAGCCCGGACACCCAGGCCCCCCAAGCGCTGCGCAAACTCGCCGGATTCACCAAGGTCACCCTCCGGCCGGGAGAACAGCGGCGCGTCACCGTCCCCGTCGACGAGCAGCAACTGCGGTACTGGGACACCTCCGCCGGCTCGTGGAAGCCGGGCACCGGCAAGAGGTCCGTACACGTGGGCGCGTCCGCCGCCGAGACGTCCCTGACCACCTCCGTCACGGTGCCGTCCCGGTGAACGCCCCGCCGCGTTTCCCGGGGAACGGACCGAGCACCCGGACGCAGACGATTGGACATGAAGGATGACCTCTCAAGCCTCCGCCCCGGCCGATCCGGTCGCCCTATGCGCACGCCCCGGCGCCGACCTCCCGGCAGCGGTGCACGCGGTGCACCGCGCCCTGGTCGCCGACGGCCACGTCGGTGCCGACGAGGGCCCGACGGTCGCGCGCCGGCTCGTACGGCTGGCCGAGCGTTACGGGAACCACCCCTTCACTCCCCTGGAGGAGGCACGCCGGCTGCTGGACGTCGACCGGGCCTCCTTCGGCCGACTCCTCGGCCTCTTCGGCCGCGTCCCGGAGCTGCGCCACGCCGTGGAGACCGGGCCGGCGGGCAAGTACTGGCAGAACACCCTGCTGCCGCTGGAGCGGCGGGGGGTCTTCGACTCGGCGCTGGCGCACAAGCCGGCCTTCCCCTACGTCGTGGGCCTGTACCCGGGGCCGAGCTGCATGTTCCGCTGCCACTTCTGCGTCCGGGTGACCGGTGCGCGCTACGATCCCTCGGCGCTGGAGTCCGGCAACGCGATGTTCGAGTCCGTCATCGACGAGATACCGGCCGACAACCCGTACGCCATGTACTTCTCCGGCGGTCTGGAGCCCCTGACCAACCCGGGCGTGGGCGCGCTCAGCAGCCGTGCGGCAGCTCGCGGCCTGCGGCCGACCGTGTACACGAACTCGTTCGCGCTCACCGAGCGGACGCTGGACAGACAGCCCGGGGTGTGGGACCTGCATGCGGTGCGCACGTCGTTGTACGGGCTCAGCGACGAGGAGTACGAGGAGACCACGGGTAAGCGGGCCTCCTTCGGAAGGGTCCGCTCCAACCTGCGACGCTTCCAGCAGCTGCGGTCCGAGCGGGAGAGCCCGATCCGGGTCGGGCTCAGCTACATCGTGCTGCCCGGGCGCGTCCACCGTCTGCTCGACCTCGTCGACTTCATCGCCGAGCTGAACGAGGCGGCGCCGGACCGGCCGGTGGACTTCCTGAACGTGCGCGAGGACTACAGCGGCCGGGAGGATGGCAGGCTGCTCGAGGCCGAACGCGCCGAAATCCAGGAAGGGCTGCTCGCGTTCGAGGAGCAGGTGAGCCGGCGGACCCCCACGTTGAACATCGACTACGGCTACGCGTTGCACGGCCTGAAGACCGGCGCCGACGCCGAGCTGCTGAGGATCAGGCCCGGGACCATGCGCCCGTCCGTGCATCCCCAGGTGTCCGTACAGGTGGACCTGCTGGGTGACGTGTACCTATACCGGGAGGCGGGGTTCCCGGATCTCGCCGGAGCGGACCGGTACATCGCGGGCCGGGTGGGGCCGGGCACCTCCCTGGCGGAGGTCGTCGAGCGGTTCGTGAACGACGGCCGTCGGATAGCAGCGCACGCCGGTGACGAGTACTTCATGGACGGGTTCGACCAAGTGGTCGCGGCACGGCTCAACCAGCTGGAGGCCGATGTCGCGGCGGGCTGGGAGGAGGCACGCGGCTTCTTGCGGTGACGTGACCACGGCGGCCCGCGCCGCCCCGGGGCGACCGACCGGAATTCACCGACGTCGCGTTCCATTACCGGAATTCCCGCCGGCGAGGATTGCAATGGACTGTACGGCGGTGAAACAATAACCCGCAGACGGCGGATGGGCGAGAAGCGCAAGCGATTCCGAAATCGCATGGCCCGCCGTATCCACAGATGCCGTCGAACCGAATTCCTTCTCTGTTCAATTATCCAGCCGGAGGTATTTCGACTGTGCAGACCCGCGAGCTTTATGTGGACCTCATAAAAAACGTCGTGTCGAACACCATCTACGGGGATCACCCGACCTTCCCGGTCGGGATGAACGTCCTGGACAAGGAACTGGCGGACCGCATGCGTCCGGGCGCGGAAGGCCCGGCCGTCGACCGCGGGACGTTCGACGCCGACCACCGGGCCGAAGGCCTGGACGTGCCGACGGTCGCGCACACCATGATCGGCCTGCACCGCCTGGACAACATCCAGATGTGTGTGGAGCAGGTACTCCAGGACGGTGTTCCCGGCGATCTCATCGAGACCGGCGTGTGGCGCGGCGGCGCCTGCATCCTGATGCGCGCGCTCCTCAAGGCGCACGGCGTGGAAGACCGGAACGTGTGGCTCGCCGACTCGTTCGCCGGTGTCCCGGTGACGTCCGAGGACAGCCACCCGCTCGACCGGGCCATGGAGTTCCACAACCTGAACTGGGTACTGAGCTGCTCCGAGGAGCAGGTGCGGGAGAACTTCGCCCGCTACGGCCTTCTGGACGAGCAGGTCAGGTTCCTGCCCGGCATGTTCGCCGACACGCTGCCGACCGCGCCGATCGACCGGCTCGCGGTGCTGCGGGTGGACGGTGACCTGTACGAGTCGACGATGGACGCGCTGGTCAACCTCTACCCCAAGCTGTCCGTGGGCGGGTTCGTGATCGTGGACGACTACCTGATCCCGGCGTGCAAGCAGGCCGTCCACGACTACCGGAGCGAACACGGCATCGACGAGCCGATAGAGACGGTGGACGTGACGGGCGTCTACTGGCGCCGCGAGCACTGATCGAGTCCGTACGCCCCTTTCGCACGTGCACGGCGGAGAAGCCGTCGTGCCCTGCCGTCTCTGTCCCTTCGGCACGTCCACGTCCTTTGTGCCGGCCGCTGCCGGGTGCACCTTTCCATGCACCGGGGAGGTATGACCATGAAACGCAATCTCGGTGATCTCGCCGTGTTCGGCGGTCCGTCGGCGTTCCTGCAACCGCTTCACGTGGGGCGGCCCAACGTGGGTGACCGAGCCCGGTTCCTCGACCGTGTGAACTGGGCGCTGGACCACCAGTGGCTGACCAACGGCGGGCCGCTGGCCCGGGAGTTCGAGCAGCGCGTGGCGGAGCTGGCCGGCGTTCGCTACTGCGTGTCGACCTGCAACGCGACCGTCGCCCTCCAGCTGCTGGCTCGCGCCGCCGATCTGTCCGGCGAGGTCGTCATGCCGTCGCTGACCTTCCCGGCGACCGCCCAGGCGTTCCGCTGGCTGGGTCTGACCCCGGTCTTCGTCGACATCGACCCGGTCACCAACTGCCTGGACCCCGCACTGGTCGAGGCGGCGATCACCCCCCGTACAAGTGCGGTCGTCCCGGTCCATCTGTGGGGCCGTCCCTGCGCGGTCGACCGGCTCGCGAAGGTCACGGCCGATCACGGCCTCAAGCTCTTCTACGATGCCGCACATGGGCTCGGCTGCACGTCGGAGGGGCAGCCGATCGGCGGTTTCGGGCAAGCCGAGGTGTTCAGCTTCCACGCCACCAAGGTGGTCAACGCCTTCGAGGGCGGCGCGGTGGTGACCGACGACGAGCAACTGGCCCAGCGGGTCCGCGCGATGCACAACTTCGGATTCACCCAGGGACGGGTGTCCACGGAGACCGGCACCAACGGGAAGATGACCGAAGCCGCCGCCGCGATGGGCCTCACCTCACTCGACGCCTTCGAGGAGACGGTTCGCCGGAACGAGGCCAACTACGACGACTACCGGTCGGAACTCGCGCGGCTCGCCGGGCTGAAGGTCATGGAGTTCGACCGTGCCGAGCGCAACAACTACCACTACCTGGTCGTGGAGGTCGACGCCGCGGTGACCGGTGTCCACCGGGACCTGCTGGACGAGGTGCTGAGGGCGGAGAACATCATGTGCCAGCGGTACTTCTCCCCCGGATGCCACGAGATGGAGCCCTACCGCTCGGAGCGGCCGGTCTCCCTGCCCCACACCGAGCGGCTCGCGCAGAAGGTGCTCGCCCTGCCCACTGGTCCCACGGTCTCTCGCGAGGACATCCGTCGGGTCTGCGACATCGTACGGCTCACTCTGGAGCGGGGACACGAGGTGACCCGCAGAGCCGACGAGCGGGTGCCCTCCACGATGGCCCCCTGATCAGGGGATCCACCATGTTCGGATGGCGAAGGCCCCGAGTTCACGGACGTCGTTCAGGAGGAACGAATGGCGCAGCCCGACAGGACCACCTTCTCTCTGGGTGGCGACCTTGCGGTTCACCGGATGGGATTCGGCGCCCTGCGGCTGACCGGACCGGGGTACTGGGGTCCGCCGGAAGACCGTGAGGCGGCGATCAGCACGGCCCGGCTGGCCGTGGACCTCGGTGTGTCCTTCATCGACACGGCCGATTCCTACGGGCTGGGGAGCAGCGAGGAGGTGCTGGCCGAAGCACTGCGCCCGTACCCCGACGGCCTGGTGATCGCGACAAAGGCCGGACAGTGCCGGCCCCGTCCCGACCAGTGGGTGCCGTGCGGCCGACCGGAGTACCTCCTCCAGCAGGCCGAGCTGAGCCTGCGCCGACTGGGACTCGACCGCATCGACCTCTTCCAGCTGCACCGGATCGATCCGAAGGTGCCGGCGGCCGAGCAGTTCGGCGCGCTCAGGGAACTGCAGGACGAAGGAAAGATCCGGCACATCGGGCTGTCGAAGGTCACCGTCGCGGAACTGGAAGAGGCCCGTGAGCACATCACCGTGGCCAGCGTGCAGAACCTGTACAACCTGACCGACCGGCACAACGACGAGGTGATCGAGTACTGCGAGAAGCACTCGATCGCGTTCATCGCGTGGCTGCCGATCGCCCGCGGTGAACTCGCGGCCGAGGGGAGCCCGGTGACCGACATCGCCACCGAGCTGAAGGTGACTGCAAGTCAGGTGGCGCTTGCGTGGCTCCTGCACCGCTCGCCGACGATCATTCCCATCCCCGGCACCAGCTCGCCCGCGCATCTGAAGGAGAACGTCGCGGCGGCGGACCTCGCTTTCACCGATGACCAGGTGGCCCGGCTGAACGCGCTCGGACGAACGCGACACGCCGATGAAGAGACCGGCTCTGGCACCACGACGGCAGAGACGCAGCGCTGACCCCGGGAAGTCGGCACCGGCAGGCGGGCGACGCCCGAGGAACCTTGAATCAGCCTTGGCTTGTTCCCGTTCGAGAGAAGGCTCCGCAATGAGCCGCCGATGACGGGGGCGACGGCCCCGCATGGGGGCGGGCCGTGGTGGCCGAAGGGATGAGTCCAGTTGGATCCATACGGTCTTCCGGGCTTCCGAGACCAGCGCCGTGGTCAACTGCTCCGCACGCGCAGTGGAGTCGGATCGCCCCGACAGGCTGATCGACGACCCGCTGGCAGCCCGTTTCGTGCACACTGTGCGGATACGGGAGACGTTGCCGACACAGGTCGATGAGCTCGAACGCTCCGGCGCCGCAGGCGCCATGGTGGCCTCCCGGTTCGGCGGCATCCGGGCCCGGGTGATGGACGACTTCCTGCTGGCGGCGGACGCAGCGGGCGTCGACGAGGTCCAGCGCGGAGCGCGGCCCTCACCGGCCGCAAGCCGCTCCAGAAACGCGCGCTGCCGTTCGTTCAAGGCGGACCACCGCTGCACGAGCCCCAGCCCACACCGCACCCTCTCACCCCGTATAGAGCCGAAAGGGTGACCGTCGGCAGTGGGAGTCCCCTGGTGCTTATCTGGGACTTCCGGCTGCATCAACGGGCACGAGTGTGAAACAGCCGGAAGGTCATCTGTGCAGGTCAGCGGCACACAGCTGTCCTAGGGCGTTCGGCCCGACGGGTGGAAGTTGATGCGTTCGCTGGTGACGGGGAAGCCGGCCTTGGCGAAGTTCGCGGCCATGGGGAAGTTGCCCTGGTCGGTCGCCCCGCTGACGAACTCCGCGCCCTGCTCGACGAGGACGTGGGTGCACTCCGCGAGGAGGTCGTAGGCGTAGCCGTGACCGCGCTGTTCCGGGACGACCCCGATGAAGCCGATGGTCGGACCGGAGGGGTTGTGGGCCGGGATGTGGATGCCGGCCAGGTCGCCCTCGGGCGTGTGCGCGGTCTGCCACCACTCCCGCGGGGAGGGGCACCAGTGGAAGAAGTCGAGTTCCTCCCGGGCGGCCTGGTCGAGGCCGCCCTCCTCCACGGCTCTGAGCGCGTGGGCGTCCAGGGTGACGGAGTGGATGCGGCGCAGCGCGTCGAAGAACACGGCGTCGTCGGGTTCGGCGCTGAAGCGCAGGCGTCCGGGCCGCTCGGGCAGACCCCGCTCCGGGGTCCAGCGGTACAGGAAGCGTTCCACCAGGAGTTCGTACCCCGCGGCCCGTGCGGCGGCGAAGCGCGCTTCGGCGCCGGCGCGCAGGTCGGTCCTCTCCCGCCAGCCGCCGGGCAGGTTGATCTCGAGTTCGACCTGCCAGGGCGCGGAGCGCAGGAGTTCGGCCCCGGCCTCCTCCTCGCCCTCGGCCACGTCGAACCAGTTGATGTTGACGGGCTCCGGGTCATCGGGGCCGCCCCACCACGCGCCCCGTGCGACGACCTCGCCGTCGCGCAGGGCGACGCGCTTCCAGTCGGGACGGAACCGGGTGCGCCGATGGCCCTCACGGGCGCCCAGGGGGTCGGGGTGTGCGTCGAAAAGATGGGCGTCGCTCGCGGAGAGCGCGCGGATGACCGCGTCGGTCATGGATTCCTCCGGGATACAGGCTGCTGCTCGGAGCGCTCCCGGTCAGAACCCGCGAACCACGCCGGGACAGCGGAGAGACAGGAAGCGCCTGGGAGTGGTGAACTGCACGGCACTCGCCTCCCTTCATCCGTCTCAGGGCGTGAGCCCACACGGTAAATGATCCAGCGCGGGCCCGTCCACGGATTTCCCGGCACCCTCGGCGTACCGCCCCGGCCGTCGGCCGGGGTGCGGGACAATCGGCGCAACCGCCGTACGCCGGTTCCGGATTCGCCCAGGGGTCCGGGCTCTTGACTGGAGGCCGTCCCGTGACCACTGCCTGGCTCCCGCCCGCGGAGTACATCGCCACCATCGCCCGGGCGACCAGCTACGCCTGCCTCTACTTCACCGACTCCACCGGACGGCCCGTACAACTGCGGTCCACGTACGCCCGGTCGGAGTCCTGGCAGTGGCCCGGCGGGAACATGGATCCGGGAGAGACCCCCTGGCAGTGCGCCGTGCGCGAGTGCCTGGAGGAGACGGGCATGGCCTTCGGCGGCGGGCCGAAGCTGCTCGGCACCCATTTCATCGGGCACCAGGGCGACGCCTGGCCGTCGAACCACATCGGTTTCGTCTTCGACGGGGGCGTCCTCACCGACGAGCAGATCGTCGCCTTCGTCCTCGACCCCGTCGAGCACACGGAGGTCGGCGTGCACACCGTGGCCGAGTGGGAAGCGATCATGACGCCGGGCAACTTCGCCCGCCTCGCGGTCATCGACGCGGCTCGGCGCGCCGGAACCGTGGCCTACCTGGAGACCCCGTAGGCCGCCGGACGGCGTTATCCGGCCGGATGGGACCCGGATCCTCGCCCCCGCACCGTGCCGTTCGGCAGAATCGGGCCGTCGGTACGGGACGAAGGGACGGCCATGGCACGGGGGACGGACACGGATGCGGACACGGATGCGGACACGGATGCGGGCGGGGCGGCGGCCGGCACCGGTGCGGGGGCGGCGGTACCGGGACTGGCGGGCATCCCGCTCCTCGGCTCGCTGCTCGACCTGAAGGCGGACTCGCTCGGCACCTACCTGCGCGCCCGGCAGCGCCACGGCGACGTCGTACGGATCACGGCGGGGCCGCCCGGCCTGCGCGCACAGCTGTACTGCGTCTTCTCCCCCGAGGGCGCGCAGCAGGTCCTCGCCTCGGAATCGGCCAACTTCCGCAAGGACAACCCGTTCTACCAGGAGGTGCGGGACTCCTTCGGCAACGGTCTGCTGACCAGCCAGGACGAGGACTACCTGCGCCAACGGCGGCTGGTGCAGCCGCTGTTCACCCGCCGCCGGGTGGACGGGTACGCCGATGCGGTCGCCGCCGAAACCCGCGCCACCCTCGACTCGTGGCGGGAGGCGCAGGGCGGAGTCGTGGACGTCTGCGAGGAGATGACGCGCCTCGCCCTGCGCGCCGTCTCCCGCATCCTGTTCGGCACCGACACGGACGCCACCGTCGGGGTCGTGACACGGAGTTTCCCCGTGATCACCGACTACGTGCTGCGCCGCGGGTACTCCCCCGCCACGATCCCGCGCACCTGGCCCACCCCCTCCAACCGGCGGGCGGCCGCCGCGATGGACGAGCTGTACGCGGTCTGCGACCGGATCATCGGCGAGCGGCGCGGCGCCGCCCCCGAGGACGGCGCCGGCCAGGACCTGCTGACGCTGCTCGCGGCCGCGGAGAGCCCGGCGGCCGAAGGGGACGCGTCCGGCGGCGGGTTCGACGCCGCCGAGCTGCGCGACCAGGTGCTGATCTTCCTGCTCGCCGGGCACGAGACGACCGCCACCTCCCTCGCCTTCGCCCTGCACCTGCTGGCCCTCCACCCCGAGGCACAGGACCGGGCCCGCGAGGAGATCTCCCGGGTGCTGGGCGACCGTACGCCCGGGGCCGCCGACCTGGACCGCCTGCCGTACGTCACGCAGGTGCTCAAGGAGGCCATGCGGCTCTACCCGGCCGCCCCGGTCATCGGCCGCAAGGCGGTCGCGGCCACCGAGGTGGGCGGCCACACCGTTCCGGCGGGCGCCGACGTGATACTGGCGCCGTGGGTGACGCACCGGCACCCGGACCACTGGCCGGACCCGGACCGCTTCGACCCCGACCGCTTCACCCCGGAGGCCGAGGCCGGGAGGCACCGCTACGCGTGGTTCCCCTTCGGCGGCGGTCCGCGCGCCTGCATCGGGCAGCACTTCTCGATGCTGGAGTCGGTGATCGCGCTGGCGATGATCCTGCGGGAGCACGCCTTCGAGGCCGTGGACACCGAGATCCCGGTCAGCGCCGGAATCACCCTGCGCACCGAGGGTCCCGCACGCTGCCGGATCCGGCGGCCGGCCGGCCGGTAGCCTTCCTCCCGTGGCGGAACACCAGGATGAGACCCGGGCGGCCTACGACGGCGTCGTCGAGCTGTACGCGTCGATGTTCGCCGACCGGCTGGAGACGCGGCCGTTCACGCGGGCCATGCTCGGCACCTTCGCCGAGCTGGTGCGCGCGACGGGCAACCCGCGGGCGGCCGACGTCGGGTGCGGGCCCGGACACCTGACGGCCGTCCTGCACGACCTGGGGCTGGACGCCTTCGGGCTCGACCTCTCCCCGGCCATGGTCGGCCACGCCCGGCGGGCCCATCCGGCACTGCGGTTCGACGAGGCGCTGATGGAGGCCCTGCCGGTCGAGGACCGTGCGCTCGGCGGTGTGCTGGCCCACTACTCGATGATCCACACCCCGCCCGGGGAGCTGCCCGCGCTGCTCGCCGAGCAGGTGCGGGTCCTGGCACCGGGGGGCCTGCTGCTGGCCTCGTTCTTCGCGACCGACGGGCCGGAGCCGGTCCGCTTCGACCACAAGGTGACCCCCGCGTACAGCTGGCCGGTGGACCGCTTCGCCGGCCTGCTGGCCGGCGCCGGCCTCGTCCCGTTCGCCCGGCTGCTCCACGACCCCGCCTCCGAACGCGGCTTCCTGGACGCCCACGTACTGGCCCGCCGGCCCTGACGGCTCTGCCGGCTCTTCTGTCTCTTCCGGCCCTGGCGGCTCTTCCGGCTAGACCGCCGTCGGGGTGTGGTCGCCCTTGAGGCGTTCGAGGTCCGACGACCTGACCTGGATGACGAAGAGCGCGATCAGGGCCGTGGCCAGCGTGAAGACCGCCGCCGCCACGAAGGCCGCGCTCACGCCCGAGGTGAGGATCTGGTCGCTCCACGGTTTCGGGAGCTGACGGGTCTGTACGAAGGTCGCCTTCTGTTCCGGGGTCGCCGTGCTCAGGAAGGACCCCGCCTGCTCCTTGGCCTCGTGGCGGCTGGCGGTTCCGAACACCGTGACGAGGATGGACAGACCCAGCGAACCGCCCACCTGCTGCATGGTGTTCAGCAGTCCGGAGGCCGCGCCGGACTCGCGGTCGGGCACGTTGGACAGCGCCATCAGCGTCAGGGAGACGAACTGCATGCCCATGCCCGCACTGAACAGCAGCATGGGGCCAAGGATGCTGCCCAGGTAGGTCGAGTGCACATCGGTCTGCGTGAGCCACGCCAGGCCCGACGCCGCGAGCACCGAGCCGGTGACCATGAACGGCTTCGGCCCGTACTTCGGCAGGAGCTGGGAGGTGAGGCCGGCCGTCAGCGCGATCATCGCGCTGACCGGGAGGAAGGCGAGCCCGGCCTGGATGGGCGTGAAGCCCAGGACGTTCTGCACGAACAGGGTCAGGAAGAAGAACATGCCGAAGATCGCGCAGGCGAAGAAGAGCATGATCGCGTACGTTCCGGCCCGGTTGCGGTCGGCGAACATGTGCAGCGGGGTGATCGGCTGGGGCGAACGCCGCTCGTTGAACACGAAGAGGGTCAGCAGGACCACGGCGGCTCCGAAGGAGGCCAGGGTGAGCCCGTCCGACCAGCCCTCCTGGGACGCGCGGATGAACCCGTAGACCAGCGCCACCATGCCGACCGTGGACAACAGGGCCCCCGCGGCGTCGAAGTGGCCGGGGTGCCGCGCGGACTCGCGGATGACCCGGGGGGTCGCGAGGGCGATCAGCAGGGCGATGGGGACGTTGACGAACAGCACCCAGCGCCAGTTGAGCCACTCCACGAGGATGCCGCCCGCGAGCAGCCCGATCGCGCCGCCGGCCGCCGATACGCCGGCGAACACGCCGAACGCCCGTGTGCGTGCCGGGCCTTCGCGAAAGGTGGTGGTGATCAGCGCGAGCGCGGTCGGCGAGGCGATGGCGCCGCCGACGCCTTGCAGGGCCCGGGCGGCCATCAACTGGCCGGAGTTCTGGGCGAAGCCGCCCAGCAGCGAGGCGAGGCCGAAGAGCAGGACGCCGAAGATGAACACGCGCCGCCGGCCGAGGATGTCGCCGGCCCGGCCGCCGAGCAGGAGCAGTCCGCCGAAGGTGAGGGTGTAGGCGTTGACGACCCAGGAGAGGCTCTCGGTGGAGAACCCGAGGTCCGTCTGGATGTGCGGAAGCGCGATGTTCACGATGGTGATGTCGAGAACGACCATGAGCTGGCAGGAGGCGATCACGAACAGCGCAAGCCCGTTCCCGCCCCCTCGGACCTTGCCGTCGGTCCCGTTGCTGGTCGGCAGTGCGTTCGGGTCCACCTAGTCGACGCTAAGCCCGCACCCCGGGGGTCACCACTCGAACGGCCTAGTGGCAGTGATATTTCACATGTCACACTACGGTTATGGACGACTTCCTCCGGCTCTCCGCCGACACGGCCCGCTTCACCTACGGCGCCCCGCGCGCGTTCGCGTTCGGGGACGACGGCCGGCTGCTCTGGTTCCTCCGCTCCACCGGCCCGGCCGACGCCTCGGACAGCCTCTGGGTGCTCGACACCGCCACCGGAGCCGAGACCCGGCTCGCCGACCCGCGGCAGCTGTGCCCTCCACCCGGGCCGGGCTCCCGAGTCGGCGCGAGGTCCGGGCCCGTGCCCGACGGCCTCCCGGACGACCGCCGCTACGCCCTTCCCCTCGCCGAGCGCAGACTGCGCGAGCGGATCAGGCTCGTCGCCGCCGGCATCGGCTCGTACGCCCTCTCCGGCGACGGACGCAGCGCCGTCTTCGCACTCCACGGGCGGCTCCACCGGGTCACCGCCGATACCGCCGGCGCCGCCGAGGCGGCCGGCCCGGGCCGCCCGCCCGAGGAGCTCCCCACCGCGGGACCCGCCTTCGACCCCCGTCCCAACGCGGACGGTTCCCGCACCGCGTACGTCACCGGGGACGCCCTCCACGTCACCCCGGGCGGACGGATAAGCCCCGACGACGGAGCCCGGTGGGGCGTGGCCGAGTTCGCCGCCGCCGAGGAACTGGGCCGCTCCCGCGGACACTGGTGGTCCCCCGACGGGCAGACGCTGCTCGCCGCCCGCGTCGACGAATCCGCCCTCCAGCGGCGCTGGTTCACCGACCCCGCCCACCCCGAACTCCCGGCCGAGGACTTCGCGTACCCGGAGGCCGGCGGCCCCAACGCGGACGTCCAGCTGTGGGTGCTCGGCCCCTCGGGCACCCGGGTCCGCGTCGACTGGGACGCCGAGGCGTACCCGTACGTCTCCGACGCGGGCTGGCACGCCGGCGAGACGGCCGCCGGCGAGATCCTGCTGACCGTCCAGGACCGGCTCCAGCGGACCGTCCTGCTGCTCTCCGCCGACCCGGCCACCGGCCGCACCCGGGAACTGTCGCGCACCGAACACCCGCGGTGGGTCGACCCGATGGTCCCCGGAACCCCGGCCCGGCTGCCCGACGGGCGGATGCTGACCGCCGCCGACACCCCGGGCGGGGCGGCGCGCGGCCTCGCCGTCGACGGCGTCCCGCTCACGGGGGACGGGATCCAGGTCCGCCGCGCGGCGGGCGTCCACGGGGGACGGCTGCTGGTCGAGGTCGGCCTGCGCGACCCCTCCGGACAGCAGGTCCTGCTGCTCGACCCGGAGACCGGAGCGGCGACCCCGCTCGCCGACGGGCCCGGGGTCAACAGCGTGCTCGCCGACGCCGGCACGCTGCTGCTGACCCGCGCCGACGCCGACGGGATCCGGCGGACCGTGCGCACCCCCGACGGGCGGGAGTTCACCCCCGCCGACCTGTCGCAGCCGCTGCCGTACCGGGTGGTTCCGGTGCTGGAGCGGGTCACCGAGCACGGGGTTCCGACCGCCCTGGTGCTGCCCCGCGGCCACGTGCCCGGGCGGCGGCTGCCGGTGCTGGTGGACGCGTACGGCGGTCCCGGCTACCAGGACGTCAGCGCCGAGCCGCGCCGCTGGCAGGCCAAGCAGTGGTGGGCCGACCAGGGCTTCGCGGTGGTGACCGTCGACAACCGCGGAACCCCGTACGTCTCGCCCGCCTTCACGCACGCCGTGTACCGCGGCTTCTCCGAGGTCACCCTGGAGGACCAGGTCGCGGCCCTCCACGCGCTCGGGGCCCGGCACCCCGACCTCGACCTCGGCCGCGTCGGGGTGCGCGGCTGGTCCTACGGCGGTTACCTGGCCGCGCTGGCGGTGCTGCGCCGCCCGGACGTGTTCCACGCGGCGTCGGCCGGGGCCGCGCCGACGGACTTCCGGCACTACGACACCGCGTACACCGAGCGGTACCTCGGTCTGCCGCAGGAGGAGCCCGGGGTCTACGAGCGGGATTCGCTGATCCCCGACGCCCCGAAGCTGACCCGGCCGCTGCTGCTGACCACGGGCCTGGCCGACGACAACGTGCACCCGTCCCACACGCTGCGCCTGTCCCGGGCCCTGACGGACGCGGGCCGCCCGCACCGCCTGCTGGCGCTGCCGGGGGTCACCCACATGACGCCGGGCGGGACGCGGGAGAAGGTGATGGCGCTGGAGCTGGAGTTCTTCCGCGAGGTGCTGGGCTGAGGCACCGAGCCACCGGGCGGAGGGTGCGGCGGGGCCCCGGAGACGCCATCGGCTCCGGGGCCCCGCCTCTTCCCGTGATCCCCGTCAGTCACCCGGGAAGTGACAGGCCACCTCCCGGGAGGCGGCGAGCTGCAACACCGGCCGTTCGGTGCGGCAGATGTCCCGCGCCTTGGGGCAGCGGGGGTGGAAGGTGCAGCCCGGGGGCGGGGCGGCCGGGCTCGGCGGGTCGCCGAGCAGCACGATCCGCTCCCGCCGCCGTTCCGCCGCCGGGTCGGGCAGCGGGACGGCGGACAGCAGTGCCCGCGTGTACGGGTGCTGCGGGGTCCCGTAGAGGGAGGCGCGGTCCCCTATCTCGACGATCCGGCCGAGGTACATGACGGCGACGCGGTCGCTGACCCGCTTGACCACCGACAGGTCGTGCGCGATGAAGACGTACGCGAGCCCGAGCTCGGCGCGCAGCCGCTCCATCAGGTTCACGATCTGGGCCTGCACGGACACGTCGAGGGCGGACACCGGCTCGTCGGCGACGATCAGCCGCGGGCTGGTGGACAGCGAGCGGGCGATGCCGATGCGCTGGGCCTGGCCTCCGGAGAACTCGTGCGGATAGCGGTCGATCTGCTCGGGGATGAGCCCGACGAGCTCCATGAGCTCGGCGGCCCTGCGGCGGGCGTCTGCGGCGCTCCAGCCCTGGACCAGCAGCGGGTCGGAGATGATCCGGGCGACCGTCTGGCGGGGGTTGAGGGACGAGTGGGGGTCCTGGAAGACCATCTGGACGTTCCGGCGCAGCGGCCGCAGGGCCCCCTGGGAGAGCCGGCTGATGTCGCGGCCCTCGAAGGCGACGGTGCCCGAGGTGGGCTGCAGCAGCCGTACGAGCATCCGGCCCGTGGTGGACTTCCCGCAGCCCGACTCCCCGACCAGACCGAGGGTGCGGCCGGGCATCAGGTCGAAGGAGACCCCGTCCACGGCGCGCACGGGCGCCCCCCGGCGCCCGGTCACGGACCGCTTCCCGGGGAAGGTCATGGTGAGGTCGCGGACGGACAGCAGCGGCGGGGCGCCGGTGTCCCCGGGCGGGCCGGCGGCGGTGGCGGCGGCGGTACCGGTCATCGGGGTGCCTCCTCGGCGGTCCGGGCCCCGGCGAAGTGGCAGGCCGCGGTCCGCGACCGGCCGTCCCCGTACGGTTCGAGCTCCGGCCGTACGTCGGTGCAGCGCGCGGCGGCGCGGCCGCAGCGCGGGGCGAAGGCGCAGCCGGGAGCCGGGGCGAGCAGGGACGGCGGGGATCCGGGGATGAAGGGCAGGGGTCCGTCGTCGGCGTCGTCGAGCCGGGGCAGGGAGTCGAGCAGGCCGCGGGTGTAGGGGTGTGCGGGGTCGGCGAACAGCTCGTCCACCGGGGCCTGTTCGGCGGCGCGGCCGCCATACATGACGAGGACCTCGTGGGCCACGCGGGCGACGACGCCCAGGTCATGGGTGATCATCACCACGCCGAGCCCCCGCTCCTGCTGGAGCCGGGCGATCAGCTCCAGGATCTGGGCCTGGACGGTGACGTCGAGGGCGGTGGTCGGCTCGTCGGCGATCAGCAGGTCGGGCTCGCAGGCCAGGGCCATGGCGATCATCGCGCGCTGCCGCATGCCGCCGGAGAACTGGTGCGGGTACTCCCCGGCCCGGCGGGCGGGTTCCGGGATGCCGACCTCGCCGAGCATGTCGACGGCGCGGGCGCGGGCGGCGGCCCGCCGGGCCTTGAAGTGCACCCGGTAGTGTTCCGCGATCTGTTCGCCGACGGTGTAGTAGGGGTGCAGGCCGGACAGCGGGTCCTGGAAGATCATCGCGATGCGGCGGCCCCGGACGGCGGAGAGCTGCCGTTCGGAGAGGCCGGTCAGCTCCCGTCCGGCGAGGGCGACGGAACCGGTGACCTCGGCGCCGCCCCGGTGCAGTCCCAGCAGCGCGAGGGAGGTGACGGACTTGCCCGAGCCGGACTCGCCGACGATCCCGAGGGTGCGTCCGGCCTCGACGGTGAACCCGATGGAGTCGACGGCCCGTACGGGGCCGCGCGGGGTGGTGAACGTGACGCGCAGGTCGCGCACGCGGAGCAGGGGCGTGGTCGCGGCGGCGGCCATCAGTACCTCACCCTCGGGTCGATGACGGCGTACAGGAGGTCGACCGCGAGGTTCGCGACGACGATGAAGAACGCGGCGAGCAGGGTGACCCCGAGGACGACCGGCTGGTCGGAGCTGACCAGCGCGCCGTAGAACAGCCGCCCGACGCCGGGGAGTCCGAAGATGGACTCGGTGATGACGGCTCCGGCGAGGAGCCCGCCGAGGTCCATGCCGAAGATGGTGAGGACGGGGGTCATCCCGGAGCGCAGTCCGTGTTTGACGACGACGGTGCGCTCGGGCATCCCCTTGGCGCGGGCGGTGCGGATGTACGGCTCGGCCATGGCCTCGATCATCGAACCGCGGCTCTGGCGGGCGTACATGGCGGCGTACAGCAGGGCGAGCGCCGTCCAGGGCAGCAGCAGGTTGGCGGCCCAGGGCAGGGGGCCGTCGGTGAACGCCCGGTAGGTGGGGTAGGGCAGCAGTCCGGCGAGGCGGATGACGCCGTGGATGAGCAGGACGGAGGTGAAGTAGACGGGCAGCGAGGCGGCGGCGACCGCGCCGACCATCAGGACCTTGTCGGTGGCGGTGTCCTTGCGCAGGGCGGCGGTGACCCCGGCGCCGAGGCCGAGGACGAGCCACAGGACGGCGGCGCCGAGGGCGAGGGACGCGGAGACGGGGAGCCGGTCCATCAGCAGGTCCCAGACGGGCAGGGAGTTCTCGTACGAGTAGCCCAGGCAGGGGAAGTCGCAGTCCACCGCGTACGGTCCGGTGCCGAGGGTGCGCCCGGTGAAGATGCCGGTCAGGAAGTCGGCGAACTGGCGCCACATCGGCTGGTCGAGGCCGAGGTACGCCCGTACGTCGGCCAGCCGCTCGGCGCTGCAGGTCTTGCCGCAGGCGGCGGCGGCCGGGTCGGAGGGCAGGACGTAGAAGATCAGGAAGGTGACGGCGGCGATGGCGAGGAGCACGCCGGCGAGGGCGAGGAGCCGGCGGGCGAGGTAGAGGATCACGTGCGGCCGCCCCTCGGGTCGAGGATGTCGCGCAGGGCGTCGCCGAGCAGGGTGAAGGCGAGCACGGCGAGGAAGAGGAAGACGCTGGGGATGACGAAGTACATGGGGTCGGTCTCGTAGAAGGCCACGGACTCGGCGATCATCTGGCCCCAGGAGGGGGTGGGCGGGCGGACGCCCACGCCGAGGTAGCTGAGGGCCGCCTCGGTGCTGATCATGCCGGGGACGAGCAGGGTGGTGTAGGCGATGACCGGGCCGGAGACGCCCGGCAGGATGTCGCGGGTCAGGATGCGCCAGGAACCGGCGCCGCCCACGCGGGCGGCGTCGACGTACTCGCGGTGCTTGAGGGAGAGGGTCTGGCCGCGGACGACGCGGGCGACGCCGGGCCAGCCGAAGACGCCGATGACGGCGGTCATGAGCACGATCCGGTTGACGTCCTTGGCGACGGACAGCATCGCGATCATGAAGATCAGCGAGGGGAACGACATGGTCAGGTCCATGAGCCGGGACAGGACCGCGTCGGTCCGGCCGGCGAAGTAGCCGGCGGCGATTCCGGCGGCGGTGCCGGTGACCACCACGATGGCGGTGGCGGCGAAGGCGATGAGGAGGGAGACCTGGGCGCCGTGGACCACACGGGCGAACAGGTCGCGACCGGTGACGGGTTCGACGCCGAGCCAGTGCTCGGCGCTGATCCCGCCGAAGGAGCCCAGCGGCTGTCCTCCGAGGTAGGGGTCGACGGCGGTCTTGTCGAACTCCTCGGGGGACCAGCCGCCGAGCGCGCCCAGCCAGGGGGCGGTGGCGGCCATGAGGACGAAGAGGAGGACGACGCAGAGGCTGACGCGGACGGCGGGACGGCGGCGGAGTTCCCGCCGGGCGAGCTGCCAGGGGCTGCTGCCCGGCGGGACCTCCTTCGCCTCCGGTGTGCCGGCGGCGGGTGCGGTGGTGGTCATCGCGGGGTGGGGGGCTGCTCGTCCGGCCTCAGCCCTGGCCCTTGGCGGGGTCCTTGAGGCCGACGACGGCGTAGTCGATGGTGCCGGTCCACACGGGGTGGCCGAAGGCGCCCGCGATGTTGGGGCCGACGAGCAGCGGCTTGCGCTCCAGGATGAGCGGGACGGACGGGGACTTCTTCATGAGCTCCGCGTCGAGGTCGATCCAGGCCTGGTTGGCCTGCCGGGCGTCGGCCATGGCGTTGATCTCGTCGATCCGCTTCATCGTCGCGTCGTCGCGGAACTGGCTGTAGTTGCCCTGGTTGCCCTTGTCCTTGACGGTGCGTCCGTCGAAGACGAAGGGGATCCAGGTGGATCCGGAGGGGTAGTCGGGACACCAGCCGCTGAGCGTCATGTCGGGCGTGGTGGACAGGTCGCCGATGACGTCGTAGTAGGCGCCTGGGTCGACGGTGTCGACGACGACCTCGATGCCGGCGCGGGACAGGCCCTGCTGGAGGGCCTCCGCCTTGCCCTTGTCTCCGGTGGAGACGGACAGGGAGACCTTCAGCTTCTCCTTGCCCGCGGCCTTGAGGAGTTCCCTCGCCTTGTCCGGGTCGCCGGCCGGGGCGATCTTCAGGGTGTCGGCCTGCCGGCCGCCGGACAGCGCCGGGGGGAGGTAGGCGGTGGCGACCTCGTTGAGGGCCGGGCCGCCGCCCGCGGTGACCACGGCCTCCTTGTCGACGGCGTACTGCACGGCCTCGCGGACCTTGGGGTCGTCGAACGGGGCCCGGGAGTTGTTCAGGTGGAGCATCTCGGTACAGCCCTGCGACTCGGCGAGCAGCCGCGCCTTGACGTCCGCCTTGGGGAGGACCTTGGGGGCGCTCTCGGGACGCATGTCGGCGTACTGGACGGTGGAGGCGTCGGCGCCCTCGCCGGCGATGATCCGGTCGTCGATCTGGCCGCCCTTGAGGCCCATGACGACGACGAACCGGTCCGGGTAGGCCTTGCGCACGGTGTCGGTGGCGGCGTCCCAGTGCTCGTTGCGGACCAGGACCAGCTTCTTGTCGCGGTCGTACGACTCGATCTTGTACGGGCCGGAGGAGAACGGGCGGGCGTCGTACTGGGTGCCCTTCTCCTGGGACTGGGGGACGGGGGCGAAGGTCGGGAGGGTGGCGGTCGCGGAGAACTCGGCCACGGGGCGCTTCAGTTCGAAGACGATCGTCCGGTCGTCGGGGGTCTTCACGGAGTCGAGGTGCCGGCCCTGGAGGGGGCCCTTGTAGCCCTCGGTGCCGGCCAGGTACTGGGCGGCGTAGTCGGGGCCGCCGGTGAGGTCGGGGGCGAAGGAGCGCTCGACGTTGTACTTGACGTCTTGGGCCCTGACCGGCGAGCCGTCCTCGTACTTCACGCCCTCCTTGAGGGTGAAGGTCCAGGTGCGGCCGCCGTTGGAGGGGGTGCCGAGGTCGGTGGCGAGGTCGGGGACCAGCTCGCTCCCGGCCTTGCCGGGCTCGGCCTTGAAGGTGACGAGCGTGCGGTAGAGCAGGCGGGTGCCGAAGTCCATGGCCGGCATGACCCAGTTGCGGGCGGGGTCGAGGTGGGCGAAGTCCTGGTTGGACAGGACGGTGAGCGTGCCGCCCTTGACCGGGGTGCCGCCGAGCACCTTCCCGTCGTTCGCGGCGGCCGGATTGGCGGCGCCCGCGCCGGCGGAGCCCTTCTTGCCGGTGTCGGAGCAGCCCGAGGCGCCGAGTGCGAGTGCGGCCACCACGGCGGTGGCGAGGGCGAGTTGGGTGCGCTTGGTCATGGGTCACTCCAGTGAAGGGCCGCGCTCTACGATGTGACCGGTAACATAGTAATGTGAAATTGCACTGACAAGGGGTGGGCGCCGCCGTTATCCAGCCGTGTCCGAACCCGCGCTGACGGAACGTGGGAAACCGGGGCCCTGAGCCGGATCCGGAGCGGCCGCGCATCCGGGGCGGCCTCGCATCCGGGGCGGCGGCGCATCCGCGGTGGCCTCGCATCCGGCGCGGCGGCGAGCGCCGTTCAGGGGCATCCGTGCGCGCGGCGCGCGGCGGCGCGTCCGCCGGACGGGGCCCGTCCCGCACCCTGTATCCCGCACCGGCCCCCGACCACCACCCCCCTGGAGTTCCCCGATGCCGAAGGCCATCCGTTTCAGCGAGTACGGCGACGCCGACGTCCTGCGCCTGGAGGAGGTGCCGCTGCCCGAGCCCGGAGCGGGCCAGGTCCGCGTCAAGGTCGCGGCGGCCGGGGTCAACGGCTTCGACTGGAAGGTCCGCCGGGGCTACTTCAGCGGCGGCGAGCCCCTCGCCGCGCCGACGGGCACCGGCATGGAGCTCTCCGGCACCGTGGACGCGGTCGGTCCCGGCGTACACCAGTGGCGCCCCGGCCAGGCGGTCTTCGGCGGCTCCGCCGACCGCGGCGCCGCCGCGGAGTACGACCTCGCCGCCGCCCGCGACCTCGTCGCCAAGCCCGACTGGCTCGGCTTCGAGGAGGCCGCCGCCCTGCCCGTGGCGACCGAGACGGCCTACCGCACCCTGCGCCTGCTCGACGTCCGGGAAGGGCAGACCCTGCTGATCCACGCCGCGGCGGGCGGCGTCGGCCTGCTCGCCGGACAGATCGCCCGGGCCCGGGGCGCCACGGTGATCGGCACGGCCGCCGTACGGAACCACGCCTTCCTCCGCGAGATCGGCGTCAGCCCGGTCCTGTACGGCGACGGCCTGTTCGACCGGGTCCGCGCCATGGCCCCGCAGGGCGTCGACGCCGTGCTCGACTGTTCCGGCCGCGGCGAACTGCCCGGCTCCGTCGCGCTCGCCGGCGGCCCGGACCGGGTCGTCACCCTCGTCGACCCGGCCGGCGCGGCCGAGCACGGCGTGCGGTTCTCCGGCGAGGCCGGCTCGCTCGCGGAGGCCGTCACCGAGGTACTGCCGCTCGTCGAGGCGGGCCGGGTCCGGATCCCGATCGACGCGGTCTTCCCCTTGGAGGAAGCCGCCGACGCGCAGCGCCGCAGCGAGAACGGCCATCTTCGGGGCAAGGTCCTGATCAGGCCCGGCGCCTGACCTTCCGTCCGGCCCGGCCTTCCGTCCGCGTCCCGGGCCCTTCGGCCCTCGGGCGCCCGGTGCCGGGTGTCCCTAGATCCCCGAGCCGAGGCGGCCCGGGACGCGGCCGACCGGTTCGTCGCGGCCCTGGGCCCAGAGCGAGCGGACGTGGCCGAGGTGGCGGACCATGCAGGCCTCGGCCGCTTCCGCGTCGCCGGTGAGCATCAGGTCGAGCAGCTCGATGTGCTCCTGCGCCGAGGACACCAGCTTGCCGGCCTCGTCGAGGCCCGTGAGCCCGTACAGGCGCGAGCGCTTGCGCAGATCGCCCACCGTCTCGACCAGCCGGTCGTTGCCCGCGAGGCCGAGCAGGGTGAGGTGGAAGCGGCGGTCGGCCTCCAGGTACCCGATGAGGTTGTGCTCGCGCGCGCTGGTGACGATCTCCTCGGCGATGGGCCGCAGCGCCTCCAGCTGTTCGGCGGTGGCGATCTTCGTGATCCGGCCGATGGTCGGCACCTCGATCATCGTGCGCAGTTCGGTGTACTGGTCGAGGTCGCGCTCGCTGACCTCGGTGATGCGGAAGCCCTTGTTGCGGACCGGCTCGACCAGTCCCTCGCGGGCCAGGTCGAGCATGGCCTCGCGCACCGGGGTGGCCGAGACGCCGAGCTCGGCCGCGAGGCCCGGGGCGGAGTAGACGCTCCCGGGGCGCAGTTCACCCGCTATCAGGGCTGCTCGGAGGGCGTGGCCGACCTGGTCGCGGAGCCGTTCCTGGGCCTTGATGAGACTGTGCTGCTTCAGGTCACCCATTGCATTTCCTCCGGAACATCGCAGAGGAACAGCGTACAATGTCACGTTGCGCTGTTCGCCCCGGCGGCCTGGAACAAGGCGACCGCCACGGCAAGATCCTCCCAGGCCATGCCCACGCTCTTGAAGAGCTGTGGACAACCAGGTGCGCGCCCGCCCGGCAGCCGCCCGGCGACCAGGTCGCCGAGGGTACCGGTGATGTGGCCGGGCCCGATGGCGCCCTCCGCCTCCGGGATCAGCAGGTCCCCCGCCTCCCGCAGGGCCGCCGCCCGGGATTCGACGTACACGGCCGACCTCCGCACGAGACCGGTGTCCGTCTCCCGGGCCGTCGGCTCGTGCGAGCCGACGGCGACGACGGTGGCGCCCGGACCGACCAGGCTCCCGTCGAAGAGCGGTGCGCGGGACGAGGTGCAGCACACGACCAGATCGGCGCCGGCCACGTCACCGGGCACGCCCGTCCGGGCGGGCGTGCCGAGGGAGCGGGCGTGGGCGGCGAGCTTCCGCGCGCCCGCCGGATCGCGGGCCACGACCACCACACCGGCCACCTCCCGTACGGCGAGCAGCGCGTCCAGGTGCCCGTACGCCTGCGGCCCCGAGCCGAAGAGCACCAGCCGCAGCGGCCGTCCGGCGGGGGCGAGGTGGCGCACGGCGAGGGCCGAGACCGCCGGGGTGCGCAGCGCGGTCAGGGCCGCGCCGTCGAACAGGGCCAGCGGCCGCAGGGTGGGGCCGTCCAGCAGCAGGTAGGAGCCGGTGATCCGGGGCAGCCCGCGGGCCGGGTTCCCGGGCGCGACCCCGGCGACCTTGACCCCCGCGTACGCGGCGGTCGCCGCCGGCATCAGCAGCAGCTCCCCGCCGGGCACGGCGACCGCGGTGCGCTGCGGGCAGTCCTCCGGGTCCGGTCCGTCCCGCAGGGCCGCGGCCAGCGCCCCGATCGCGTCGGCCGGGGTGATCAGCCGGGCCGTCTCTTCGGCGCCGAACTGCGGGAGCCCCGTCCCCCCGGGCCCGTTCACAGCGCGAAGCCGGTGCCGAGGGGGTCGTACGGGTCGCTCAGGAAGGTGTGCTCCCCGGTCCGGTAGGCGGTCCCGGTGACCTCGGTGACGGAGCCCGGCAGCATCCGGCCGGTGAACACGGTTCCGGTGACCGACTCGTGGAGCAGGTCCTCCCCCGGACCGAGTCGCCCGTCCTGCGCCAGCAGCGCGAGCCGGGCCGAGGTGCCGGAGCCGCAGGGCGAACGGTCGACCTGTCCGTCGGCGAAGACGGTGGCGTTGCGCTGGTGCGGCCCGAAGGGCGTGTCGGGCATCTCCTCGTGGAGGATCACCCCGTACACGCCGGAGAGCAGCGCTCCGCCCGGGTGCCAGGTGGCGGGGTGGCCGGCCAGCGCGGCCCGGATCTCCCGGCCGGCCCGGACCAGGGCGGGCAGCGCCTCGCGCGAGACCTCCAGGCCGAGGTCCCGGGCGGCGACGGAGGCGTAGCAGGCCCCCGCGTGCGCGAGGTCCACCTCGGCGACGCCGGCCGAGGTGGCGACGGGGACCTTGCGGGCGCCGACCCGCGCCGGGACGTTGCGGAAGGTGATCCCGGTGGTGCGGCCGCCGCCCCGGTGCACGGTGGCGGTGACCCGCCCGGACGGCACGTCGATGCGCACCTGGGCGTCGCCGTCGTCGGGGGCGGCGACCCGGCCGGTGTCCACGGCCCAGGCCCCGAGCGCCATGGTGCCGTGGCCGCAGGCGGTGGAGTAGCCGTCCTTGTGCCAGAACAGGACGCCGAAGTGGGCGCCGTCGTCGTCGGGCGGCACGACGAACCCGCCGTACATCCCCGCGTGCCCGCGCGGCTCCCGCGCGAGCAGGCGGCGGACGTCGTCCAGCGGCCCCCGGCGCGGCGCGGTCGCGGACCCCCCGGGGCCGATGGCGGTGGCGCAGCGCTCGGCGACGGTGTCGCCGGGCACGGCCACGACCGGGTCACGGGTGAGGTCGACGATCCGGAAGGGCTCGCCGGCGGCGTGGTAGTCGGTGGTCCGCACCGGGGGGACGGTCACAGGAGGAATCCTCCGGGGAAGGGGTCGGCCGGGTCGAGGAAGTACTGGGCGGTGCCGGTGATCCAGGCCCGTCCGGTGACGGTGGGGACGACGGCCGGCACGCCGCCGACGGTGGTCTCCCCGATCAGCCGGCCGGTGAACTCTGTGCCGATGAACGACTCGTTGGCGAAGTCCGTGTCCAGCGCCAGGAGTCCGCGGGCGTGCAGCTGGGCCATGCGCGCGCTGGTCCCCGTACCGCAGGGCGAGCGGTCGAACCAGCCGGGGTGGATGGCCATGGCGTGGCGGGAGCGGCGGGCGTCGGACCCCGGGGCGGCGAGGTAGACGTGCTTGAGGCCCGCGATGGCGGGATCCTCGGGGTGGACGGGCCGGTCGTCGGAGGCGTTGACCGCGTCCATGACGGCGAGGCCGGCGGCGAGGAGGTCGTCCTTGCGGGCGCGGTCGAACGGCAGCCCCAGGTCGTCCAGTTCGACGAAGGCGTAGAAGTTGCCGCCGTAGGCGAGGTCGTAGGTGACGGTGCCGTACCCGGGGACGTCGGCCTTCAGGCCGAGGCCGGCGCTGAAGGAGGGGACGTTGGTGAGGGTGACGGCGGTGGCCGCGCCGTCCTCGACGCGGACGTCGACGCTGACCAGCCCGGCCGGGGTGTCCAGCCGGACGGTGGTGACCGGCTCGACGACGGGCACCATGCCGGTCTCGACGAGGACGGTGGCGACCCCGATGGTGCCGTGCCCGCACATGGGCAGCAGGCCGGACACCTCGATGTAGAGGACCCCGAAGTCGGCGTCCGGGCGGGTGGGGGGCTGCAGGACGGCGCCGCTCATCGCGGAGTGGCCGCGCGGCTCGTACATCAGCAGGGTGCGGATGTGGTCCGAGTGCTCGATGAAGTGGAGCCGCTTCTCGGCCATGGTGGCGCCGGGGATCACCCCGACTCCCCCGGTGACGACCCGGGTCGGCATGCCTTCGGTGTGCGAGTCCACCGCGTGGTAGATGTGGCGCGTACGCATGGGATCCCCCCGGACGGCTAGTTGAGACCCTCGGCGAGGGCCTTCTCGGTGGCGGCGCGGACGGCGGCCTCGGTCTCGCCCGTGAGCGGGAAGCGGGGCGGGCGGGTGGCGCCGCCGGGGCGGCCGGCCAGGTCCATGGAGAGCTTGATGGCCTGGACGAACTCGGTCTTGGAGTCCCAGCGGAGCAGGGAGTGCAGGGACTTGTAGAGCGGCAGCGCGGTGGTGAGGTCGCCGGCGACGGCCGCGCGGTAGAGGGTGGCGCAGGACTGCGGCAGGGCGTTCGGGTAGCCGGCGATCCAGCCGACCGCGCCGGCGAGGGCGAGTTCGAGGAGGACGTCGTCGGCGCCGATCAGCAGGTCCAGGCCGGGGGCGAGTTCGGCGATCTCGTAGGCGCGGCGCACGTCCCCGCTGAACTCCTTGACGGCGACGATCGATCCGTCGGCGTGGAGGCGGGCGAGGAGGGCCGGGGTCAGGTCCACCTTGGTGTCGACGGGGTTGTTGTACGCGACGACGGGCAGCCCGGCCGCGGCCACGTCGGCGTAGTGGGCGCGGACGGCTTCCTCGTCGGCCCGGAAGGCGTTCGGGGGCAGGAGGAGGACGGAGCCGGCGCCGGCCTCGGCGGCCTGGTCGGCCCAGCGGCGGGCTTCGGCGCTGCCGTAGGCGGCGACGCCGGGCATGACCCGGCGTCCGTCGCCGGCGGCCTCGACGGCGGTGCGGACGACGCGGGCCCGCTCCTCGTCGGTCAGGGTCTGGTACTCGCCGAGGGATCCGTTGGGGACCACGCCGTCGCAGCCGTTGGCGATGAGCCAGGCGACGTGTTCGGCGTAGGCGTCGTGGTCGACGCTGAGGTCCTCGCGCAGGGGAAGCGCGGTGGCGACCATGATGCCGTGCCAGGGGCGGGTGCGGGCGTCGCTGCGGGGCGCGGGGGTGGGCGCGTGGTTCATGGGGTGACTCCCTCGTGTGGTGTGTGACATTTTACTAAAGGGTGTGAGGCGGCCACAAGGGCCGGGACGATCAGGATCAGCGCCAGGGCGTGCTTGGGACGTCCCGCCTGGCCTTCGGGGGCCCGCCGCTCCTTCTAAGTCACGCCCTAGGCGGGCGGCTGCGGGGCGCCGGGCCCCTCGGCGGAGGGCGGCACGCGGGACGTCGGTGCGGGCGGGCGGAGCTCGGCGAGCCGGCCCAGCGTGACCGGGCAGGACAGCGGGCGCCGGTCGGCGGCCGGCTCCTCCCCGGCGAGGGCGGCGACCGCCGGGCCGCACATCCGGCCCTGGCACCAGCCCATGCCCGCCCGGGTGAGGAGCTTGGCCGTACGGGCGTCCCGCGCGCCGAGGTCGCGGACGGCCTCGCGCACCAGCCCGGCCGGCACCTCCTCGCAGCGGCACACGGGCGTGTCGTCGCGCAGCCAGCCGGTCCAGCCGGCGCCGGGCCGGTGGGCGGCGCCCATGGCGTCCGCGAAGGCCCGCAGCCGTGCGCGGCGGCGGACCAGGTCGGCGGGGACCGGGCGTCCGGCGATCGCGTGGGCGGCGATCTCCCCCTCGGTCAGGGCGAGGTCGGCGCCGCCGATGCCGCCGGTCTCGCCCGCGGACCAGATGCCGGGCACGGACGTGCGCTGGGCGGCGTCCAGGCGCAGGGCGACGGCCCCGTCGGCGGTGCGGCGGGTGGCGCACCCCAGACCGGTGGCCAGCTCCAGCTGGGGCACCAGCCCGTGGCCCACCGCGAGCGCGTCGCAGGCGATCCGGCGGCCGGTGCCCGGCAGCGGCCGCCAGTCCCGGTCGAGGCGGGCCACCGTGACCGCCTCGACCCGGTCGGCGCCGTGGACCTCGGTGACGGCGGACCGCCCGAGGAGACGGACGCGGTGGCGCAGCAGGGCGCCTCCGTACCCGGCGCCCTCGGCGAGCTTGCGGGGGTTGCGCAGCAGGGTGCCGGCCCGCCGGGCGTACCCGGTGTACGCGGCGGCCTCCACCACGGCCGGGACCTCGGCCCCGGCGGCGGCGAGGGACCCGGCCACGGCGAGCAGCAGCGGCCCGCTGCCGGCGACGACGACGCGGCGGCCCGGCAGGACGAGCCCGGCCTTGAGCATGGCCTGCGCCCCGCCGGCCCCGACCACCCCCGGGAGGGTCCAGCCGGGGAAGGGCAGCTGGCGCTCGTGGGCGCCGGTGGCGATCAGGACGGCCCGCGCCGGGACGTCCGCGGCGCGCTCCCCGGGGCCGTGGCCGACGACCGCGTGCAGGAGCCAGCCGTCGCCATCCGGGACCACCGTCCAGACGTGGTGTTCGGGGAGGTGGGCGATCCGGCCGGCCGACGCGTGGGCGCGCAGGGCGGCTTCACGGGCGGTGAACGCGGCCCAGCCGTGGTGCAGGGCCCCGGGACGGGCGGCGCCGAGCCCGGGGGCGGGATGGCGGTAGAACTGGCCGCCCGGCCGCTCCCCCGCGTCGAGGAGGGCGACGCGCAGGCCGAGCCCGGCGGCGGTGACGGCTGCGGCCAGGCCGGCGGGACCCGCGCCGACGACGGCGAGGTCGACGGGGGCGGTGGAGACCGGGGCGGCGGAGAGGGCGGGGGTGGGGGCGGCGGAGACGGCGGGAGCGGCGTCGGCGTCGGCGGCCCCCGGGGCACCGCCCGCTCCGGCGGGCTCAGACGGCGAGGTCGGCATGTCCGGTGCCCTCCTGGGTGGTGACGTCGTCCCCGGGGCGGGCCGGGACGAGGCAGGCGCGCTGGTTGGGGCGGCCGTTGACGACGACGAGGCAGTCGTAGCAGGACCCGATGCCGCAGAACGCGCCGCGCGGGGCTCCGCCCTGACGGGTGGCCCGCCAGGCGAGGATGCCGGCGGCCCACAGCACGGCGGCGATGGACTGGCCGGACTGCGCCGGGAGTTCACGGCCGTCGAAGCGGAGGGTGTGCTCAGCGGCCGGGGCGCCGCCGACCAGTGAACGGGGGCTGCGCATCAGGGGGTCCTCCTCGGGGGGCGGGGCGGCGGCGGGGCCTGGTCGAAGCGGTCTGGCCGGAACGGCTCCCAGGGCAGCGGGGGTTCGGCGCCCGTCAGGGCGGCGGTGACCAGCGCGCCGGTGCCGGGCGCCAGGCCGATGCCGGCGCCCTCGTGGCCACAGGCGTGCAGCAGGCCGGGGACGCGGGGGTCCGGGCCGATCGCCGGGAGGTGGTCGGGGAGGTAGGGGCGGAAGCCGTGGTAGGCGCGCAGCACCCGGACGTCCGTCAGTACGGGGAACAGGGCCGCCGCCTGGGCGGCGAGGCGGCGCAGCGCCTCGGTGGAGAGGGTGCGGTCGAAGCCGACCCGTTCGCGGGTGGCGCCGATCAGCACCGGGCCCGACGGGGTGCCCTCGACCACCGCCGAGGACTGCAGGGCCGCCGAGCCGCTGGCGACGTCCGCGATGTAGTCGGCGGCGTACACCTTGTGCCGGACCACCCGCGGCAGCGGTTCCGTCACCAGGACGAAGCCGCGGCGCGGGAGTACGGGCAGGCCCGTCCCGGCGAGGGCGGCGACGTGCCCGCCCCAGGTTCCCGCGGCGTTGACCACGGCGGGGGCGGCGAGCTCGCGCCGGGCCGTGCGGACGCCCCGGACCGCGCCCGAGGCGTCCCGCAGGACCGCGGTGACCTCCTCGCCGAGGTGGAGCTCCGCCCCCGAGGCGGCCAGCAGGCGGGCGGCCGCCTGGGCGGGCTGGACCTGGGCGTCCTGCGGGTAGTGGAACCCGCCCGCGAGGCCGGGGGCCAGGTGCGGCTCCAGCTCGCGCAGGGCGCCGGCGTCCACGTCGAGGGCGGTGACCCCGGCGGCGCGCTGCCCCTCGGCGAAGGCGCGGAGCGCCTTCAGGGCCCGCTCGTCGGGGGCGACGACCAGTCCGCCCTTGGCCTCGTACTCGACGGGGGCCGGGAGTTCGGAGGCCAGGTCGCCCCAGAGCCCGGCGGACAGGAGGGCGAGGTCGAGCTCGGGTCCGGCCTCCTTGTCGGAGACGAGCAGGTTGCCCTCGCCCGCGCCGGTGGTGCCGCCCGCGACGGGGCCCCGGTCGACCACGGCCACGGAGAGGCCGGCGCGGGCCGCGTAGTAGGCGCAGGCCGCTCCGACGACGCCGGCGCCGATGACGACGGCGTCCAGGGAGTGTCTCTTGAGCACGGCAGTAATATGTCACATTCTTTTGGGGCTGCCCAGACCGGCCGGGTGGCCCCGCGCCCGGTGGGGGCGCGGGACCGGTCCGGTGTGCGGCGGCCGTGGAGGATCAGCCGCGGAGGGGGCCCTCACAGCTGTACGGGGACGATCCGGCGACCTTGTTGGTCCAGATCTCGACCGGCCCGAAGGAGCAGTTCATGTCGGCGAGGTTGTTGGAGGCCGCTCCGGCCCGGTCGAGGATGAAGTAGTCGACCGTCTCGGACATGTCCTTGAAGTTCTGGTCGTCACTGCGCCAGTTCTTCAGGTTCGCGGTGATCCGGCCGGTACAGGTGAACCGGCGCTTGCCGGCCTCGCCGTTCTCCACGCAGTCCGGGGTGTTGTAGGTCGCCGTGGCGAACGAGGACTTCACGGAGGCGAGCGCCGCGTCGCGCAGCTGACCGTTCGGCGTGAAGGTGGTGTTCGGCACGAAGAGCTGGTCGACCTTGGCGATCTGCGCGTCGAGGAAGCGGTCGTAGTCGCGCTGGAGGTAGGTGTCGGCGCCCATGCGGTGGCGCCAGGCGTCGTACGCGGCGACGTCGTTGTTGCGCAGGTGGGTGTACATCTCGCGCAGCTGCGAGGGCTTCTGGGCCCACAGGAACTCGAAGAAGGTGCCCGCGTAGCTGTAGAAGCGGAACCCGTCACCGTCGTAGGTGGCGTTCAGCAGCTGCTCCACCGTCATCCGCGGGCCGCCGCCGGCCGTGTCGCTCATGATGCTCTTGACCAGGGACTTGCGGACGGCGATGCCGTTGTCGCGGGTGGCCCCGTCGAAGAACTCGGCCGTGCCCTCGTCCATGGCGGTCGTCCGGTCACCCTCGTACCAGGGGCCCTCGCCGAAGAAGCCGGGCACCGCGTAGCGGCCGTTGAGGTAGTGCGTGTACTCGTGGCGGAAGAGCTCCTCGAGGGTGAGGGAGGAGTCCTGTGGGACGCGGCGCTGGTAGGTGTAGAACGTGGCGCCGTTCTCGATGTAGATGCCGCCGTTGTTGGTGTCGTAGCCCGTCAGGATCGGGTGGTAGTTCTCGTAGTCGGCGCGCGAGCCGTACAGCACGATGTTCAGCGTGGTGTTGGGGTCGCCGGCCAGCGGCTGGTCGGTGCCGAGGACGCGGTGGTACTGGGCCTTGACCTGCTCGCTCGCGTAGTAGAGCTGGTCCACGGTGGCCCGGTCCAGACCGGTGCGCACCTTGATGGCGCCGTTGTCGTACGCGTAGGTGTACGGGAAGATCTGCCGCTCGATGTCCTCCTTGCACACGCCGTACGGCTTGCAGGCCTGGAAGTAGTTGAGCCAGGAGACGACCTTGGCCCAGGGCTGGCTGCCGTTGCCGAAGGCCGTCCGGACGGGCTCCAGCATGGCGCCCAGGTCGGCGGTGATCTGGGCCCGCAGGGCCGGGATCTCGCCGAAGCGCCCGTACTCGCTGATCGCGTCGCGCACCACCCAGGCGTTGGCGGTGCCCTTGAGGTGGACGTAGCCGGCGAAGGCCTTGAAGGCGGCCCGGTAGCCGGGGTCGGCGGCGGCGGCCGCCTGGAAGGCCGCGTCCTGGTTGCCCGGGTAGACGCCCAGGTAGTTGACGGAGAGGGCGGCCAGTGCGGCGCCCGCCCAGCCGGCGTCGAGGTGGGTGGCCGGGTGGGCCGGGTCCATGGTGGCGAGGACCTTCTTGATCAGGCCCAGCTGGTGCTGGCGCAGGCCCGGCGCGCTGGCGGCGTAGAGGGCCTCGCGCAGGGTGTTGGCGTTGCTGCGGGTGACGTCGAAGGTGCGGGCGGCGTTGCCGAAGTCGGCGATCGCCCGGCGCATCGCGTCGACGGTCGGCGCGTCGGTGACGTCGATCTCGCCGCGCGAGTAGTCGTGGTAGGCGACGGCGTGCAGGTAGGTGAACATCTCCTCCAGGTGTGAGGAGTTGGAGCCGTCGTGGGCGGCGGACAGGCTGGATATCCGCCGGGAGACGGCCTGGACGTGCGCATCGGACATGACGGGCGCGAGGCGGGCGTCCCACGTCCAGATGAGGCCGCGCAGGCAGCCGTCGGCGAGGACGGCCTGGTCGCCGAGGAAGTCGGCGAACTGCTCGGGGCCGAGGTTCGTGATCCCGTCGAGGGTGCAGGGGACGGCGACGGCGAGGCCGCGCGTCGTGGGCGCCGCCTGCGCGGTCGCCCGGCGGCTCTTCTCGGTCCGCTCGGACGCGGCGGGCGCGGGGGTGGCGGCGCCCGGGACCTGGCCGGAGAGCGCCGTGCCGCCCGGGGCCGGTGCGGGCGCCGGGGTGTCGGCCCGGGCGTCGGCGAAGCGCTCCACCTCGTCGAACGGGTTCGGCGCCGCGGTCGCGGGAGCCCCGGAGGAGAACGTGCCGGACACCGGGGCGCCCGCGGCGGTCGGGACCGTCCGGTCGGCGGCCTGGGTCACGGCCTGGCCGGCCGTGGCGAGGAGGGTGACCGCCACGGCGGCGGAGAGGAGGGACGTGCGCACAGCTCTGTGCTGGAACACCAAGAACTCCTGTGGGGAGGGGAGGTGGGGGACGTGGCGCGGTGGTGCGTCGCGAAATGCGTGAGAACTGCCCTGCGTCACGCGGCGTTTGACGGGGATTAATCTGCCGCGGTGTGAGCTGTAACATAGTAATGTGAAATTGCACTGACAAGCCCTGTGCGCCCACCAGTTCGTTTCTTCTTGAGGGAGCCCCCGTGACCGACACCCCCTCCGGCACCGCGCACCGCACCTCGACCGGGGTGCCTACCGGCTCCGGCCCCCGGCTCAACACCGGCAGCCACGACCTGCCGGTGTCCCCCGAGTTGTCCCGGTTCATGGCGGGGAACTGGGCCGCCTCACCCCTGCCGGACTCCGCGCGCGTCGCGGCGCACGCCGTCACCCCGGCCCGCCGCGACCGGCTCTCGGCACGCTTCCCGGGCGAGCGCCTGATCGTCCCGGCCGGCGAGCTCAGGGTCCGCTCCAACGACTGCGACCACCGCTTCCGCCCGCACAGCGCGTACGCCTGGCTGACCGGTCTCACCGGCGAGGACCAGGTGGGACACGTCCTGGTCATGGAGCCGTCCGGACCGCACGCCCACGAGGCCGTGCTGTACCTGCGGCCGCGCTCGCCGCGGGCCGGCGGAAACGAGGAGTTCTACCGCGACCGCCGGTACGGGGAGTTCTGGGTGGGCCGCCGGGCCGACCTGGCGGAGGCGGAGCGCCTCACCGGCATCCGCTGCGCCCACCTGGACACCCTGGGGTCCCCGACGGGCCGGACCGCGACCACCGACACCGAACTCGCCACCGCGCTGTCGGAGTTGCGCCTGGTGAAGGACGCCTGGGAGGTCGGACAGCTCCAGCTGGCCGTCGACCACACGACGGCGGGCTTCGAGGACGTCGTACGGGAACTGCCCCGCGCCCTGGCCCACCCGCGCGGGGAGCGGTGGATCGAGGGCGTCTTCGGCCTGCGCGCCCGGGCGGAGGGCAACGGCACCGGCTACGACACCATCGCGGCCTCCGGCGCCCACGCCTGCGTGCTGCACTGGATCCGCAACGACGGCCGGCTCGACCGCGACGACCTGCTCCTCCTGGACGCGGGTGTGGAGACGGACACCCTGTACACCGCCGACATCACCCGCACCCTCCCGCTGTCGGGCCGGTTCTCCTCCGTCCAGCGGCAGGTGTACGAGGTGGTCCTGGCCGCCCAGGAGGCGGGCATGGCGGCGCTGCGGCCGGGCGCGAGCTTCCGCGACTTCCACCGGGCCGGGATGCGGGTGATCGCGGAGGGCCTGGCCCAATGGGGCGTCCTCAAGCACGCCGAGGGCGACCTGCACCGGCGCTACACCCTCTGCAGCAGCGGCCACATGCTCGGCCTGGACGTGCACGACTGCGCGCAGGCGCGGGCGGACACCTACCTCGACGGCGTGCTGGAGGAGGGCCAGGTCCTGACGGTGGAACCGGGGCTGTACCTCCAGCCGGACGACGAGACCCTGCCGCCGGAGCTGCGCGGCATCGGCGTCCGCATCGAGGACGACCTGGTCGTCACGGCGGACGGGGCCCGCCTGATGTCGGGCGCGCTGCCGCGCACGGTGGCGGGCATCGAGGAGTGGATGGGCCGCCTCCTGGACGCCACCCACTGACCCGGCCCGCCGGACCGGGCCGGCCGGACCCCACCAGGCCGGACCGGGCCGGACCGGCCCGGCCCGCCGGGCGGCCGGGCCCGCCCTGCCGGCCGGGCCGGCGCCGTCAGGGCAGGACCGCGACCCCGTCGAGTTCGACCAGCGCCTCCTCGTCCCAGAGGCGGACCACGCCGACGAGGGCCATCGCCGGGTAGTCGCGGCCCGCCAACCGGCGCCACACCCGGCCCAGTTCGGCCGCGTGGGTCCGGTACGCGGCCACGTCCGTCGCGTACACCGTCACCCGGGCCAGGTCCGCCGGGGCCCCGCCGGCCGCGGCGAGGGCGGCGAGGAGGTTGGCCAGGGCGCACTCGAACTGCTCCGGCAGGGTCGCGCCCACGACCGTGCCGGAGGCGTCGAGCGCGGTCTGGCCGGCCAGGAACACCAGCCGGGTGCCGGTCGCCGCCACGGCGTGCGAGAAGCCCGTCGGCGGCGACAGCTCGGCCGGGTTGATCCGCTCCAGGCTCATCGCGCGACCGCCTCCCCGGACGGCGCGGCCGACGGCCCGCGCGCCGGGTCCCCGGGCGGGCCGACGGGCGGGCCGGCGGGTTCGGCGTTCCGCTGCGCCGCCGCGAGGTTCCGGTACAGCTCCCTGGCGATGATCGTGCGCTGCACCTCGCTGGCCCCCTCGTAGATCCGCGGCGCCCGGACCTCCCGGTAGAGGTGTTCCAGCAGGTGGCCCCGGCGCAGGGCGACCGCCCCGTGCAGCTGCACCGCGTGGTCGACCACGTACTGGGCCGTCTCGGTGGCCAGCAGCTTCGCCATCGCCGCCCGGCGCGGCACGTCCGGGGAGCCCCGGTCGTGGGCGCCGGCCGCCGCGTACACCAACAGCCGTGCCGCCTCCGTGCGGGTGGCCATCTCCGCCACCCGGTGCGCCACCGCCTGGAGGTCGCCCAGCACCCCGCCGAAGGCGGTCCGGGCCGCGGTGTGCGCGAGCGTCGCGTCGAGGGCGGCCCGGGCCATGCCCACCGCGAACGCCCCGACGCTCGGCCGGAACAGGTTGAGGGTGTCCATCGCGACCCGGAACCCCTCGCCCGGCACCCCGAGCAGGTCCTCGGGGCCGACCGGGACGCCGTCGAAGGCCAGGGAGCCGATGGGGTGCGGGGACAGCATGTCCAGGGCCTCCCCGGTGAGGCCGGGGCGGTCGGCGGGGACCAGGAACGCCGACACCCCCTTCGCACCCGGCGCCTCACCCGTACGGGCGAACACGGTGTAGAAATCCGCCTCGGGGGCGTTCGAGATCCAGCACTTCTCGCCGCGGAGCCGCCAGCCCGCCCCGTCGGGCACCGCCGCCAGCGCCAGCGCCGCCGCGTCCGAGCCCGCCCCCGGCTCGCTCAGCGCGAAGGCGGCCACCGCCCGGCCCGCCCGCACCTGCGGCAGCCAGCGCTCCCGCTGCGCCGCGCTGCCGGACCTGAGCACCGGGTGGGCGCCGAGCCCCTGCAGGGCCAGCGCCGTCTCGGCCTCCGTACAGCCGTACGCGAGGGACTCCCGCAGCAGGCACAGGTCCAGCGCGCCCGAGGTGAACACCCGCTCCAGCAGGCCCAGCTCCCCCAGTTCCGCCAGGAGCGGGCGGTTGACCCGGCCCGGCTCCCCCTTCGCGGCCAGCGGCCCGAGCCGCTCGGCCGACAGGGTGCGCACGTGCGCGCACCACTCCTCCTGGTCCACCCCGAGCGCGAATCCGGTCATTCGAACATCCCCGCATCTATCGCGTCCTGTTGACTGCCGTCACCATCACGATACGCTCCTGGTGCACCTTCCAGCAGTGGCCGGGAGGGCGACCGCACGGCCGGCTCCACCCACCCCGGACCGTCGCAAGGGGGCGAACCCGCCTTGGACCTCAACCCATCCGCGCACGCCGACACCTTCGCCCGCGACCACCTGCCGCCCGCGGACAGCTGGCCGCACCTCGTCTTCGAGCTGCCCGAGCTGGTCTACCCCGACCGCCTGAACTGCGCGGCCGAGCTGCTGGACACCACCATCGCCCGGTTCGGCCCCGACCGCCCGGCCTTCCGCAGCGGCTCCGGGGAGGTGTGGACGTACGGCGGACTGCGCGAGCGCGTGGACCGGCTCGCCCACGTCCTCACGGCCGGCCTCGGGGTCGTCCCCGGCAACCGGGTGCTCCTGCGCGGCCCCACCGGCCCCTGGCTCGCCGCGTGCTGGCTCGCCGTGGTCAAGGCGGGGGCCGTGGCGGTCACCGTGCTGCCCCAGCAGCGGGCGCAGGAGCTGGCCACGGTCTGCGCGCTCGCCCGGGTGGGGCACGCACTGTGCCACGCCGACGTGCTGGAGGACCTGGTACGGGCCGAGGTGCCCGGGCTGCGGATCACCCCGTACGGGGGCGACGGCCCGGACGACCTGCTGCGCCGCGCCGAGCGGTTCGCGGGGGCGCCGTTCGCCGCCGTGGAGACCTCCGCCGACGACGTGGCCCTGATCGCGTTCACCTCCGGCACCACCGGGCGCCCCAAGGGCTGCATGCACTTCCACCGCGACGTGCTCTCGGTGGCCGACACCTTCTCCCGCAGCGTGCTGCGCCCCCGGCCGGACGACGTGTTCGCGGGCAGTCCGCCGCTCGGGTTCACCTTCGGCCTCGGCGGACTGGTCGTCTTCCCGCTGCGCGCGGGCGCGTGCGCGCTGCTGCTGGAGCAGGCGGGGCCGCGGCACCTGCTGCCCGCGCTCGCCGAACACCGGGTGACGGTCCTGTTCACCGCCCCCACCGCGTACCGGGCGATGCTGGACGCGCTGGGGCCGTACGACGTGGGCGCGCACGACCTGTCCGCGCTGCGCCGCTGCGTGTCGGCCGGGGAGAACCTGCCCGCCGCGACCTGGCAGGCCTGGCTGGAGCGGACCGGGCTGCGGATCATCAACGGCATCGGGGCGACCGAGCTGCTGCACATCTTCATCTCGGCCGCCGACGAGGACATCCGCCCCGGTACCACCGGCCGGGTGGTGCCGGGCTGGCAGGCCCGGGTGGTGGACCGCTCCGGGCGGCCGGTCGCCGACGACGAGCCCGGGCTGCTGGCCGTACGGGGCCCGGTGGGCTGCCGCTACCTCGCCGATCCGCGGCAGGCGGACTACGTCCAGAACGGGTGGAACCTGACCGGTGACACCTACGTGCGCGACGCGGAGGGCTACTTCCGGTACGTCGCCCGCGCCGACGACATGATCATCTCTTCGGGTCACAACATCGCCGGACCGGAGGTCGAGGAGGCCCTCCTGCGCCACCCGGACGTGGCGGAGGCGGCGGTGGTCGGCCGCCCCGACGAGCGGCGCGGCCAGATCGTGGTGGCGTACGCGGTCGCCCGCCCGGGCGCGGTGCTGTCCCAGGAGGCGCTGCGGACCTTCATGCGGGCCGAGCTGGCGCCGCACAAGTGCCCGCGGGTCTTCGTCTTCCCGCCCGCGCTGCCGCGGACGGCGACGGGCAAACTGCAACGCTTCCGGCTGCGCGATCTAGAGTGAACCCGTGGTCGAGCAGCACACCCCGCGATCCCTGATCGTCACGTTCTACGGTGCCTACGGGCGGGCCTTCGAGGGCCCGGTCCCGGTGTCCGCGCTGATCCGCCTGCTGGGCGCGGCCGGCGTGGACGCCCCGTCGGTCCGCTCGTCGGTGTCCCGGCTGAAGCGGCGCGGCCTCCTGCTGCCCGCGCGCGCGGCGGACGGCTCGGCGGCGTACGAGCTGTCCGCCGAGGCGCGGCAGCTGCTGGACGACGGCGACCGGCGGATCTACGGCAGCCCGCGGCCCTCCGACGCATGGCTGGTGGCGGTCTTCTCCGTACCGGAGCAGGAGCGGCACAAGCGGCACCTGCTGCGCTCGCGGCTGGCCCGGCTCGGCTTCGGGACGGTGGCGCCGGGGGTGTGGATCGCCCCGGCCGGACTCGCGGAGGAAACCGGCCACACCCTGGACCGGCTGGGCCTGACCCCGTACGTGGAGCTGTTCCGGGGCGCGCACCTGGGCTTCGCGCCGACCGCCGAGGCGGTGGCCCGCTGGTGGGACCTGGCGGCCCTGGCCAAACAGCACGAGGAGTTCCTCGACCTGCACGAGCCGGCGCTGCGCGCCCTGCAGTCGGGTCCGGAGCCGACCCCTGAGGAGGCCTACCGCGGCTACCTCCTCGCCCTGGACACCTGGCGCCACCTGCCGTACGCCGACCCCGGGCTCCCCCGCGAGCTGCTCCCGGCGGACTGGCCGGGCGACCGGGCGGCGGCCGTCTTCGCCGAACTGCACGCGCGGCTGCGGGACTCCGGCGGGCGGTTCGCCGGGCCGTGAGGGGCGCGGCCGGTCGGGCCCCGGGCCGCACCGGCCCGCTCCGGGTCTCCGCCCGGTCTCCTCCGGGGAGGTCCAACGGCCGGACCGGGCCGGGTGCGGAGGCGGAAAATCACGGTGCGGCGGACCGCGGTGGCGGGTGACGATGGCCCATGACCTGGACCTTCACCTCCGACCTGACGGCCTATCTGGCCGCGGCGGGCCCCGCCCTGGCCGCGCGACCCGTGCCGAACTCCCTGCTGCTGACCACCGCCGACGCGCTGGAGCGGCGCGGTCCGCACGCCTACGGGCGCGCCGATCCGCTCTTCGGCTGGTGGACCGACGCCGACGGAACTGTCGCCGCGGGCCTGCTGTGCACCCCGCCCCACCCGCTGTTGCTCGGGGCGCTGCCCGCCGAGGCGGTCCGGGCGCTGGCCGGCGCCCTGGCCACCGAGCCGCTGCTCGCCGGAATCAGCGGGTTCAACGCCCGGCGGCCCGACGCGGACGCGCTCGCCGGGGCCTGGGGGCGCGCGGCCCGGGTCGCCGGGGAGAACCGCCTGTACCGGCTGGCCGGGCTGATCGCGCCGGATCCGGCCCCGACCGGGCGGGCCCGGACCGCCGGGGAGGCCGATCTGCCGCTGCTGCTGGAGTGGACCGCGGCGTTCGACCGGGAGGTGGGGGCTCCGGGCACCACCTCCGAGGCCGCGCTGCGCGACCGGATCGCGTACGGCGGCGTCCGGCTCTGGGAGCGGGCGGGCGCCCCGGTCGCGCTGGCCTCGTTCTCCCGGCCGATCGGCGGGACCTCGCGGGTCGGACCGGTGTACACGCTGCCGGAGGCCCGGGGCCGGGGGTACGCCGCCGGGGTCACGCACGCCGTGAGCGAGGCGGCGTACGCGGCCGGAGCCGCCGAGGTCCTGCTCTTCACCGACCTGGCCAACCCCACGAGCAACGGCGTCTATCTCAGGCTGGGATACGCCCCGGTCGAGGACCGTGCGGTGGTCGTGGCGGCCTGACAGCGCCGCCGCCGCTTCCCCCGCCGGCCGCCCCGGGTCAGCCGCGCCCCGTGGGCGGGGGCCGGCTGCCCGCGCGGTAGGGGGCGGGCCAGGGGGCGGCCGGCCCCTCGTAGCCCTGCTCGGCGGCCGCGTGCAGGGTCCACTGCGGGTCGTACAGGTGGGGGCGGCCCAGCGCGCAGAGGTCGGCGCGCCCGGCCAGGAGCAGGGAGTTCACGTCGTCCCAGGAGGAGATGGCGCCGACCGCGATGACGGGGACGCCCAGCGCGTTGCGGATCCGGTCGGCGTACGGGGTCTGGTACGAGCGCCCGTACTCGGGGCTCTCGTCCGCGACCACCTGGCCGGTCGACACGTCGACGGCGTCCGCGCCGTGCTCGGCGAACGCGGCCGCGATCCGTACCGCGTCCTCGGCCGTGGTGCCTCCCGGGGCCCAGTCGGTGGCGGAGAGGCGGACCGTCATGGGGCGGTCGGCGGGCCAGACGGCGCGGACCGCGTCGAAGACCTCCAGGGGGAAGCGCAGCCGGTTCTCCAGGGGTCCGCCGTAGGCGTCCGTGCGGTGGTTGGTCAGCGGTGAGAGGAACCCGGAGAGCAGGTAGCCGTGGGCGCAGTGCAGTTCCAGCAGGTCGAAGCCGCAGTCCGCGGCCCGGACGGCGGCCGCCGCGAACTCGGCGCGGATCGCTGCGAGTTCGGCGGTATCGAGCGCGCGGGGGACGGCCGATACGCCGGGCCGGTAGGGCAGGGCGGAGGCGGCGGCGAGGGGCCAGTTGCCCTCCGGGAGCGGGTCGTCCATCCCCTCCCACATCACCCGGGTCGAGCCCTTGCGGCCGGAGTGGCCGAGCTGGACGCCGAGCGCGGTGCCGGGTGCGGAGGCGTGGACGAAGTCGGCGATGCGCTTCCAGGCCCCGGCCTGTTCGCGCGTGTACAGCCCGGCGCAGCCGGGGGTGATCCGGCCTTCGGCGCTGACGCAGACCATCTCCGTCATGACCAGGCCGGCGCCGCCGAGGGCCCGTGCGCCGAGGTGGACGAGGTGGAAGTCCCCGGGCACTCCGTCCCGGGACGTGTACATGTCCATCGGGGAGACGACGACCCGGTTGCGCAGGGTCAGCCCACGCAGGGTGAACGGGGTGAACATCGGGGGCGTCCGCCCCTGCCCGGCCTCCTCGTCCGGGCAGCCGAAGTCGCGTTCCACGGAGCGGGTGAAGCGTTCGTCGCGCAGCCGCAGGTTGTCGTGGGTGACCCGGCGGCTGCGGGTGAGCAGGTTGAAGGCGAACTGACGGGCGGGCTGACCGGTGCAGCCGGCGATCTCCTCGAACCAGCGCATGCTGGCCGCGGCCGCCCGCTGGGTGCTGGCCACCGCCGGGCGCCGCGCCGCCTCGTACGCCGCGAGCGCGGCGGGTACGTCCACCGCGCCGTCGCCCCGGGTGGCGGCGACCGCTTCGGCGACGGCTCCGGCGAGGGCGACGGCGTCCTCCACGGCGAGCTTGGTGCCGGAGCCGATGGAGAAGTGCGCGGTGTGCGCCGCGTCGCCGAGCAGGGCCGTGTTGCCGTGCGACCAGCGGGCGTTGACGACCGTACGGAACCGGGTCCAGGCCGACCGGTTGCCGTACAGCGGCCGTCCCCGCAGGGCCTCGCTGAAGATCTTGGCGCAGCGGGCGGCCGACTCGGCCTCGTCGCAGAGGTCGAAGGCCGCCGCGCGCCACACCTCCTCCCGCATCTCCACGATCACGGTGGAGGCGCCGAGCGGGCCCCGCGGTCCGGCCGGCGGGCCCGGGAGGCCCCCGCCGGGCGCCGACGGGCGGGCGTACGGGTAGGCGTGCAGCTGCATGACGCCGTGTTCGGTCTCCGCGATCTCGAAGCGGAAGGCGTCGAGGGCGAAGTCGGCGGCGAGCCAGATGTACCGGCAGCGCCCCGCGGTCACGGTCGGCCCGAAGTGCGCGGCCCCGTGCTCGCGGATCGCGCTGTGCACGCCGTCCGCCGCGACCACCAGGTCGTACGCGGCGGAGAGCGCCGCCGGGTCCGGGGCCCGCGTACGGAAGCGGAGCCGGACGCCGAGACCGGCGCAGCGCTCGTGCAGGATCTCCAGGAGCCGGCGGCGTCCGAGGGCGGCGAAGCCGTGGCCGCCGGAGGTGAGGATCCGGCCCCGGTGCACGACGTCCACGTCGTCCCAGCGCACGAACTCGGCACTCAGGGCCGCGTAGACCGCCGTGTCGGCCTGCTCGATGCCGCCCAGGGTCTCGTCGGAGAGCACCACCCCGAAGCCGAAGGCGTCCTCGGGCGCGCCCCGTTCCCAGACCTCCACGATGTGGCCCTGCCGGGCCAGCAGCGCGGCGGCGTAGAGCCCTCCGGGTCCCCCGCCCACGACGGCCACCCGCAGGGCGTGCGCGGGCATCCGGTTACCTGCCCTTCCAGTCGGGCGGCCGCTTCCCGGTGAAGGCCGCGTGGAACTCCGCGTAGTCCTGACCGTGCATCAGCAGGGCCTGGGTGTTGGCGTCCAGCTCCACGGACGCGGCGAGCGGCATGTCGAGCTCGGCGGTGAGCAGCGCCTTGGTCTGCGCGTGGGCGAGGGCGGGCCCGGCGGCCAGCTGGGCGGCCAGTTCCGCGGCCCGTTCGTGGGCCTTGCCCTCCTCGGTGAGCTCGCTCAGCAGGCCGATCCGCTCGGCCTCGGCGGCGCGTACGGGCTCTCCGAGCATCAGCAGCCGGGTGGCGTGTCCGAGGCCGACGACGCGGGGCAGCAGATAGGCGGCGCCCATGTCGCCGCCGGACAGTCCCACGCGGGTGAAGAGGAACGCGAAGCGGGCGGTGGGGTCGGCGATGCGGAAGTCCGCGGCGAGGGCGAGGACGGCACCGGCTCCGGCGGCGACCCCGTGGACGGCGGCGATCACCGGGAAGGGGCACTCGCGGACGGCACGGACCACCTGGCCGGTCATCCGGTTGAAGTCGAGGAGCTGGGCGGTGTCCATGGCGAGGGTGGCGCCGATGATCTCGTCCACGTCCCCGCCGGAGCAGAAGCCGCGGCCCTCGCCGCCGAGGACCAGCGCGCGGACGGAACGCTCGCGGGAGAGTTCGGCCAGCAGGTCCCGCAGGTCGGCGTAGGCGCCGAAGGTGAGGGCGTTGAGCTTCTCGGGGCGGTCGAAGGTGACGGTGGCCACGCCGTCCTGCCGGTTCACCCGGAGGTGGCGCCACCGTTCGGTCGCTGTCGTGGAACCGGTGAAGGGGCTCACACGGACGACGGTATCACCGGATCGTGACTGCCGTCATGGAAACGCGACACGGTGGAAGCGGCACCGCGGGGGAGCCGGGGCGCCGTGGGGGCCGGGGCGCCGTGGGGAGCCGGAGGTCCCGCCCGGCCGGTGACGGTGGTCCCCGGTGCTTCGGCCGGGGTGCCATACGCCCCGACATTTCGACTTCGTATCGTTGAAAGCGGGCCCATCTCTTCGTGGGGAGCGGGCCCCCTCCCCCCACCTGCCCCGACCCCACGGAACGGACGGACCTGCCGTGCCCGACGCCTCCGCCTGGCGGATCGCCCTGCCCCACACGCCGGCGGCCGTACCCCTCGCCCGCGCCCTCGTCCGCACCGCGCTGGCCGACGTCGAGGCGCCGGCGGCCGACAGCGGCACGGCGGAGCTGCTCACCGCGGAGCTGGTGGCCAACGCCGTGGAGCACACCGCGGCCGGGTTCCCGATCGAGCTGGTCGTGGAACTGCCGCCGAGCGGCTGCCGGGTCGAGGTCCACGACGGGGACCCGCGGCCGCCCGGAGACCTGACGGCCCGCGCGGACGACGTCCACCCCGACCCGTGGCAGGAGCACGGCCGGGGACTGCTGCTGATCCGCACCCTGAGCTCGGCCTGCGGCCACCGCCGCACCGAGCACGGCAAGGCCGTGTGGTTCACCCTCGCAGCCCGGCCCGCCCCGCCGCCGCCCGGAACGGCGTGACGGGTCCCGGCCCGGACGGGCCCCGCCCCGAAGATCCCGGGGATTCCGGCCTCACGGGCCGGGCCTGGCCCTCCTCACGCCCCGGGCATGACTATGCGGGTCTGACGGCGGGCGGGGCGAGGGTGGCGACGAGTACGGCCTTGATGGTGTGCAGCCGGTTCTCCGCCTCGTCGAAGACGACGGAGTGCACCGACTCGAACACCTCGTCCGTGACCTCCAGGGAGTCGCGCCCGTGACGCTCCAGGACTCCCCGGCCGACCTCGGTGCCGAGGTCGTGGAAGGCCGGCAGGCAGTGCAGGAACCTCACGTCCGGGTTCCCGGTCGCGCGCAGCACGTCCATGGTGACGGCGTACGGGGACAGGTCGGCGATCCGCTCGTCCCAGACCTCCTTGGGCTCGCCCATGGAGACCCACACGTCGGTCGCGACGAAGTCGGCCTCGGCGACCCCCTCGGCGACGTCCTCGGTCAGGGTGATCCGCGCCCCGCTGGCGGTGGCGAGCTCCCGGGCCCGGGCGACCACGGGCGCGGCGGGCCAGTAGGCCTCGGGGGCGACGATGCGGACGTCCATGCCCAGCAGCGCGCCGGTGACGAGGTAGGAGTTGCCCATGTTGAAGCGGGCGTCGCCCAGGTAGGCGAAGGCGATCCGCTCCAGCGGCTTGTCGCTGTGCTCGGTCATGGTCAGGACGTCGGCCAGCATCTGGGTGGGGTGCCAGTCGTCGGTGAGGCCGTTGAAGACGGGCACACCGGAGTGCTCGGCCAGTTCCTCGACGGCCCGCTGACTGTCACCGCGGTACTCGATCCCGTCGAACATCCGGCCCAGGACGCGCGCCGTGTCCTTGACCGACTCCTTGTGCCCCATCTGGGATCCGGAGGGGTCCAGGTAGGTGGTGTGGGCGCCCTGGTCGGCCGCGGCGACCTCGAAGGCGCAGCGGGTGCGCGTGGAGGTCTTCTCGAAGATCAGGGCGATGTTCCTGCCCTGGAGCAGGCGCTCCTCGCGGCCGGCCCTCTTGGCCGCCTTGAGGGCGGCGGCGAGCTCGATCAGGCCGCGGAACTCGGCGGCGGTGAAGTCGAGCTCCTTGAGGAAACTGCGGCCGACGAGGTCGGTGGCCATGGCGTCGCTCCAGCGTCACGGTGACAGGGGATGCTGGAAGTCTATACGATCCACTGTATTGATATACATACCCGGGGTGGCCCTCAGACGGCGTCCCTCTCGACCGGGCAGCTCATGCAGCGCGGCCCGCCCCGGCCCCGGCCCAGCTCGCTGCCGGGGATCTCGATGACCTCGATGCCCTGCTTGCGCAGGTGCGTGTTGGTCGTCACGTTCCGCTCGTACGCGACCACCACCCCCGGCTCCACGGCCAGCACGTTGCACCCGTCGTCCCACTGCTCCCGCTGCGCGGAGTGCACGTCCTGCGTGGCGGTCAGCACCCGGATCGCGTCCAGGCCGAGCGCCGCCGCGATGGCCCGGTGCATGTGCTCCGGCGGGTGGTCGGTCACCTTCAGCTCGTGCGCCTCCGCGCCCGGCTCGATCGTGTAGGAGCGCAGCATGCCGAGCCCCCCGTACTGAGTGAACGTATCTCCGTCGACCATGGTCATGACCGTGTCCAGGTGCATGAAGGCCCGGTGCTTCGGCATGTCGAGGGCCACGATCGTGGTCGCCGAACCGGCCGCGAACAGGCCGCGCGCCAGCATCTCCACGGCCTGCGGGGTGGTCCGCTCGCTCATGCCGATCAGCACCGCGCCGTTGCCGATGACGAGCACGTCCCCGCCCTCGATCGTCGAGGGGTAGTCCGCCTGCCCCTGCGACCAGTAGTGGAAGGCGCCGGAGGAAGTGAAGAGCGGGTGGTGGCGGTAGATCGCCTCGAAGTGCACCGTCTCGCGCTGCCGGGCCGGCCAGCGCATCGCGTTGATCGACACCCCGTCGTAGATCCAGGCCGAGGTGTCCCGGGTGAACAGGTGGTTGGGCAGCGGCTGCAGCAGGAAGTCGTCCGGCTCCATGGCGTGGAAGCGCACCGACACCGGTTCGGCGTGCCGCTCCAGGAACTCCCGCTTGGTCATCCCGCCGACCAGGGCCTCCGTCAGCTCGGCCGAGCTGAGCCCGTCGTAGGCCGCACGCAGATGGCCGGTGGCCAGCGGCCCGTACTCCTTCTCGTCGAAGACCCGGTCGAGGACGAGGTGCCTCGCCTCGGGGATCTCCAGCGCCTCGGCCAGCAGGTCGCCGAAGAGGTGGACCTCGACCCCCCGGTCGCGCAGGACGTCCGCGAACCCGTCGTGCTCCTGGCGGGCCCGGCGCACCCACAGCACGTCGTCGAAGAGGAGCGCGTCCTTGTTGCCCGGTGTGAGCCGCTTCAGCTCCAGGTCCGGCCGGTGGAGGATGACGCGGCGCAGCCGCCCGGTCTCGGAGTCGACATGGAATCCCATGCGGTACACGTTCCCAGACCGGGCGGCGTTCTCACGTGGCGTCCGCCACGCCGTCTCAGCGCAGGCCGAGAAGGGCGGCCGGGGCGCCGGTCAACTCCGGGGCGATGACGCCCAGTTTGGGGGCCGTCAGGTTCGGCAGCCCGAAGTTGGATCCGTCCGGCATCGTCAGCGGGGAGCCGACGACCGCACCCGGGGTCCGGGTGCGCAGGGTGGTGGCCTGCGCGCCCACGGAGCCCTCGCCGTCCGTCTCCGGCTTGCCCAGCAGGTTGGGCACCGGCGAGGCGACGAGGGTGTCGCCCAGCTCGGCGCCGATCGGGACGGTCGGGAGCAGAGGGGTCGGGAGCATGTCACCCGTGTGGTGGCGGGGGACGTCGGGCGCTCCGACGACCGGGACCGGAACCCCGGTCGCCACGCGCGGGGCGTCCACTCCGAGCGACGTCTCGACGGCTTCCAACGGGACACCGACCGGGACCGAGTCGGCCACGGCCGGGGTGGCCGCGCCGGCCGCGGCCAGACAGGTCATGAGCGCCGCAATGCTTCCGCGCGCGGTCATCTTCATAAGTGACGTTCCGTCCTTCCAGGTTCGCGGACATTCCGCTGCCCTGGATGAACGATCCCGCCGGTGGTATTCCCGGAGTTCTCCGCGAAAGTTCCCCCATACGACCTAATTCGCGGCCGTACGGGGGTCCTTGCTTCACGGCACGTGCCTCACGGAGCGGCGCCCCGTCGCCGGCGGTCCCGGACGGAGCCGTCAGAGCCGGGGGTCGACCGGCTCCGACTCCAGCGCCAGCACCGCGAAGACCGCCTCGTGGACCCGCCACAGCGGCTCCTGTGCGGCCAGCCGGTCCAGTGCCTCCAGCCCCAGCGCGTACTCGCGCAGGGCTAGCGACCTCTTGTGGCCGAGGGACCGGTCGCGCAGCCGCTGGAGGTTCTCGGGGCGGGTGTACTCCGGACCGTAGATGATCCGCAGGTACTCCCGCCCGCGCACCTTGACCCCGGGCTGCACCAGCCGGCCGCTGCCGTCCCGGGCGTACGCCTGGAGCGGCTTGACGACCATGCCCTCGCCGCCGGCGGCCGTCAGCTCCAGCCACCAGTCGGTGCCGGCCCGTACGGACTCCTCGTCGCCGGTGTCCACCAGGATCCGGCCGGTGCGGCGCAGCAGCCCGGTGCCGGCCGCCTCGTCCGCGGCGACCAGCCGGTCCAGCCAGAACAGCTGCTCGTCGTGGGGCACGGCCGCCAGCGAGCGCCCGGCCGCGGCCAGCAGCTGGAACGGCGCGAACCGTACGCCGTCCAACCCGTCCGTGGGCCAGCAGTAGCGGCGGTAGGCCTCGGTGAAGGACGCCGCGTCGGTGGCCCGGTCCCGCTGGCGGGCCAGCAGGGCCCCGGTGTCCACGCCGCGGGCGGCCGCGGCCTCCAGCGCGCCGAGGGCGCCGGGGAAGACATGGCGGGCGGCCGCGCCCACGGCGGCGTACTGGTGGCGGAGCAAGCCGGCGGACTTCAGGGACCAGGGCAGGAGCTCCCCGTCGACGAGCAGCCAGTCGGTGTCCAGTTCCTCCCAGAGGCCCGCGTCGGTGACGGCCGAGCGGAGCCGGTCGAGGACCTCCTCGGTGACCTCGGGGTCGTGGAAGAAGGCCCGCCCGGTCCGGGTGTAGACGGATCCGGTCGGTCCGTCCACGCCGAAGCGCTCGCGGGCGGCGGCCGCGTCCCGGCAGACCAGGACGGTGGCCCGGGAGCCCATGTGCTTCTCCTCGCACACCACCTGGACGATGCCGTCCTTGCGGTACTGCGCGAAGGCCTCCGCCGGGTGCTCCAGGTGGCCGTCCTCGCGGGAGGTCGCCGTCGGCGCCATGGTCGGCGGCAGGTACGGCACCAGCCGGGGGTCCACCGCGAAGCGGCTCATGACCTCCAGGGCGGCGGCCGCGTTCTCCTCGCGGACGGTGACGTTGCCCAGGTGCCGGGTCTCCACGATCCGGCGCCCGTGGACGTCGGCGAGGTCCAGCGGCCGCCCGTCGTGCCCGCCCGGCGCCGCGGCGGCGAGCGGCCTGACCGGCTCGTACCAGACCTTCTCGGCCGGTACGTCGACCAGTTCGCGTTCGGGCCAGCGCAGGGCCGTCATCCGTCCGCCGAACACGGCGCCGGTGTCGAGGCAGATGGTGTTGTTGATCCAGGTGGTGTCCGGGACCGGCGTGTGGCCGTAGACGACGGCGGCCTTGCCGCGGTAGTCCTCGGCCCACGGGTAGCGCACGGGCAGGCCGAACTCGTCGGTCTCGCCGGTGGTCTCCCCGTACAGCGCGTGCGAGCGGACCCGGCCGGAGGTGCGGCCGTGGTACTTCTCGGGCAGGCCGGCGTGGCAGACGACCAGCCTGCCGCCGTCGAGCACGTAGTGGCTGACGAGGCCGCGGATGAAGTCGCGCACCTCCCCGACGAACTCCTCGGACTCGCCCTCCAGCTGCTCGATCGTCTCGGCCAGCCCGTGGGTGCGCTGGACCTTGGAGCCCTTCAGGTAACGGCCGAGCTTGTTCTCGTGGTTGCCCGGTACGCACAGGGCGTTGCCGGACCGGACCATGCCCATGACCCGGCGCAGGACGCCCGGGCTGTCCGGTCCGCGGTCGACGAGGTCGCCGACGAACACGGCGGTACGGCCCGCGGGGTGGACGCCGTCCTCGTACCCCAGCTTGGCGAGCAGGGTCTCCAGCTCGGAGGAGCAGCCGTGGATGTCACCGATGATGTCGAAGGGGCCGCTGAGGTGCGTGAGGTCGTTGAACCGCTTCTCCAGGACCACTTCGGCGCGCTCGGCCTCCTCGACGGTGCGCAGTACGTGCACCTTGCGGAAGCCCTCGCGCTCCAGGCCCCGCAGCGAGCGGCGCAGGTCCCGGCGGTGGCGCTGGATGACGGCGCGGGGCAGGCCCGCCCGGTCGGGACGGGCCGCGTTGCGCTCGGCACAGACCTGCTCGGGCAGGTCGAGGACGATGGCGATGGGCAGCACGTCGTGCTCGCGGGCGAGCTGGACCAGCCGGCGGCGGGCGTCGGCCTGGACGCTGGTGGCGTTCCCTGTCAAGTCGTTGTGTTCAGTGAGCTCATTCAGCTTGGTTGCGTGGAAGAGGCAGAGACGGTCCCACAGCTCGTCCCACGTCTCCGGTGCTTCCTCTCGCTCCACCTGATCCAGGAGCAGTGGCACTCGCCCAACCGACCCGTGAGCATCGACCACCTGCGTCCAGTCCGTCACGAGGGCATTCAACTGTTCCCACAGCCTCGCTGCCAACCTGCAGAAAGGCAGGGCCACGAGCTCCCGAATCATTGCGGGGCAGCCCTTAGGTATCCGTTACATGCCACACCCGTTACATTGGGTCTCCGAGCGTAATGGGTGGTCGCGTCGGCCCAATGTGGTTACGGCGTGATCACACGCCGCAACCCTGCCGCCCGTGATCACCTGGCGGTCGTTCTGGTGAAGGTCGTCCGGTCGAGTAGCGGTGCTTCTGGGGGGAATGCCAGGTTGGACGAGATGGCTACCGGTGCGGAGTCCGCAGGTACAGATGGTCGCCCTGCTTCGACGCGAACTCAGCACGCCATTCGATTGCTAGTTCTGCTCGATGGATGTGGTACGCCGAGTGTGGATGGAGACCCACCCGGAACGATCAGGTCGGTACGAAGCGAGCTGCGGCTCCAAGCGATGGACTTCTGGCTGCGAAACCCGGACTACCTCGCCGATGAGCTGGTGTCGATGGTGGAAGCCAGCACGGCCGACGCTGGTCACCTGAACACAGCGCGGTCGCTCTTGGACGATCCAGAACCTGACCTGCGCTGGTACCCGATGCCGCGCTGGTTCTTCGGCGCATACGAGCAGCTCGATGATGCTTTCTCCATCCTCGAAACGTACGGCCTCGCCACGTTGCGCCGTGCCGGGCAGCCAGGCAAAAAGAGCAAGCGCAACCAGTTCTTCCTGACGCAGGCCGGGGCCGCTGCGGTCGCTGAGCTCGCGAAGGATCCGACTCTGGGCTGGTACGCCAAGCAGGTGAAGCTGGTCGCATTGGTCGCGGGGGACGACGGTGGGCAGGCACTGAAGGACCGGCAATACCGGCAGGCCGCGTACGCGGGGACGGAGCTGGGGGTGGCCATTGCGCCGATCGCTCCGCGGGTGCGCGAACGGCTGGATGCGCTGAGCGCTTCCGCGCCGGCATCGGCTACTGGAGGAGTAGGTCAGGAAGGAGACCAGACGTGAGTGCTCTCGGCAAAGAGGTTGTTGACATCCTGGCCAGGCGACGGGCAGGCGGTTCGCTGAGCCTCACTGTTGACGAGGTTGACAAGATCCTCAGCGGACTCGGCGTGCCGCTCGGCGGCACCAAGGCAGTTCCCGTGCCGCTACGCGCGACCCGGATGCACTTCCGTGGGACGAAATGGCTCGAACCGGATCACCCCGGCGCCCATGGACACCCGTTGGTCGATGTAACCGATCTCCCTGAGTGGATCCGACCGGTCGTCGACAAGTACTCACCCGCAGCGATCTCGGCCGGAGAGGGCGAGGCGGCGGAGGTCGATAAGCAGGCAGGACCGAAGGCGCGGGTCCCATTTGACTTCGAATGGTCGCCGCAGCCCGGTGTCAACGGGATTGGCTCGGGCCGGAATCTACGCGGCAAGTCAACCCTCTTGAACGTTCTCATGTGGTCGCTGACCGGCCGGTGCCCGCAGTTCCAGAACGATGTCCGCAGCTGGATCGAGCACGTTGAAGTCGATTGGCAGGTCGGCGCGGAGCGGCTGCGGGTGGCTTTCGATGCGGTGGACGGGGCGGCCACCGGACAAGTGATCAGGATCATGGGGGTGGACTCGGACTCCAGATCCACGGTCCTCGGGCAGTTCGACGGCGCGGACTTCGAGGGCGTCATGGGCTCGCTGATGATGACTCGGCTGAGGTTGGAGAACATCCCGGTCTGGACGGACACGGCGGCTCGGGTGCACGCGTGGCCCTCGTACTCCAGTTCGTTCGTGGTCCGCGCGAACCAGCTCGATCCGATCGTCGGCAACGAGCAGACCATCGGCCTCCGAATGATGCAGATGTTCATCGGTACGGACTGGGCACCGGTGCAGGCTGCGGCAATGACGGCGCGGCGCGGCATGGACACGGCACGGGACGCCGCGAAGGGCAAGGCGCAGGCGGCTGGCGAGGCGGTGGAGGCGAGCCGAATCGCGGCGGAGAAGCAGGTCCAGGATCTTCGAACGAAGATTGGGAACCTGCCCGCCGGGACGCCGGACATGCAGGTGGTGCTCGACGCCGCAACCCGCGCATCCGACCTCGCACGAGAGAATTACAGGCTTGAGACAAAGCTGATCGCGCAGACTTCGCTGGCCGGAACAGCACGTCAACAGCTCAAGGCGGCGAAGGCTCGGGTGCACACCAACTACGAGGACGTGCTCGCCGCCAGGTTCTTCCATCACATGCGTCCGTCGGTGTGCCCACGCTGCGCGGCGCAGGTCACTCCAGAGCGACAGGCAGCGGAACCGGACAAACATGAGTGTTCGGTGTGCACCAGTGAACTGAATCTGGAGGCCCTCCAGTCCGATGTCATCGTGGCCGCGTCCGCGCCGGATGAGTTCGTGACCGGCCTGGTTGCGCGGACGTCCGGAAGTGACGGCGACGACGCGGATGCCGAAGAGGGCCCCCTGGACGAAGTTGCAGCGGCGCAGGCCGCGGTGGCCGCGGCCGAAGCCGCGGTGGCGCAGTTGACTGCCGAGATCGCGGCGCTGACGACGGAGCGGGAAAAGGCGGCGGCGCGGGCAGAGGTGGGGAGCGAACTTCTCACGGTCGCGGGTGAGCGTCGCGTGCTCGAACTCGACTTGGCCCGCGCCGAAGGCGCCCTGGGGGCGTTGACCCGGTCAAGCGACCCGGAGGTGATTGACCCGGTCGATTCGACGCACCTCGCCGTCGTGGAAGCAGCCGAGCAGGTGCTGAAGAAGTGGGTGAAGAACGACCAGGATCCGATGCTGGTCCAGATCTCCGCCGACATCGAACGCCTGACGCAGAGCTTCGGCGCCGATAACCTCAGTGGCTTTACCCTCAGCGGCGCAGCGAACATGACGCTTCGAGAGAACGGCGTCAAGCAGACCTACTCCGGGCTCACAGCCGGCGAGAAGCTGCGGGTCAAGATCGCGACCGCCATCGCCCTCATCCAGCACGGTTACGTCGAGGGGATCGGCCGCCACCCCGGGTTCCTCGTCCTGGACTCGCCCGCCGCCGAGGAAATGCCGGAGGAGGACCTTGCCACCATGGTCAGGGCACTGCGGGAGGTCGCAGGCGAAGCCGAGATGCAGATCTTCGTCGCTACCCGCAACGCCGCTCCCCTCCTTGATCTTCTTCCGCAAGCCAACCGGGTTGTCGCGGAGGGTAACTCCTACGTGTGGTGAGAAGCTGAACGGTGGTTGCTGACGAGAGGAAAGCCATGAGCGGCAGTGCGGCGGTCGAGCTGGAGAAGGACCTCACCGCGCTCCTCTCGGCAAACGCTGGAGGCCCGCCGGTCGAGGGCGCTTTCGCGGCGCTTGGTGGCTGGGACCGACTGGCTCGGGAAGCCTCTGACCTCACCGACAGTCCGGTGCTTCCGCCTCTCGTCCACCTGGTCGCGCACGAGGCAGCCAACTCCGGCAGCCGAACCGGCAGCTATCCGGCAGCTTTGCGCCGCGTATCAGCTGCTGTCACATCCACCACGAGTCCGGCCATCCTCACCGACAGCTTGGAGGCTCTGCTCACCAGTGGACCCGCGCTGAACGAGGTCGGCGCGGGTCTGGCCAAGGCCCTGGAGGATGCTGTCCAGGAATTCCTTGACGTGCCGGATCCGGACAGCCGTGCCGCCCTGAGAACGGCAAGCGCACTGGAGGCCCGCACCCGACTTGCCCTATGCGGGATCGGATCACCATTCGCACTGCTGGCCCTTCTGGAACGCTTCGATGCACCGGTGCCGAAGCCGCTCGGCACCGCAGTTGTCCGCGCCGTCGGTGTTGCCGTCGACCACTGGCCGCACGCCGCGAGCCTCGCCAGCGTTGTCCGCCTCGTCGCTGGCATTGACCCCCCAGCTGGCCAGCCGCGCCCAGGTGCCGACCCCGAGGGCGTCGCCTCCGACGCCGCATGGGTGCTGGCGGGTATCGAACTGGTCAGCGCACTCCGCGCCGCGGACTTGCCGCTCATGCTGAACAACCTCGAAGCCTCCGCAAGGTACTTGCAGGTCGCCTGGGACACCTACGAGCGTGAGGACGCGAGCATCCTCTTGACCGTAGTCGAAGTGCTGTGTGCGCTCCTCGCCGAGTCCTCGCCGAGGCTGCACGTGGCCGCCCTGTCGGCCCCTCGGCTCGAACCACACGCATTGGCCGACCTGGCTGAGCGGATTCGCCGGCTCAACGTGACGTCGATTGGGCTGAACCACTGGTACGGGGATCCGAAGCGAGCGGCGCTGCTGGCGTGGACTCAACTGGCCGACGACCTGGGAAGGCTCCGGGAAGAGTTTCAACGGGATAGCTTCTACAAGGCCGAGGTCGTTGTCGACGACCTACTCCAGATATACCTGGGCTCGCGCTCCGCGGCTGTCGTCTCTCACAAGGAGGACATTGACGGCCTGCTCAGGCTCGTTCAGCCGGTCATCGAGTCGGGGTTCGCCAGAACGGCGGGCCTTCTGTGCAACCTCGAAGATCATACCCACGCCTTGGAGCAGGAAGCCGCGACCGCGGCGGGCGACCGTGAACGCGAGGTCACCGAGAAGCTCGCCGCCGCGCAAGCGGTCCTTCGAGGGGCGAGGGCGCAAGCATTGGCAGGTGCAGGGCCGGGAAAAGGCCATAGTGGCACGGCGACCGAGTCGCTGCCGCAACCCCTCAACCAACTCGTCCTGCCCGGATCCGCAGCAGCGATCGAACTTGCCGAGAAAGTGTCGCCCGAGACCCTGGCTGAACTCGCTAAAGCGGTCAGCGACAAAACCATCGGCAGGCACAGCCTCAACCTGATCGAGGCCGAGGTCCACTCCGGGATCCGAACGTGTCTGGAGACGAGCCCCGACTATGTCGGGGATCCGAAGGATGCAGTGGACGACGTTCTTCGGCTGATCATCCAGTTCGTCAGCTCACGGACCAATGCCCAATCGGACCTGTACCCGTATCTGTTCGATCCGAAGGCCGTCGAAGGCCACATCCACAAGGACCTCCTCGACTACTTGAAATCCAGTAGCCTCGGCGCGATCGTTGAGTTCGAGGTCCAGCACGTCGGCGGCGGGCGAATCGACCTGCGACTCAAGTTCAGCGGATTCAGCATCTGCATCGAGATGAAGGTCGATTCGATGAAGCAGCCCTTGAGTGACAAGCAGGCGTACCTCAAGCAGGCGGTCACATATCAGACCACGGACATCCGAATCGGATTCCTGGTTTCACTGCGCCACAAGGCGTTCGATCCCACCGGGGCGCCGCCACACCTGAGCGCGCTCATCGGGCATACGGCTTTCGATGTGCCAGGCGACGCAGTCCCGAGGCACATCGTCACCGTCGGCGTTCCTGGCAGCCGGACCAGACCGTCGGACATGAGGTAGGGCCAGCTCGGTCCAGTCGGTGGAACCGGTCGCATCCTCCGCGACTGCCGCCTGAAGGGCGACGGCGTGCACCACGCCACGCTCGGCATCGCCGCTTGCACAACCTCGCCCTCACGGGCTGAGCGAGCGCCCCGCCCAGCAGACAGCCGCACTCATGCCGCCCGGAAGATCATTTACGGGACAACCCTTAGGTGAAGGCTCAGGGCCGGTCCCGGTTAGCCTCGGGATCAGGCCCGGCAATACCAGACCTATCGGGCCGTTGGTGAGCGGAAGGAGACGACGTTTTCTGATGCGGGTGCGCCGTCTTCGCGACTCTCGCTCCTTTGAGTGAGCACGGCGCTGGCGAGGGCGAGTCTCGCGACCTGCTGCCGCAGCTCTTCGATCTCGACCTTCTGGTTGGCGATGGTCTTCTTCAGCTTGGTGACGGTTTCCCGGAGTCGTTTCTCGGTCTCCGGGACCTGTCGGGTTTCTGTGCGGACGCGCTCGTAGAACTCGTTCTTCAGGTCGACGTGTCGTTTCAGGATGGCCATGCGGTGGACGCCGGCCTCGGCGGCGAGGGCGACGACGGTGAGGCTGCCGTTGGAGGCGGTGGCCTGTCCGGCCAGGAGTCGGTCCATGGCCTCGCGGATGCGGGCGCGTTCGTCGTGGTGCGGTTGGTTCATGTGAGGGCCTCGGCGGAGTGAGCGGTGGCGTCGTGGGTGTCGGCCGTCTCGCGGAGACGGTTGGCGTTGGCCCGCAGACGTTTGCTGACCGGGTCGGGGGTGTGGGCTGCGAACTGGTCCAGTTCGTCGGCGCGTTCACGAAGAAGGCGGGCGTGGGTGTCCGTGCGGACCGCGTTGCCGCAGCCGGGCAGGCAGTCGTACTGCCGTGGGGCGATGGCGCTGGGTTCTGGTTCGCAGAGCGCGTTGTCGTGCTTGAAGGCGCAGATCAGGAGCGCATCCGGGTTGTCGTAGAGCACGATGCCGTCGCGGGCCAGAAAGGTGCTGGCCTTCCTGGCGAAGGTGCGGGGGACGATGCGCCCCTCGAAGCGAGGGGTGTGGGCGGCAGCGGTCAACGCTCGGCGGGCTGCGGGCCCAGAGACCTTCTCTCCGGCGGCGACGCGGTCACGGAGTCGAGCAGCGGTGTCGGCGGCGGCGAGGGCTGTTTCGACGTCGAGGATGGCGTGGATGCCGCGGCGGCCGCGGGCGCCGTAGCCGCTTGAGGTGCGGGCATCGAGGACGGTCCGCATGTGCCCGTACTGAATGGCGAGCGCGATCAACCCTCCGGGACGTCGGGCAATGTGCCAGGCAAGAGATCTTCTGAACCGCCCGAGACCGATCGCGCCGTGGGGATCGTTCGGGATGGCCTGGTCGGACAAATCCTGCGCCCTGGCCTCGCGGTTCACCCAGGTCACGAAGGCTTCGATGCGCAAGGCCAACGTGGTCTTCTTCAGCGCGCCCCCATATCCGTGGCGCGAGTGGAACTCGTGGTGGGCGGTGCCGAGGAGGAGTTCCCCTTCGGGAACCATCCGCTCCAGCACGCGGATGGCGTGGACCACCGGCGTGATCGCGACCCAGGGCACTTGGCGTACTTCACCAGCGGAGATGTGGTTGCCGTCGTCGTCGGTGACGGTCTTGTAGTGATGGCTGTGGATCAGGTGCTGTCCCTCGGCGGCGTCAACACCTGGTTCGGGGTCGGGGCAGCAGCCGGAACGCAGTCCCTGCACCTCCTGCGGGCGCATCCCGGTCAGGTAGAGCAGGACGATCGTCGCGGCCGTACCCAGGTTCCGCATCAGTTCGGCGGCCTCGTTGAAGTCCACATGCTCGCGCCATGGCTTGCCGTTGATCTGCCCGGTGACCGGCACCCGCAGCGGACAGGGCCCTGGCCGCGATGCGGCGATCTCCGCCAGCCCGTGTTGCTTGACGAACCTCCAAACCTGACCGCGGTTGGAGCCGGTGAGTGCGGCGATGTAGGTGGCGGACACCTGGATCTCGCGTTTGCCGGAGCTGGCCGGCAGCGGGTGACCGGCCCGCACCATGGGCAGCAACCACTCCTCAAGCCCGGCCCATCCGGCTGGCGTGGCCTTCGTGGCGGCGGCAACGGCGATCAGGCGGCGGCGCTCGGCCCAGGCCGCCAGGATGTCGTCGGCGAAGTCGTCGACAAAGCGGATCGCCCAGATCAACAGCGGCCCGAGAACAAGCGGGTCCAACGGCTCCGTCGTGTTCTCCCCGCCCGCGGCCGTCCTGGCCGGGGGCAGGAAGTCGTCGACTCCTATGGCCTCCCATGGAGGTGGGGTGATGCCCGTGGGGCGGGCGCTGAGCCGGTCGTACGCCCACAGGTTCGTTAACCGGACAGCGATGATCGCTGCGGTGTCGCGGGACACTCGGACCATGCGCTCGCCTGCATAGGCCCGCCACTGTGTGTCGGTGCAGGCGCGCAGGCTCGTGATCTGGCGTTCGTTCAACCAGCGGGCGAGGCGCATCCACTCCAGGCAGGTGGCGAGCATGTCGGTGCCGCCCGAACGTGATCGCGCCTGGACGCCTCGGGTCTGGAGGTAGGTGGGCCTCAACTGGCCGTTGATCATTGTCCAGGTGGCTAGTTTCACCTGGTCCCGAAGGGGGCCCGGGCAGTTCTTCCAATGGAGGTTGACCAGACCGGTGCCAGGATTGTCGATGAGCGGCGCCATGGACCACACCTCTTCCTGGTATCGCGAGTTCGGGTGCGTGTTGCCGGGGCTGATCCACTCAGGCAGCACCACGGGACTGTCCGGGCGGGGCATGGCGAGCACGTACGTATCGGTCTCGGCAGCGGTGCCGACGGCGGTCATGGGGCGAGCTCTCCCTTCAGCAGCAGGTGGACCAGGGTGCGGTCCTCGTCGTTCACGCGCGCAAGCGCCGCGTTCCAGGCCACCGGGCCGACCTTGTCGCGCAGGTCCTCAAGACGGAGCACATGTTCGCTCCACCGCTCGTGCCACGACCGGTCGGGCAGGACGGAGCGGAGACTGGTCAGCTCTCGGTGCAGGTGGGCGAGCCGCGGGTGATGGCCGGGATGGACACGGGCGTTGGGGCAGGCCAGGCAGAGCATGAAGTCCGCTCCGCAGCCGCCTTGCGCGTCGGGCCAGGGGCTGGACGTCTCGTCCGCGCAGTCCGCGGCCACGGTCTGTCCGTGCCCCGGGTCCGGGGTGTCGGCGATGTCGCCGGCGAACATCACGGCCTGGGCCTGCGCGAGGGCCTCTTTGGCGCCGGCCTCGAAGACGCTCCGCGAGGCCCTTTGAACATGCTCATCTGGCAGCATGTAGATGCTCTCGTGCGTGCCCTGCGCGTGCTGAAGGGGGCGCCCCTCTCGTGTCACCGCGGTTCTGCGGGTCCGCTGGAACGGCGCCCCTCCCAGACCGTGCCTGATCCCCCACTGCTGTGCGTCGCCGTTTCCGATACCGAATGACAGAGGGCCCACCGGGCGGGGCCGTTCCGTGTGCTGATGTCGCTTGCTGGGGTAGTGCATGCGCGCGACCATCAGGAAGCCGGTGCCGGGCTCCATCTGGGCGGCAAGAGCCCGTCCGTGTGCGGTGGCCTCCAGCCCCAGAGTGATCAGCCTGCCGGCCGAATCAGCCCCGGAGTCGGTGGCGTTCTCCGTGGAGAACCACCAGCCTCCGCCTTGCCTGCGCTTCTCCACCTGAATCTGGTAGGTCACCGTGGCCGTTCCTCCGGCCGACGGGGCCGTGGTCGGGGCCGGCAACCGGTCATAGACCGACAGATTCCAGCCGAACCGGGCGGTCAACAGCACGGCCAGCGCCGTGAGCTCGGAACGGGAGAGAAACAGCCTGCCCCACGTGCACTCCGAGCCGGTGCCGCCCAGAAGTCGGCGTTCTCTCACGTTCACCGCTCCGCTCGGCGAGACCGTGTGCGGGACGTAGCCGGTCCGCGCAAGGTGGTCGAGAATCTCACCGATGCGCCCTTCCCGACTGCCGTCCGTCAGGTCACCGGCCCGCCAGCTCTCCAGCAGGCGTGTGTTCTCACGGATCCGCAGCAGAGCGGTTCGGAACTGCCGCTGTGCCGCCAGCAGCACCCGCTCCCGCTCATCCTCTCCGTACGACTGCTTGACCGGCACCTGCTTAGGAATGCGGCGGGCCAGTTCCTCCCCCACCGGCCCGTCGGCCAGCCTCGGATCCGCCCGCAGCAACGGCCTCACCTGACGCAGAACACTCTTCCCGCTGTTCGTGCCGATGTGCGCCGCGCGCCAGCGCTTGAGCATGGCGGTGGTCAGATCCCCCAGGTCTTCCGGGGGATGCTCCAGTTCGGAGACGAAGCGCGCGAACGCCTTCACCGTGATCCAGGAAGCCTGCGCGGTCATATGGCTGTTCCAGCCCGCGGACCGGGCCGCGAAGACCCTGGCCAGTGACCGCTGCATCAGCTCGGCGACCGGCAACTCGGCGAAGTCGAACGGCATCTCGTATCCGGCCTTGTTGACGACCGTCACCACGAGTCCGTCGGGAGCCAGCGGCGGCTCGGTGCGGTGATCCGCCGGCGGCAGGACGGCTCGCCGTCCCCGCCCGGTCACCGGGCCGCCTCAAGGACGGCGTCGACGTCCTGGATGCCCCGCGACTCCCGGGCAAGCCGGGTGAACACACCGTCCAGGTCCTCGACCTGTTGTTCCTCCTCGTTGGCGGGCTCGGCCGCGGCCAGGATCGACTCCAGTTGCAGGTGCGCGACCGGCGCGAGGTAGTGCCGCTTCGTCACCTCCACGTCCGCGTGACCGAGGAGGGTCTTCACCAGCCACCACGGATCGCCGAACAGCAGGGCGAAGTCCCGCCGGTCCGCGGTCGAGAGCCCATAGCGGGTCTCCACCAGCTGGTTCAGTAAGACCAGCATGTAGAGGGCCATCGAATGACGCGCGGCATGCGGCGTGGCGTACGGGCTCTTGCCGCGTACCTCCACCAGCCGGAAGTCCCTTTCGACCTCCCGTTCTCCCACGGTGAGCAGGACTTCTTCGCAGCGCAGGTTCGCCGCCCTGAACACACCGTTCCACCGGTCCGGGGCCATCGGCAGGCCCTGCTCGGTCAGCCACAACCACGCCGGCTCCGGCCCGTCCGGGCCCTCCAAGAACAGCCACTGCCGCTCGCGCCATCCCAGGCGGCTGAGTGCTTGCTCACCGACTACGCCGTTCGCGTCGACCCACTCGATCTTTGGTCTCAGACCCCGCGTCACCTTCGTGACCAGCCGCATCATGGGCAGCCGGTCGTAGCGGCCTTCCGCCTGGGCTCGTTGCACCGCCCACGCGCGCTCCGACTCGACGTATGCCTCGGCCTGGCCGACCGCGTCCACCGACACGTAGAAGACCCGGCTCTGCTTCGACCGGGTGACCGCCGCGGCGACGCGGCCATGGCAGTAGCGGCCGAACCGCAAGTGCTGGCCGGGCAGTTCGAAGGTGAGCAGTGAACCACCCTCCTGCCGGCGCAGGCCGGAGCTGAGCAGCAGTTGCACGAAGCTGGTGTTACGCAACTCCGTCCGCGACTCCCACCCCGGCGCCGGCATTCCTGTACGACTTTGGCCGCGGAGCCCGATGTCCGACCACAAACCCCAGGTCCGCGGCGTCAGCCACAGCACCCGCGAGCTCACCGAGTCCGCCGCCCGGTCCCCTCGCCGCACGATGTCCACCGGCAGCGGGGACACCTTCGCCCACCGGAACAGCTTGGTGAACGCGGCCGCCTCACGGTTCCACTTCGTCCCGCTGATCCGGCGCGGATTCTGCGGAGCCCGGCATCTCCAGTGCCGGTAGTCCGCCAAGTCCTGCCTGGTCGCCTGCCTCCATAGAACTCCGCGCGAGGACAGGAAAGTCAACAGCGGCCGGATATCCGTCGCGTAATTCCGCTTGGTTTCCCGCTCCAGATCCCGGAATTCGACGGACCGAACGAAATCCAGCAGGTCCCGGTCCACCGTTCCGTCCGGCGCCACGAACACCGGATCACCCGGCCGCAGACCGATCCGAGCCACCTCAGCCGGCAGGTCCTGTACCCCCAGGACCCCCTCAGACGGTAGCGATCCCCACTGCCCCGGATCGGGCACCCACACCACGTTCCACTCGTGCAACTGACGCCTCCCCTGACGCTTGAACACGCCCAATCATCAGGGAAGTGGCGTCCACGACGGTGAGGCGGCCGGCGGCGAGGCGCTTGCCGGCGATGTAGTGCAGGACCTCGAAGGCGTCCTTGCTGGCGCTCTGGTCGTTCTCGTCGTCCGCGACCAGGCCCCGGCAGTAGTCGGAGGAGAGGACCTCGGTGGCCTTGAAGTGCTTGCGGGCGAACGTGGACTTGCCCGATCCCGTGGCCCCGATCAGGACGACGAGGGACAGGTCGGTGACGGGAAGGACGCGGTGCCGGTCGCTCTCCGCGGCGCTGGTCGTGGTGGTGGTGCTGATCATGCCGCCTCGCCCTCCTTCGGGGTGTCGGTGGTGCCGGCGGGGGCGTCGGCGGTCGTGGTGGTGTCGGCGGTCGTATCGGTGTCGGCGGTCGTATCGGTGTCCGCGGTCGTATCGGTGTCCGCGGTCGTATCGGTGTCCGCGCGGGTGAAGACGCCCATCTGGGTCGGCGGCCCCACCTCGGGGTCGTCGTCCCCGACGGGGACGAACTCGACCTCGTACCCGTGCCGGACCGCGACCTCGTGCGCCCAGGCCCGGAACTCCTCCCGGGTCCACTCGAAGCGGTGGTCGCCGTGCCGGACGTGCCCGGCGGGCAGGGTCTCCCAGCGGACGTTGTACTCGACGTTCGGGGTGGTCACGAGGACGGTGCGCGGGCGGGCCGATCCGAAGACGGCGTACTCCAGGGCGGGCAGCCGGGGCAGGTCCAGGTGCTCGATCACCTCGCTGAGCACGGCCGCGTCGTAGCCGGCCAGCCGCTTGTCGGTGTAGGCGAGCGACCCCTGGACCAGTCGGACGCGGGAGCTCTGCCGCTCCCCCATCCGCTCCAGCCGCAGCCGCTTCGCGGCGAGGTGCAGCGCCCGCATGGACACGTCCACCCCGACGATCTCGGTGTACGCCGGGTCCTTGAGCAGGGCCTGGACCAGCTGTCCCTGTCCGCAGCCGAGGTCCAGCACCCGCCGGGCGCCGGCGCCGCGCAGTGCGGCGAGGACGGCCTCGCGGCGCAGTACGGCGAGCGGGACGGGCCGCTCCTCGGTGTCCCGGTCCTCGTCGACGGCGTTGTCGAGCTCCTCGACCTCGGTGCCGTCGGACTCGGCGAGCCGGACCAGCTCCAGGCGCTGCAGGGCGTCCCGGGTCAGGCCCTTGTGCCGTGCCAGGTAGCGCGAGCTGATCAGGCCGTTCTCCGGGTGGGCCGCGAGCCAGCCCTCCCCGGCGCGCAGCAGCTTGTCGACCTCGTCCTGGGAGATCCAGTAGTGCTTGGCGTCGTCCAGGACCGGCAGCAGGACGTACAGCTGCCGCAGGGCGTCCGCGAGCCTCAGCTCCCCCTCCAGCACGAGCCGTACGTACCGGGAGTCCCCCCACTCGGGGAACCGCTCGTCCAGCGGCAGCGGCTCCGCCCGTACGAGGTCCCAGCCGAGCGGCCCGAACAGCCGGTGCACGAGCTCGGCGCCGCCGCGCGCGGGCAGCACCGGGATCTCGACCCGCAGCGGACGCGCCTGCTCCGGCAGCTCCGGGCGGGCGGTGCACTGGCCGCCCAGGGCGCTGCGGAACACCCCGCTGAGCGCGACGGCGAGCAGCGAGGACGCGGCGTACGGGCGGTCGTTGACGTACTGCGCCAGCGCGGCGTCGGGCGCCCCGCCCCGGCCCTTGCCCTGGCCGCGCCGCACGAGTGCGACGGGGTCCACCTCCAGCAGCAGGGCCGCCGTGCACCGTTCGGCCGTGGCCTCGGGGTAGAACACGTGGGCGGTGCCGTGGGAGGTGGAGAACTCCTGCGCCTTGCCGGGATGCTTGTGCATCAGGTAGCCCAGGTCGGTGGCGGGACGTTCGGGGGAGCCGGTGGTGGAGATCGTCAGGAACACACGACCGAGTATTGACCGCGCCCCCGCCCCCCGACCAGGGATTTATCCGGCCTGCGGGCCCCGGGTCAGGGCGGTGACGCCGGCGGGGCCGATGCGGCAGCAGCCGCCGATGAGGCGGGCGCCGGCGCGGTGCCAGGCGGCGGTGGGCCAGGGGGCCCGGGCGGGCGGCGGGTCCCAGGTGCCGGTGGCCGCGTCCCAGACGGAGCCGTCGTTGGGGTAGGCCAGCAGCGGCTTGGCGGTGACGCCCGCCGCCGTTTCGAGGGCGGGCAGGACGTCCGCCGGGTCGCAGCAGTTGACGCCGAGCGCGATGACCTGCGGCGCCCGCGCGGCGAGCGCGAAGGCCTCCGCCAGGGGCGCCCCGGAGCGAGTGCGGCCGCCGGCGACGGTGTAGCTCAGCCAGGCCGGCGCCCCGGTCTCGGCGAGGACCGCGAGCAGGGCCTCGGCCTCGTCGGGATCGGGCACGGTCTCCAGGGCGAGGACGTCGGGGCCCGCGGCGAGCAGGGCCTCGACCCGGGGACGGTGGAAGGCGGCGAGCTCCCGCACCGTCAGGCCGTACCGCCCGCGGTACTCGGAGCCGTCCGCGAGCACCGCCCCGTACGGTCCGACCGAGGCGGCCACCCACACCTCGTGGTCGGCGGCCTCGGCGGCGCGGGCGGCGAGGGCGACGCCGCGGTGCAGCAGGGCGGTGGTCGCCCGCCGGTCGTGGCCGCGGGCGGCGAAGGCCTCGTATCCGACCTGGTAGCTCGCGGTGGTCAGCACCTGTGCGCCGGCCCGCGCGTACGCGGTGTGGGCCGCCGCGACCTGCTCGGGCTCCTCGGCGAGGACCCGGGCCGTCCACAGGCCGCCGGACAGGTCGCAGCCCTGGGCGGCGAGCTGGTTGCTCAGCCCGCCGTCCAGGACCACCGTCCCCCGGGCCAGTGCTCCGGCGAGCGGGCCGGACGCGCGCGTCATCGGTGCGGACCCCCCGTCAGCCCAGCTGGGACAGGACCTGGGCCGAGATCAGCTCCAGGTGGTCCAGGTCGTCGAGGTCGAGCACCTGGAGGTAGACGCGGGAGGAGCCGGTCTCCGCGTACGCCCCGATCTTCTCCACGACCTCGGCGGGCGAACCGGCCAGCCCGTTGGCCCGGAGGTCCCCGACGTCGCGGCCGATGGCGGCGGCCCGGCGGGCCACCTCCGCGTCGTCCTTGCCCACGCACACCACGAGGGCGTTGGAGTAGACGAGGTCGTCGGGCTCGCGGCCGGCCTGCTCGGCGGCCTCGCGGACCCGGTCGAACTGCCGCGCGCTGTCCGCGATCGAGGCGAACGGCATGTTGAACTCGTCCGCGTACCGCGCGGCGAGCCGCGGGGTGCGCTTGGCGCCGTGGCCGCCGATGAGGACGGGCACCTTGGCCTGGGCGGGCTTGGGGAGCGCCGGCGAGTTCTCCACCTGGTAGTGGCTGCCCGCGTAGTCGAAGGCGGAGCCGGGCGGGGTGGCCCACAGGCCGGTGACGATGGCCAGCTGCTCCTCCAGCCGGGCCATCCGCTCCGCCGGGAAGGGGATGCCGTACGCCTTGTGCTCGTCCTCGAACCAGCCGGCTCCCAGCCCCAGTTCGACGCGCCCGCCGGACATCTGGTCGACCTGCGCCACCTGGATGGCGAGCACCCCGGGCAGCCGGAAGGTGCCGGCCGTCATGAGCGTGCCCAGCCGGATCCGCCGGGTCTCGCGGGCCAGGCCCGCGAGGGTGATCCAGGCGTCGGTGGGCCCCGGCAGGCCGTCCGCCGAGCCCATGCGCAGGTAGTGGTCGGAGCGGAAGAACGCGTCGAAGCCCAGGTCCTCGGTGGCCTTGGCGACGCTCAGGAGGGTGTCGTAGCTCGCACCCTGCTGGGGCTCGGTGAAAATGCGAAGATCCATGCCCCCATCCTGCCCCTCGCGCCCCCGCGGGGTGAATCTGCGTCGACCGGACGGCTCACCGCCGACCGCGCCAGTGACCAGCCCGGACGGAAATCGTTGCTCCGACGGAGCCGGTCGCCCGGCCCGCGCGCCGGCGGCTTCACCCCGGTGCGTCCGCCGCCCCCTTCCTTCCCGGAGGGGCCAGGGCCGAGGAGGCCGCCATGTCCCACGAGGCCGTGCCGGAGAACCCCCGACACACAGCACAGACCGGACGGGCCGCACACGACCGGGCGGGCGAGGAGTCCGCGGTGCCCGCCCGGGGCGGGGCGCCCAAGGGCCTGCTGCGGCAGATGGAAGAGCTGATGGCGGCCCTGAACGCGGACCTCACGCAGCTCGACGCCGATCTCCGCTCCTGCGCGGACCACGTCCCGGAAGGCCCGAGCACCGCCCAGCGGTCGTACTGACCGCGCGGGTCCCGTCGCCCGCGACGGGACCCGGAACCGCGACGGGAGCCGGAACCGCGACGCCGACCGGCGGCCTCAGACCACCCCGGAGGCGGAACCCCGCTCCCGGACCGTCATCCGGCGCAGGATCGCCCGGACCCGGTCGCTCGACTCGTCGGCCGCGTCGATCGACTCGATGCACTGCCAGTACAGCGTCTCGTCGTCCGTCCCGCAGGCCACCCCGACCAGGGCTATGCCCACTTCTCCCAGCAGCGCCTGGAGCCCGAGCAGTGCCTGCCGGACATCCGCCACCCCGGCCAGCTGCGCCGCCCGCGGCGGCTGCTCCGGGGCGCTGCCCTCACCGCGCAGCGCGGCCCGGTCGAGCACCCCGCAGCCTCTGCCTCCCGCTTCGCCCAGTCCCCGTGCCTCCGCTCTCATCTCCGGCGGTCCGGTGACCGCCAGATAGCCGCCTATGCCCTGCGCGAGCGCCTGTGCCTGCCAGGCCTCGCCCACGATGTCCCACGCAGCCCCACTCTGTGCCAGCGCGTGCCGGCCGGCCGCGATGAGCCGTACCGCATCCATATGCCGTCCCCCGTCCGCACGACATCCCGCCGTTCCCATCACTACCCAGAGTGAGGGCAACGGGCCAGTAAAGCCAGGGGTATTCGGAAAATGTGGACACAAACGTGATTGTGAAAGGGGTCATCACTCCGAAGAGTGACGATTTGGGGTCTGCGTACCCGTCACCGGGAAACGCAGCTCGTTCCTTTCGATCTTCGCGGCGAGCGCATCCAGCACATCCACCCCGAGGACCTCACAGAACTGCAGGAGATACGCGAGCACGTCGGCCACCTCGTCGGCCACCCGGTGTGCGCTCTCCGGCTTCTCCATGACCTTCGCGGACTGCTCGGGCGTCAGCCACTGGAAGATCTCCACGAGTTCGGCCGCTTCCACGCTCAGCGCCACGGCCAGGTTCTTCGGCGTGTGGTAGGGCGCCCAGTCCCTTGCCTGCGCGAACGCGGCGAGCCGCCGCTGGAGCCGGTACAGCCGTTCGTCGTCGCGGGGCCCGCGGGTGTCCGTGTCGTTCATGGGGTCAGGTCTACCACCGCGACGCCGGCGAGCCCGCGGGCCGCCTGCGCGGTCCCCTCGCCCACGGCCGCGGTCAGCCGCAGGTGGCCGCGGCCGCAGGACAGCAGCGCCAGGCGCAGCAGCTCGTCACCCTGGCACCGGTCCAGTCCGCGGTCGAGACCGTCGGCCAGCACCGTCAGGACCTGCCGTGCGGAGGGCAGTTCGGCTGCCGGGTCCACCGCCAGCACTCCCGGCCCGGTCAGCAGGACGAGCGCCAGGGCGAGGAACCGCAGCTCGCCCGAGCCGAGCCGGGCGAGTTCGGTGGCGGGCCGGCCGGGGCCCCGGTCCAGCACGGCGGCGAGCAGGCCGTCGGCCCGGTCCCGTACGTCCAGGCCGGCCACGGGCCCCGCGCAGCCGGTGCGGGCCGCCGCCGTCAGCAGCGCGTGGCGGGTGCCGCATTCGTGGCGGGTCCGGCGCAGCACGTCCGCCAGGTTGGCGCAGTCCTCCGACAGCCGGCCCTCCCCCGGCCGTACGGGGGCGCGCATCCGGTCCGGTCGGGGGTCGCACGGGAACACCGAGCGCAGGGCCACCACCACCTGCTCGGCGGCGGCCAGCACCTGCCGCTGGCCGGCGGTGGCGCCGGCGACCCGGAGCGGCAGCAGGGCGGTGCCGAGCCGGTCGTCGGGGAGCGGGGCCCGGGTGACGCCGATCGTGCCGCCGGTGAGCCAGGCCGCCTGTACGGAGCGCCGGCCGGGATCGCGCAGGGCGGTGCCGAGCAGGATCTGCCCGTCCTGCGAGAGCCGTTCGCCGACGATCCGCAGCGTCGGCTCGGCCTGGACGGCGAGGTCGAGGCGGACCGGCCCGGCGGGGCCGTCCACCGTGCAGCCGATGCGGAACCCCCGGCGGCGCTCGGCGTCGGGGGCGGCCCGGTCGGGGATGCGGGCGGCCGGGTCCGGGAAGGCCTCCTCCAGCGTGGCGCCGGAGCCCAGCGCGGCCAGGGCCGTGTAGGCCGCCAGCACCTGGGACTTGCCGCTGCCGCTCGGCCCGGCGAAGAGGGTGACGGGCCCCAGGGGGAAGGCGGCGGCCCGGTGCGAGCCGAAGGCGGAGAGCCGCAACTCGGTGAGCACGGGCCGGTGCCGGGCGCCCGCCGCCCGCCCCACGCCCCCGGTACCGGCCTGCGCGGGCACCACCGGATCGGCGTCGGGGTCCCGCCCCGCACGGGGACGCCCGGCGGGCACCGCCCCGGCACCGGCGGGGGCGTTCGGCCCGGCGGGCGCGGTGCGCGCCGCGGGCACGGCGGGGGCGAACCCGCCGTACGCCGCGGCGTCGACGCCGCCGGCGGCGGGCCCCGCGGGCAGGGCCGCGGACGCCTGCGCGGCGGCGGGTCCGGCGGCGTCGATGCCGTCACCGGCGGCGGGTGCGGCATAGGCGGCGGCGGTGAGCGCGTCGGGCGCGTCGGCTAATGCGACGGCGAGTGCGGCGACGGCGGCGGGTGTGAGACCCGGTTCCCCGTACGGGGTGGCGGCGTCGGGAGCGGTGGCGGTGGCGTCCATGCGCGGGACGGTACGGGCCGCCGGACCCCCCGAGGGCCGGGCGAACCGTTCCGTCGCGGCGGTCTTCCTACGATCGGGGGACGGCGGCGGCCGCGATCCCCTCGACCTCGGTCCCGACCGGGGCCAGCAGGAAGACGTTCCGGTCGACCCGGTGCATGCCGCTGCCGAGCCCGAAGACCACGCCACTGCTGAAGTCCAGGATCCGCTTGGCCACCTCGCTGTCGGCGCCGGTGAGGTCGAGCAGCACCGGGATCTGCGCGATCAGGTACTCCGCCACCTCCCGCGCGTCCGCGAAGATCTGAACCCGGATCACCACGAAGCGGCGCTGCTCGGCAGCGGAGGCCCCGGGCGCCGTGGGGATCGTGCGGTGGTCCACCCGCGAGGGCCACTCGTTGCGACTGCGCAGGGGGACCACCTGCGCGAGCCCCTCCCACTGTTCGTCGGTGACGTCGTACCTGCTCACCGGACCGCCTCGGCCCTGCGCTTCATGTGCATCCCCCCATCCTCTCGCGTTTCACTCGTTCAGCCCAACAGCGACACGAACCGTGCGGGTACCCCACCCCCCGCCGGATCGGCTAAGTTAGGTTAGGCATACCTAACTAGCCCGGGACGATGGAGAAGATCTGCATGCGCATGTCCGGTGACCCCGCCCACCCGTCCGTCCGGTCCGCGCCCGGCGCCCGGCCCACCGACGCCGAGCGGGTCCGGTCCGTCCTGGCCGCCGCCCACTCCATGACCGTGGTCACCGACGGCTTCCGGACCGAGGTGCGCCACCTCGACGGCACGGACGTCCTGGGCCGGCTGCACCTGCACCCCGCGGCGCCCGCGGCGGGCAGCCCGCTCGCGCACCGCGAGCGGCCCGCGATCCGGCTGGAGTTCACCGACATCGCGCCCACCCCCGTGCGCGACCGGGTGCGCGCCCGGGTCACCCTCCTCGGCCGGCTGCTCACCCCGTACGCGGAGGCGGGCACCGGGGACAGCACCTGCGTGGAGTACGGCCGGGTCATCCTGGAGACCGCGGACGGCTTCTCCCGCATCGACCTCGACGAGCTCGACCGGGCCTGCCCCGACCCCCTGGCCCCGTACGAGGCCGGCATGCTCACGCACCTCCTCGACGACCACCCCGACCTCGTCACGCTGCTCCTGCGCCTGGTCGAGCCGCTGCCCACCGCCGCCGTCCGGCGCGCGCTGCCCGTGGCCATGGACCGGTACGGGATCACCCTGCGGCTGGAGGAGCGGCGCCGCCACCACGACGTGCGGCTGGCCTTCCCCTCCCCGCTGGACCACGTCGAGCAGTCGGGCGCGCAGATCCAGGCCCTCTTCAGCGCGGCCCGGCGGCGCTCGCACCGCAACACACTGCCCGCCTGAGCCGCCGCCGAGCCCGGTCCACCGTGGGGAATAACCTCCCGACGACGCCCTGTTGTCGGGGATCATGAAGGCCATCACGTACAGCTCATACGGAACTCCCGCCGAACTGCAGCTCGTTGACCTACCCCGGCCCAAGGTCGGACCGGGTGAGGTCCTCGTCCGCGTCAGGGCCGCCGGGGTCAACCCGGTCGACTGGAAGCTCGCCGCCGGATACCTCGACCCCATCCTGGAAGTCCGCCACCCCGTCATACCGGGCTGGGACGTCGCCGGGACCGTCGAGGCCGTCGGCGACGACACCTTCGACTACGCGGTGGGCGACGAGGTCTACGGCTACGTCCGCAAGGAGTGGGTCGAGCTCGGCACCTACGCCGAGCTGGTCTCCGCCCCCGTCCGCACGCTCGCCCGCAAGCCCCGCGAGCTGAGTTTCGAGCAGGCCGCCGGCATCCCGCTGGCCGGGCTCACCGCCTACCAGTCGCTGACCCGCGCGGGCCTCAAGGCGGGCGAGACCGTGCTCATCCACTCCGCGGCCGGCGGCACCGGCTCCTTCGGCGTGCAGATCGCCGTCGCCCTCGGCCTGCGCGTCATCGGCACGGCCGGCGCGCACAACCACGACTACCTGCGCTCGCTCGGCGCCGAGCCCGTCCTGTACGGGGAGGGCCTGGCCGACCGCGTCCGCGCGCTGGCCCCCGAAGGCGTCGACGCGGGCCTCGACTTCTACGGGGACGGTGTGATCGAGGTGCTCCAGTCGCTGGTCAAGGAGCGCCACCGGGTGGTGTCCATCGCCGACTACGAGGCCGCGGCCAAGGGCGCGCACCAGCTGTGGGTACGCCCGGACCACGCCGACCTCACCTTCCTCGCCGGGCTCGCCGACGCGGGGCGGCTCACGGTCAACGTCGAGCACGCCCTGCCGCTCGCGGAGGCGGCGCGGGCCTGGGAGCTGAGCGCCGCGGGCCGCACCCGCGGCAAGATCGTCCTCACGGTCTGACCGGTCACCGCGGCGGGGGCGGGACCGCACCCGCCCCGCCACGGCTCAGCAGGCCCGCCGCGCCTCAGCAGGCCCGTCCGGTCATGCGCCCGCCGGTGCGTGGCGGTTGGCGGGACGCGGCAGTCCGTAGTTCTCGCGCAGGGTGCGGCCGGTGTACTCGGTGCGGAAGAGCCCGCGGCGCTGGAGGATCGGCACGACCTGGTCGACGAAGTCGGTCAGGCCCGTGGGCAGCACGGGGGCCATGATGTTGAAGCCGTCGGCGGCGCCCTGGGTGAACCACTGCTCCAGCTGGTCGGCGACCTGCTCGGGGGTGCCGGCGAAGACCCGGTGGCCGCGTCCGGCACCGAGGCGGGCGATCAGTTCCCGCAGGGTGAGTCCGTCGCGGCGGGCCAGTTCGGCGACGAGGGTGAAGCGGCTCTTGTTGCCGTTGATGTCCCGCTCCTCGGGGAGCTCGGGCAGCGGGCCGTCGAGCGGGAGGTCCGACAGGTCGGTGCCGAGCATGCCGGAGAGCTGGGCGAGGCCGTACTCGGGCACCTGGAGGTCGGTGAGCTGCTGTTCCAGGGCCTTGGCCTCGGCCTCGGTGGACCCGATGACGGGCGCGATCCCGGGCAGGACGAGCAGGTCGCCCTCGGCGCGGCCGTACCGGGCGAGGCGGGACTTGAGGTCCTTGTAGAAGGTCTGGCCGTCGGCCAGGGTCTGCTGCGCGGTGAACACGGCCTCGGCGTACTGGGCGGCGAACTCCTTGCCGTCCTCCGAGGAACCGGCCTGGACGAGGAGCGGGTGACCCTGCGGGGAGCGCGGCACGTTGAGCGGGCCGGCGACCCCGAAGTGCTCGCCGCGGTGGGCGGCCGGGTGGAGCTTGTCGGTGTCGGCGTAGATTCCCCGCTCCTTGTCGAGGACGATCGCGTCGTCCTCCCAGCTGTCCCAGAGCTTGGTGGCGACGTCGAGGAACTCGCGGGCGCGCTCGTAGCGCAGCCTGTGCGCCAGGTGCTCGTCCCGGTTGAAGTTGCGGGCCTCGTCGACGGTGCCGGACGTGACGATGTTCCAGCCCGCCCGGCCGCCGCTGATGTGGTCGAGGGAGGCGAACTTCCGGGCGGTGTGGAAGGGCTCGTTGAAGGTGGTGGAGACGGTCGCGATGAGCCCGATGTGCTCGGTGACGGCGGCGATCGCGGAGAGCAGGGTCAGCGGCTCGAACCCGCCGAGGGCGTTGTAGCGGGCCTTGCCCCAGAGGGCGAGGCCGTCGGCGAAGAAGATCGAGTCGAGCCGGCCGCGCTCGGCGGTACGGGCCAGTTCCTGGAAGTAGCGCAGGTCCGTGACGCGTTCGGGGGTGCTGTCGGGGTGGCGCCAGGCGGCGTCGTGGTGGCCGGCGTTCATGAGGAAGGCGTTGAGGTGCAGGGTCCGGGGCGTGCTCATGGCGGGTCCTTGGGTTCGGGGGCGGGGCCTGCGGCTCCGCGGGTGGTGACGGCGGGGGCGGCCTCGGGGGCGGAGGCCGGGAGCGGAGCTCAGGAGGGGACGCGCCAGACGCTGAGACGGCGCTCGACGGTGACGAGCAGCTGGTTGAAGGCCACGCCGATGGCGGAGATGGTGACAATGCCCGCGTACATCTCGGGGATCGCGAAGTTGAACTGCGAGGCGTTGATCAGATAGCCGAGGCCCGCCTTGGCGCCGATCATCTCGGCGGCCACGAGGACCAGGATGGACACCGCCCCGGCGAGGCGGATGCCGGTGAAGACGGCCGGTACGGACGCCGGGAGGATCACTTTCTGGAAGAGCCTCGGGGTGGACAGGTCCATGGAGCGGGCCAGTTTGACGAGCGTGGGGTCGGCGTTGGACACCGCGCTGATGGTGTTGAGCAGGATCGGCCACACGCAGGCGTAGACGACGATCGAGACCTTGGAGGTCTCGCCGATGCCGAGCAGGAGCACGAAGACCGGCAGCAGGGCGAGGGCCGCGGTGTTGCGGAACACCTCCAGCAGCGGGCCCAGGAACGCGGCGACCGGCCGGTACCAGCCGATGAGCAGTCCGAGCGGGACGGCGACGGCGACGGCGATCCCGAAGCCGCCGAAGGAGCGGACCAGGCTGGCCGACACGTGCGTGCCGAGCTGGCCGTTGCCCAGCAGCTCCCACCAGGCGACGGCGACCTCGCTCACCGGCGGGAGGAAGGTGGCGTCCACCAGGCCCAGCCGGGGTGCCGTCTCCCACACGGTGAGGAGGGCGAGGAGGGCCGCCGACCGCAGGGCGGCGGCGCGGAGCCACCGCCCGAGGACCCGCACGGGGCGCCGGGCGGGGCGCGCCGCCGGGGCGGTCCGGTCGCGTGGAGCGGCGGGGGCGAGGGTCCCGGGTGCGGCGGTCCCGGGTGCGACCCCGGGCGCGGCGGTCCCGGGAGGAGCCGCGTCCGCGGGGACTGCCGGGGGCGCGGCGGCGCGTACCGCCGCCCCGGGCGCGGCGGGGGCGACGGCGGTGTCGGCCTGCGTGCTCATACGGTGGCCTCTTCCTTCTCCAGTTGCTGGGCGCGGGCCACTTCGTCGTGGAGCAGGCTCCAGACGTCGTGGCGGTAGCGGGCGAACTCCGGGCTGGAGCGCAGGTCCTCGCCCTGGAGGCCGGCGCCGCGGTCGCCGAAGGTGACCGGGACGACCTCCTTGACGCGGCCGGGGCGGGAGGTCATGACGGCCACGCGCTGCCCGAGGTAGACGGCCTCCTCGATGCCGTGGGTGATGAACACGACGGTCTTGCCGGTGCGCTGCCAGATGCGGCGCAGCTCGTCCTGAAGGGATTCGCGGGTCTGCGCGTCGAGGGCGGCGAACGGCTCGTCCATCAGCAGTACGTCCGGGTCGTAGGCGAGCGAGCGGGCGATCGCGACGCGCTGGCGCATGCCACCGGACAGTTCGTGCGGGTGCCGGTCCTCGAAGCCCGTGAGACCGACCAGGTCCAGGAACTCCCGTGCTCTGGCGTCGCGTTGGCGGCGCGGTACGCCGGTCGCCTCCAGGCCGAAGGCGACGTTCCCGAGCGCCGTCCGCCACGGGAGCAGTGCGTACTGCTGGAAGACGATCCCCCGGTCCAGCCCCGGGCCGGTGACCGGCTCGCCGTCCAGCAGGATGCGCCCGGACGTGGGCCGCGTCAGTCCGCCGAGGAGGTCCAGGAGGGTGGACTTGCCGCAGCCGCTGGGGCCCACGACGACCACGAACTCCCCCGCCCCGATCTCCAGGTCGATCCCTTCGAGGGCGGTGAACTCCCCCTCGCCGCGGTGCTTGTGCTTGGTCGGGAAGGTCTTGCCCACTCCCTCGAACACGATCTTCGCCATGCCGGTCAGCCCTTCCCGTACCCGTTGAACTCGTTGGTGTAGAGATCGGCGGCCTTGAGCCGGCCCGGCTCGATCTCGCCCCGCTCGCCGAGCCAGTCCAGCCAGAGCTGGAAGGACGTGTCGGATATCCGGCCACCCGTCTCGGCGACCCCGTACGAGTGCCAGTACCGCAGGGTGGCGGTGTCCTCGTTGCGGCCGCGCTTCTTGACGATCTCCGTCATCCGGGCGATGACCTCCTCGCGCGGGGTGGCGCGGGACCACTCGATGGCCTTGGCCACCCCTGTCGTGAAGGCCCGTACGGTGTCCGGGTTCTGCTTGATGAAGCGCTCCGTCATGATGTACGTCCCGGCGCTGAACGGGCCGAGCAGCTCGACGTCGGTGAACAGCGGGCGGATGCCGCCGGTCGCGAGGGCCTTGTCGCGCAGGACGCCGGTGAGCACCCCGACCTCGATCTGCTTCTGCCTCAGCGACTGCTCGGTGTTGACCGGCGGCACCACGAGCGGCTCGACCTTGCCGGCGTCGGCCTTGGAGAGGCCGCCCCGGCTCAGGTAGATGTCGAGCAGCGCCTGGTAGTGGGCGCCCAGGGTGTTCATGCCGACCTTTTTGCCGATCAGGTCCCGGGCCGAGCGGATCGGGCTGTCCTCCAGGACGTAGTAGCCGCCGTAGGAGTGCTGGTCGGACCCGTAGGAGGAGATGACGGCCTTGATCGGGGCCTTGCTGCTCGCGAGCTTGATGACCGCGCCGTTGAAGGCGCTGCCGAAGTGGGTCTGGCCGGTGGCGGCGGACTGGATGTCCTGCGGGCCGCTGATGGTGTTCCCGACCCACTCCAGCTTCAGGTCGCCGAGGTGGCCGAGATCCGCGGCGAGTTCGGGGAGCGTCACGGCGCCGACCGCCCCCTGGTACTTGAGGGTGGAGACCTGCGCGCCGGAGCCGCCGCCGTTCGCGGTGGCCGTGCCGCAGCTCACCGCGGCCGCCGAGATGCCGAGCAGGGCGAGGAACTGGCGTCGGGAGGTGGTGGTCGGGGTGGGGGCTGCCATGGCGGGTCCTTGTCGGTACGGGGTGCGGGGTGCGGAGCGGGGCTTCGGCGTCGTTACGGTGCGGTCGTCAGCGCGGCCCCGGCGCCGTGGGCGGCGCGCAGGGAGTCGGCGAACTCGTCGACCGCCTGGAAGAGGTCCAGCTCCGCCTCGGGCCGCAGCCGGTCCGGACCGTTCCCGCGCTCGACGGAGGAGTCCAGGACGAACCGGCCGGCGGTGACGTGCCGGGCGCCGAGGGCGGCGAGCACGGGGCGCAGGGCGTAGTCGATGGTCAGGACGTGGGCCAGGCTGCCGCCGGTGACCAGCGGCAGAACGGTCTTCCCGGCGAGGCCGTCCTGCGGGAGGAGGTCGAGGAAGGCCTTGAGGAGGCCGGTGTACGAGGCCTTGTAGACGGGGGTCGCGATGATCAGGCCGTCGGCCTGGGCGACGGCCTCGACGGCCCGGCGGATCCCGGGCTCGCCGCGGCGGGCGGAGAGGAGGTCGGCGGCGGGGAGTTCGCGCACGGAGAGGTGCGCGGTGTCGAAGCCGGCGTGGGAGAGGCGGCGGAGCACGTGGTCGGCGACGACGGCGGTGCGGGAGTTGACGGAGGGACTGCCGGTGATGGCGAGCAGCTGGGGCACGGGGGGCTCCTTGATCGTCGTACGGGAGCGGGCGGGGTTTTCGGGAGCGGGGTGTTCGGGAGCGGGGTGTTCGGGAGCGGGCGGGCGGCCGTCCGGACGGGCGCCGTCGGGCGGCGGGGTCAGTTCCCGTTCGGGGTGGTGGAGGCGCCGGAGGGGATGCCGAAGGCGGGGGCCGGGACCGCCTCGGGGCTGATCAGGCGCGAGGGCGCGCCGTCGGGGCCGACCGGGACGTCGCCGTCGATGGTGACGCGGCGCAGGGTGCGCTCGTGGTCGTCGGAGTCGTCCACGCCGTAGTGCTGGGTGGCGCGGTTGTCCCAGATCGCGACGTCGCCGGCGCGCCACTGCCATCGGACGGTGTTCTCGGGGCTCTCGATGTGGGCCTGGAAGAGGTCCTGGAGGGCGCGCGAGTCGCGGCCGGTGAGACCGCTGATGCGCTGGACGAAGTTGCCGAGGAGCAGGGAGCGCTCACCGGTCTCGGGGTGGACGCGGACCACCGGGTGCTCGGTGAGGAACGTCGTGGAGGTGAAGACCTCGCGGTACTGGGCCAGGGCCTCGGGGAGGGCGTCGGGCTTGAGGGCGGCGTAGTCGTACTCGTTGGTGTGCACGGCCCGCAGGCCGTCGGCGAGGGCCCGCAGCGGCTGGGGCAGGTGGTCGTAGGCGGCGGCGGTGTTGGCCCAGAGGGTGTTGCCGCCGTACGGGGGGATGGTGACGGCGCGCAGGATGGAGAAGGCCGGGTAGGCGGGGACGAACGTGACGTCGGTGTGCCACTGGTTGGCCCGGGCGCCGTGGTCGGAGTCGATGCCGAGGGCGTACCGGCCGTCGGCGGAGGGGACGGTGGGGTGGGCGACGGGGGCACCGAGCAGCTGGGCGAAGGCCTCGTGGCCGGCCTCGTCGAGGTGGTGCTGGTCGCGGAAGAACACCACCTTGTGGGCGAGGAGCGCGGCGCGGATCTCGGCGACGGTCGCCTCGGACAGGTCGCCGCCGAGGCGGACGCCGCCGATCTCGGCGCCGATGCGGCCGCCGATCCTGGTGACGGTGGTGGTCGCGGCGGTGTGGGTTGCGGTGGCCATGAAGACTCCTCGGGCAGGCCGCGGCATTTATTTCCGCAGCGGAAGAAATAGGCGTACGGGTCGGACGCACGGGTACGGCGCGACGTTCGGGGTGGGTGCGGTGCCGCGGCGGGAGGGACGGACCGCGGACGCGGAGGTCTTACCGGTACTGGTCCTCCCGGCGCGGAGCGGGCGCCGCGCCCCGCGCCGGACGCGGCTCACCGGCGGCGCGGGGTGCGCGGGACGGCGTGCCGACGACTACGGCGGGGAAGCGGTGCGGTGCTGACGCGGCGGCCCGCAGGCGCCGTGGGGCGCACACGCGGGGGGGCGGCGGAGCTCAGACTCGGCGCGGGGCCGGACAGCGGCCCGGACACTCGCCCGGCGCGGTACAGGGGCTGGGGGTGTGGAGCCGCGGGACGAGGTGCTCGATCGCGGACATGGCTCGGAGCCTGTCAGCGGCCGCGCCGCCGGTCAACCCCCGCCGGCGCCCTCTCCCGATCCACCGGCCGACTCCCCCACCACCCCCCGCACACCCCTCCCGACCTGCCCTTTCCTCACGACGCGAGGCCTCGACGCCCCTCCCCCGGCGGCTGAATCCCGTGGCCGGATTTCACGGTCCCGCAACGCGACCGCCACGCCCCCGCATCGCACCGCCCCACCCCGGCGCCCGGCCTCGGCACGGCAGGGGCCGAGCCGCGTGCGCACGGCACGGACCGGGGCGGGCGGGCACGGCAGGGGCCGGACCGCGTGCCCACGGCACGGGCGGGGCGTGCAGGCACGGCGCGGACCGGACCGCATCCCACGGCGCGGGCGGGGCGTGCGGGCACGGCGCGGACCGGACCGCGTGCCCACGGCACGGACGGGGCGGGCAGGCACGGCGCGGACCGGACCGCATCCCACGGCACGGACCGGGGCGGGCAGGCACGGCAGGAACCGGACCGCGTGCCCACGGCACGGGCGGGGCGTGCGGGCACGGCGCGGACCGGACCGCATCCCACGGCGCGGGCCGGGGCGGGCAGGCACGGCACGGACCGAGGCGGGCAGGCACGGCGCGGGCCGAGCGGGGCGGGCAGGCACGGCGCGGACCGGACCGCGTGCGCACGGCGCGGGCCGGGGCGGACCGCGTGCGCACGGCGCGGGCCGGGGCGGGGCGCGTGCGCACGGCGCGGGCCCCGACGCCCGGCCTCGGCACAGCGCGGGCCCCGGCCGCGGCGGCAGCGGCAGCGGCGGGGCGTCTTCAGGGGCTCCGGCATGATCAGGGGGACGCCCGCGCCCCCGAGGAGACCCCGTGACCCGTATGGCAGGTGACAGCCGGGCCGCCGCCAACGCCGCCACCGTGCTGCGGACGGTCCTGGACCACGGGCCGGTCGCGCGGAGCGGGATCACCGGGCTGTCCGGGCTCAGCCCCGCCGCCGTGTCCCGGCAGACCGCCGGGCTGCTCCGCGCCGGGCTGCTGCGGGAGTTGCCCGGCCCCGCCGACGGCGCGGGACGGCCGCGGATCCCGCTCGACCTGCACACCGGGGCCGTCGGCGGGCCGGTCGCCGCCGGGCTGCACATCGGGGTGCCCCAGTCCCTCTTCAGCCTCGTCGACCTCCGCGGCCGCCTGCTGGCCCGGCGGTCCTTCCCCCACCCGGACCCCCGCTCCCCCGGACTCGGCCGGGAGATCGCCGACCGGCTGGGCCGGTTCCTGCGCGAGTCCGACACCGGCCGGCCGCTCCTCGGGGTCGGCGCGGCCCTCGGCGGCTGGGTCCGCCCGGGCGGACCGGGCGGACCCGGCGGACCCGGCGGACCCGGCGCCGGGGTCGTCGTACGCCACGAGGCGCTGGGCTGGCGGGACCGGCCGCTCGGCGCCGAGCTGTCGCGGGCCCTGGGCCTGCCCGTGTCCGTCGACAACCACGCCCGCGCCGTCGCCCACGCCGAGATCCTCTTCGGCCGCCCGGAGGCCCGCCGCAGCCTCGTCCACCTCTTCATCGGCAACGTCGTCGACGCCGCCTTCGGCATCGAGGGCACCGTGCACCAGGGTCCGGGCGCGGCCGCGGGCGACGTCGCGCACCTCCCGGTGCCCGGTTCGGACGCGCCCTGCGCGTGCGGCCGTACGGGCTGTCTCCAGGCGACCGCCTCCGACACGGCGCTCGGCGCCGAGGCCGTGCGCCGCGGGATCGTCCCCGACCCGTCCGTCCCGATGCTCGTGGACGCGGCCGCCACCGGCGACCCGCGCGCCGACCGGCTGCTGCGCGAGCGCGCCCGCGACGTCGGCCGGGCCGCCGCCCTGCTCCTCGACGTGTTCAACCCGGCCGTCATGGTGGTGACCGAGCTGTCGAGCGTGCTGCACGACGGCTACCTCGACGAGATCCGCGACGCGGCCGCGGCCCTCGCCCGCGCGCCGGGAGACCCCGGGCGGATCGTCCCGCCGCACGCCGGTCCCGCCGTGCTCCCGGGGGCGGCGGCGACCGTCCTGCTCGGCCCGCTCTTTCGTGACCCCTCCCACCTCACATGAGAGGGGGAGATCACATCGGGTGGTCCTGGTTGTTCCCTGGGCGCCCCCCTAGCATTCGAGCCATGACGGTCCTGCCTGATGACGGGCTCTCCTTGGCCGCCGAATTCCCTGACGCGACGCATGAGCAGTGGCAGCGCCTGGTAGAGGGCGTGCTGCGCAAGTCGGGCAAGGAAGTTTCCGGCGAGGCAGCGGAAGACGCGTTGTCCACCACGCTCCAGGACGGGCTCACCACCCGCCCGCTGTACACCGCGCCCGAAACGGCTCCCGACACCGGCTTCCCCGGCTTCGCCCCCTTCGTACGGGGAGGCAGGGCCGAGGGGAACGCCGCGAACGGCTGGGACGTGCGCCAGCGACACCTGGGCACCGACCCCGTACGGGTGAACGAGGCGGTCCTCGCCGACCTGGAGAACGGGGTCACCTCCCTCTGGCTCGCCCTGGGTGACGGCGGCCTGCCCGCCGAGGCGCTCCCCCGCGCCTTGGAAGGCGTCTACCTCGACCTCGCGCCCGTCACCCTCGACGCCGGCGCCGACTACGCCCGGGCCGCCCGCGCGCTGCTGGACCTGTACGCGGCGCGCGAGGTGGCCCCCGCGGCCGCCCGCGCGAGCCTGGGCGCCGACCCGCTGGGCCACGAGGCCCGTACGGGTGAGGAGCTCGGCCTCGCCGACGCCGTCGAGCTGGCCCGGGAGGCCGCCGGCTACCCCGACGTGCGCGCCCTGACCGTGGACGCGCTGCCGTACCACGAGGCCGGCTGCTCGGCGGGCGAGGAGCTGGGCCTGTCCCTGGCCACCGGGGTCGCCTACCTGCGCGCCCTCACCGACGGCGGGCTGGACACCGAAGCGGCCCTCGGCCAGCTGGAGTTCCGCTACGCCGCCACCGCGGACCAGTTCCTCACCATCGCCAAGCTGCGTGCCGCCCGCCGCCTCTGGGCCCGGGTCGCCGAGGCCTGCGGGGCCGCGGAGGCGGGCGCCCAGCGCCAGCACGCCGTGACCTCGCCGGTGATGATGACCCGCCGCGACCCCTGGGTGAACATGCTGCGCACCACCGTCGCCTGCATGGCGGCGGGCGTCGGCGGCGCGGACGCGGTCACCGTGCTCCCCTTCGACCACGAGCTGGGCCTGCCGGACGCGTTCGCGCGCCGCATCGCCCGCAACACCTCCACCATCCTGCTGGAGGAGTCGCACCTGGCCCGCGTGATCGACCCGGCCGGCGGCTCCTACTACGTCGAGCGCCTCACCGACGAACTGGCGCACGCCGCCTGGGAGTTCTTCCAGACCGTGGAGAAGGCCGGCGGCCAGGCCGCCGCCCTGCGCTCCGGCCTGGTCGCCGACCGGATCGCCGCCACCTGGGCCGAGCGGTCCGAGAAGCTGGCCAAGCGCCGCGAGCCGATCACCGGCGTCAGCGAGTTCCCGCTGCTGTCGGAGAAGCCGGTCGTGCGCGAGCCCGCGCCCCCGGGGCCCGCCGGCGGCCTGCCCCGGGTCCGCCGCGACGAGGCGTACGAGGCGCTGCGCGCCCGCAGCGACGCCCACCTGGCCGCGACCGGCGCCCGGCCGCGGATCTTCCTCGCCGCGCTCGGCCCGGCCGCCGCGCACACCGCGCGCGCCACCTTCGCCTCGAACCTGTTCCAGGCGGGCGGCATCGAACCGGTGCACGACCCCGTGTCGGTGACGCCCGCAACGGCCGCGGCGGCCTACGCGGCGAGCGGCGCGGACGGCACCGCCGTGATCTGCTCCAGCGACGTACTGTACGAGGAGCAGGCCGAGGCGGTGGCCGCCGCCCTGCGCGAGGCGGGCGCCACGACGGTGTTCCTCGCCGGAAAGCCCGGTACCGCCGCGGAAGCGGTGGACGCGTACGTCTTCGCCGGCTGCGACGCGGTCGCCGTGCTGTCCTCCGTACTCGACCGGATGGGAGTCACGTCGTGAGCGGCATCCCCGATTTCTCCGAGCTGGCGCTGGACGGCGCCGGCCCCGCCGCCGGCTCCGAGGACCAGTGGCGCGCCTCCGTGAAGGAAGGCACCGGTACCGCCCCCGGCGACCTGCTGTGGGAGACGCCCGAGGGCATCGGCGTACAGCCGCTGTACACCGGGCGCGACCTGGAGGGCCTGGACTTCCTGCGGACCTACCCGGGCGTGGCCCCGTACCTGCGCGGCCCGTACCCGACGATGTACGTGAACCAGCCCTGGACGATCCGGCAGTACGCCGGCTTTTCCACGGCCGAGGAGTCGAACGCCTTCTACCGGCGCAACCTGGCCTCCGGCCAGAAGGGCCTGTCCGTCGCCTTCGACCTGCCGACGCACCGCGGCTACGACAGCGACCACCCGCGCGTGACCGGCGACGTCGGCATGGCGGGCGTGGCGATCGACTCGATCTACGACATGCGGCAGCTGTTCGACGGGATCCCGCTGGACAAGATGTCGGTGTCGATGACGATGAACGGCGCGGTGCTGCCCGTCCTCGCGCTGTACATCGTGGCGGCGGAGGAGCAGGGCGTCTCCCCCGACAAGCTCGCCGGGACCATCCAGAACGACATCCTCAAGGAGTTCATGGTCCGCAACACCTACATCTACCCGCCCAAGCCCTCGATGCGGATCATCTCCGACATCTTCGCGTTCACCTCGCAGAAGATGCCGCGGTACAACTCGATCTCCATCTCGGGCTACCACATCCAGGAGGCCGGGGCCACGGCCGACCTGGAGCTGGCGTACACCCTCGCCGACGGCGTGGAGTACCTGCGGGCGGGGCAGGCCGTCGGGCTGGACGTGGACGCGTTCGCGCCGCGCCTGTCGTTCTTCTGGGCGATCGGCATGAACTTCTTCATGGAGGTCGCGAAGCTGCGCGCCGCCCGCCTGCTGTGGGCGCGCCTGGTCAAGCAGTTCGACCCGAAGAACGCCAAGTCGCTGTCGCTGCGCACCCATTCCCAGACCTCGGGCTGGTCGCTGACCGCGCAGGACGTCTTCAACAACGTGACGCGCACCTGCATCGAGGCGATGGCCGCGACCCAGGGGCACACCCAGTCGCTGCACACCAACGCCCTCGACGAGGCGCTCGCCCTGCCGACGGACTTCTCGGCGCGCATCGCCCGCAACACGCAGCTGCTGCTCCAGCAGGAGTCGGGGACCTGCCGGTCCATCGACCCGTGGGGCGGCAGCGCGTACGTCGAGAAGCTGACGTACGACCTGGCGCGGCGGGCCTGGCAGCACATCGAGGAGGTCGAGGCGGCCGGCGGCATGGCGCAGGCCATCGACGCGGGCATCCCGAAGCTGCGCGTGGAGGAGGCCGCGGCCCGTACGCAGGCGCGGATCGACTCCGGGCGGCAGCCGGTGATCGGCGTCAACAAGTACCGGGTCGAGACCGACGAGCAGATCGACGTCCTCAAGGTCGACAACTCCTCCGTGCGCTCCCAGCAGATCGCCAAGCTGCGGCGGCTGCGCGAGGAGCGCGACGAGGCCGTCACCCAGGACACCCTGCGGGCGCTGACGAACGCGGCGGGCAGCGGCGAGGGCAACCTGCTGGCCCTCGCGGTGGACGCGGCGCGCGCCAAGGCGACCGTGGGCGAGATCTCCGACGCCCTGGAGAAGGTCTACGGGCGCCACGCCGGCCAGATCCGTACGATCTCGGGTGTGTACCGCATGGAAGCAGGCGAGTCCCCGTCCGTGGAGCGCACCCGTGCGCTCGTCGACCGGTTCGAGGAGGCGGAGGGACGGCGTCCGCGCATCCTGGTCGCCAAGATGGGCCAGGACGGCCACGACCGCGGCCAGAAGGTGATCGCCACGGCCTTCGCCGACCTGGGCTTCGACGTGGACGTCGGCCCGCTGTTCCAGACCCCGGCGGAGGTGGCCCGCCAGGCCGTCGAGGCGGACGTCCACGTGGTGGGCGTCTCGTCGCTGGCGGCCGGCCACCTGACCCTCGTACCGGCGCTGCGCGAGCAGCTGGCGGAGGAGGGCCGCGAGGACATCATGATCGTCGTCGGTGGGGTCATCCCGCCCGCGGACGTGCCCACCCTCCTGGAGATGGGCGCGACGGCGGTCTTCCCGCCCGGCACGGTCATCCCGGACGCGGCCCACGACCTGGTGACGCGGCTCGCCGCGGACCTCGGACACGAGCTGTAGGCGGGCGTCGATGCCGAAGATCGACATCGAGGCCTACGCGAAGGGGGTCCTCGACGGGAGGCGCGCGTTCGTCGCGCGCGCCATCACGCTCGTCGAGTCCACCCTGCCCGCCCACCGGGCGCTGGCCCAGACGCTCCTGACGGAGCTGCTGCCGCACGCGGGGCGCGCCCGCCGGATCGGCATCAGCGGGGTGCCGGGGGTGGGCAAGTCCACCTTCATCGACGCGTTCGGCACGATGCTCACGGCGCTGGGCCACCGGGTGGCGGTCCTGGCCGTGGACCCCTCCTCCACCCGTACGGGCGGCTCCATCCTCGGCGACAAGACCCGGATGGAACGCCTGGCCGTGGACCCGGCCGCCTTCGTCCGGCCCTCACCGTCGGCGGGAACGCTGGGCGGGGTCGCCAGGGCCACCCGCGAGTCGATGATCGTGATGGAGGCGGCGGGCTACGACGTGGTCCTCGTCGAGACGGTCGGCGTGGGGCAGTCGGAGACCACGGTCGCGGGCATGGTGGACTCCTTCCTCCTCCTGTCCCTGGCCCGTACGGGGGACCAGCTCCAGGGCATCAAGAAGGGCGTCCTGGAGCTCGCCGACGTCCTCGCGGTCAACAAGGCGGACGGCCCGCACGAACGCGAGGCGAAGTCCGCCGCCCGCGAACTGGCGGGCGCGCTGCGCCTCATGCACCCGGCGGACGCCGCGTGGACCCCGCCGGTCCTGACGTGCAGCGCCCGGGAGTCGGCGGGCCTGGACGAGGTGTGGAACCGCCTCGAACAGCACCGCACGCTGCTGGAGGCGGGGGGCCGGCTGGCGGCGAAGCGGGCGGCCCAGCAGGTGGAGTGGACCTGGTCGATGGTCCGCGACGAACTGCTGGCGCGGCTGCGCGCGGACCCGTCCGTACGGGAACTGGCGCCGGCCCTGGAGGCGTCGGTCCGCGAGGGCACGCTCACGGCCACCTCGGCGGCGGACCGCATCCTCGCGGCCTTCACGGGCCCCTGACGGGGCGCACATGCAGCCCCGCCGGCGTTTGAGGCGCGGGGTCCGGGGCGGAGCCCCGCGCAACGGCGCCGCGGCATCGCACAAGGGGGAGGCCACACCCAGCCCCGCCCACCTCAGAGACATGCGCGGGGCCGAATCCAGCCCCGCCGGCGTTCGAGGCGCGGGGTCCGGGGCGAAGCCCCGAAGGCCCGCCCCAGGCCCGGCGAGGGCAAGGGCTACGCCCCGACCAGCACCGACCCGGCGGAGCCCAGCGCCTGCCGCAGCAACCCGGTCCGCTCCACGGGATCCTGACTGCCCAGCAGCGCGGCCAGCACCGCGATCCGTGCCTGCCCCGCCCGCAGCGTCCCGGTCGGCACGGCGCCCGCGGCGACCAGGTCCACGGCCCCGCCGTGCGTGTAGATCTCGGTGACCGGCCCGGCCGCGACCCGCGTGGTCAGTGCGACCAGCACCCCGCGCCCGATGGCGGCCTTCACCGCGTGGACGATCTCCGGCGTCGCGTTGCCCGCGCCGGTCCCGAGCAGGACGATGCCCTGCGCCCCGGCGTCGACGGCCGCGTTCAGCAGCACCGGATCGCCATCCGCGTGGTGCATGACCATGTCGACCCGCGGCGGCACCTCCGGCATCGCGGGCAGCGGCAGCGGGACGGACCGCTGCGGCGGGCGCAGCGTGGTGACCTTCCCGAAGCCGACCTTCCCGAACAGCTCCGCCGAGGGGTCGGCGAACGCGTCCAGGGCGACGGTCTGCGTCTTCACCGTGCCCCGGGCGGCGTGCAGCCGGCCCGCGAAGGCGATCAGCACGCCGAGCCCCCGCGCGGTCGCGGCGGTCAGGAGCGCGTCGTACAGGTTCCCGGGGCCGTCCCCTTCGGCGGTGCCCATGGGGCGCTGCGAGCCGGTGAACACCACGGACCGCTCGTCGTGGTGGTGGAGGTCGACGAGGAACGCCGACTCCTCCAGGGTGTCGGTGCCGTGCGTGACGACGATCCCGTCGACCCCGGGGTCGGCGAGCACCTCGTGCACGGTGCGCAGCAGGGTGAGCTGATGGGCGGTGGTGAGCCGGGGGCTGTTCACGCTGAACAGGTCCACGAGCTCGACGGTGACGCCCTCGGGGAGCGGCGCGGTGGCGACGACCTCGCTCCCGTCGGCGTCCGCGGCGAAGCCGGAACCCTGCCAGCGGCTGGCTATCGTCCCGCCGGTGCTGATGACGACGATCCGTCCCATGGCCGTGGCCGTCCTTCCCTCACGCGTGCATGGCTCGTACAGGTGTACTGCAACCAGCAATGATAGAGAGATCTACGCGCAAGGCGATTGCTTCTTTCACCCCTCCTGTCACATTCGATGCGCGATAATTGCGCAATGGACGCCATTGATCGAGATATCTTGCGCGAGCTCCAGGCCGACGGACGCCTCAGTAACCAGGAGCTCGCCCAGCGGGTGGGCCTGACCCCCTCCCCCTGCATGCGCCGCGTGCGCCAGCTCGAACAGGACGGCGTGATCCAGGGCTACCGCGCGGTGATCTCCCCCGAGGCGGTGGGCCGCGGGTTCGAGGTGCTCGTCTCGGTGGAGGTACGCCGCGACCGCGAGGCGGTCGAGGCCTTCGAGGCGGCCCTCCAGGACCTCCCGGACGTGATCGAGGCGTACCGCCTCTTCGGGAGCCCCGGCTGCCTGCTGCGCATCGCGGTGGCGGACCTGCGCGCGTACGAACGCCTGTGGATCGAGCAGCTGACGGCCCTCTCCGGGGTCACCGAGGTCAACTCCCAGATCATCATGAAACGCATCAAGGAACCCACAGGTCTCCCCGTCTGACGCCGACAGCGCACGCGGGGCCCCGGCAGCCGGTGTGGCTCTCGGCCGTCCGCCCGACCGGCAGTTTCCCCGTAGACGTCCTGCCCGCCTCGCCGATGGCGGCACCGGGGAGAGCGCCCGCCCGCATTCCGGCCCCGATGGCCGCCGTGTCCGCCGCCCCGCGGGTCCGGTTGCGCCTCCGGCCTCACACGGCGGCGGGGTGCAGGGTCGCCTCCCCCATCACCTCGATGCCCGTGCGCTCGCCGGGGCGGGCGGCGGCCGGGCTGGGAACGCGGACGTCGATGGGCTCGCCCATGCCGTCCACGACGACGGTGACCATGGCGTCGTGGCCGTAGAAGCGCACGTCGGTCACCGTGCCGCTGGCTTCGGCCGCGCCCGGCTCGGTCAGTCGGAGCTGCTCGGGCCGGAGCAGCACCACGCCCTCGCGGAGACGGCCGGGCGGGTCCGTCAGGGGGATGCGGCCGAGCGCCGTGGCCGCCACGTCCTGGTCCGCGGTGCCGGTGACGAGTACCGCGTCACCGACGAAGGCGGCGACCCAGGGGTCGGCGGGACGGCTGTACACCGCGTGCGGCGTGTCGCACTGGGCCACGCGGCCGTCCCGGACGACGGCGACGAGGTCAGCGGTGGAAAGGGCCTCCTGCTGGTCGTGGGTGACGAGCAGGGCGGTGGCTCCGGTGGCGCGCAGGGCCGCGCGTACGTCGGCCCGCACGCCGGTGCGCAGTGCGGCGTCCAGAGCGTTGAACGGCTCGTCGAGCAGGACCAGGGCGGGTGCCGGTGCCAGCGCCCGGGCCAGGGCGATGCGCTGCTGCTGACCGCCGGACAGCTCGTGCGGCATGCGGTCGCCGTAGCCGGCCAGACCGACGAGTTCGAGCATCTCCTCCGTGCGGCGTCGGCGGGCGGCCCGGTCCAGGCCGGTCAGGCCGAAGGAGACGTTGCGGGCCACGCCGAGGTGCGGGAAGAGCGCTCCCTCCTGGGGCACGATGCCGATGCGGCGGCGTTCGGGCGGAAGGTGGACTCCAGGGCCGGACAGCGTGCGCCCGTCGAGGGTGACGGTGCCCGCGTCGGCGCGCAGGAAACCCGCGATGATGCGCAGCAGCGTGGTCTTGCCGCAGCCCGAGGGGCCGAGGACAGCGGTCAGTGCGCCGCGGGGGACGGTGAGGTCGAGGCCGTCGAGGACCGGCGCCGCAGCGGGGCCGTAGGCCTTGGCCAGTCCGGTGATCTGCAGGTCGGTCATGTGCGGTGCCTTCCGAGGAGGTAGGACGGGATGGCGGCCAGCAGGATCAGGGCGGCGGCGTACGGCGCCGCGGCGGCGAAGGATCCGGTGCCGGTTTCCGTCCACAGGCGGGTGGCCAGGGTGTCCATGCCGGTGGGGCGCAGCAGGAGGGTGGCGGGCAGTTCCTTCATGCACACGACGAAGGTGAGAGCGGCTCCGGCCGCGACCCCGGGGGCGGCCAGCGGGACGGTCACCTCGCGCAGCACGCGCAGCGGGGAGCGGCCCAGGGAGCGGGCGACGTCCTCCAGGACGGGCGGGGACTGGAGGACGGCCGCGCGGGTGCCGGCGACGGCGACGGGCAGGAAGAGGACGGCGTACGCACAGACCAGCAGCGGGAGTTCCTGGTAGACCGGTTCGGCGTAGCGGACCGCGAAGAAGACCAGGGACAGGGCCACGGTGATGCCCGGCAGGGCGTGGCCGGCGTAGGCCGACTGCTCCAGGAGCTGGGCCGTCCGGCCGCGGTACCGCGCGGCGATCACGCCGACCGGCAGGGCGAGCAGGGTGGTGAGCGCGGCTCCCGCGGCGGCGACGCCGAGGGTGGTGGCGGCGGTGTCGAGGAGCGTGGCCGGGTCCCAGGTCGCGGAGTTGCCGACGGCCAGCCAGTATCCGAGGGTCGCCAGCGGGGTGAGGACGGCGACGCCGGTGACGGCCGCGCACCAGGCCAGCGCGGGCACCCGCCAGCCGCCCAGCGCCGCGGGAACGGCGGGGCGCGCGGTGCCGCCGCCCGTTCTGGCGTGGCCGGCCCGGCCGCGGGTCCGCGCCTCGGCGGCGACCAGGGCGATCGTCAGCACCACGAGGACGATGCTGAGGGCGGCGGCGGGTGTGCGGTCGAAGCTGGCCCGGTAGGAGGTGTAGATGCCGCGGGTGAAGGTGTCGTACCGCATCAGCGATACGGCACCGAAGTCCGAGAAGACGTACAGCGCGACGAGTACCGCCCCACCGGCGGCCGCGGGCCGCAGCTGCGGCAGCGTCACCCGCAGGAAGGTCTTCAGCGGCCCGTGGCCCAGCGAGCGGGCGACCTCCTCCTGCGCCGGGTCGGTGCCGCGCAGTGCGGCGGTGACGGGCAGGTAGACGTACGGGAAGCTCACCAGCGTCAGCGCGAGGGCCGACCCGGTGAAGCCGGCCAGCTCCGGGAAGGCGGACAGCCAGGCGAAGGCGGCGACGTAGCTGGGCACGGCCAGCGGCAGGGTCACCAGCACCGACCAGGCCCGGGCGCCGGGCAGGTCGGTCCGTACGGTCAGCCAGGCCAGCGAGACGCCCAGGACCAGGCAGGCCGAGACGACCACGGCGGCCAGTCCGAGGCTGCGGCCGAGCAGTTGGGCGGTGCGCTCGTCGGCGATGACGTCCCAGGCGAAGGCCGGGCCGCGCTCCAGGGAGCGGACGGCGAGGTAGCCCAGGGGCAGCAGGGCGAACACCGCGGCGACGGCCGCGGGGACGAGCAGGATGGCGGGTGGACGGCGTCCGGCACGCCACCGCCCGGTCGGCGTGGTGGCGCCGTCCGGGCGGTGGGCAGTGGCGGGATCCGTCGGCGTCACGGGATCCGTGGAGGGCATGAGGGGTCAGACCATCCCGGCTTCCTGGAGCATCTTCAGGGTCTCCTGAAGGGATTCCAGCTTCCCGAGATCGATCTTCGGGGCGTCCAGGGAGGCGAGCGACGGAAGGCCCTTGACCGTGCTGGTCACGCCCGAGGCGAGCGGGTACTCCTTGGTGTCCTCGGCGAAGTACTTCTGCGCCTTTTCCGAAAGCAGGAAGTCGACGGCCTTCTGGGCGGCGGGGGCCTGGTCGCTTCCCTTCACGATGGCGACGCCGGCGGTGTTCACGAGACCGCCCGGGTCACCGCCGGGGAGGAAGTGGATCTTCGCCTTGACCTTGGCCTCGCCCTTCTCGGCGACCTGCTCGTACCAGTAGTAGTGGTTGACCAGCCCGAGCGAGACCTCGCCCTTGCCGACCGCCTCCAGCACCTTCAGGTTGTTGTCGTACACCTTCGGCTCGTTGGCCTTCAGGCCCTTCAGCCAGGTGCGGGTGGCGTCGTCGCCCTCCAGGACGCGCATGCCGGTGACGAAGGCCTGGAAGGAGGCGTTCGTCGGGACGTAGCCGACCTTCCCCTTCCACTCCGGCTTGACCAGATCGTGGACGGTGTCCGGCACCTTGGACACCTGTCCGGGGTGGTAGGCGAGGACGCGGACCCGCCCGGAGGTGCCCACCCAGTCACCCGCGGCACCGCGGAAACCGGGGTCCACCTTGCCGAGGGACGCCTCCGGAAGCTTCTCCAGCAGGCCCTTGGTCGACAGGGCCCCGAGAGCGCCGGCGTCCTGGGAGAAGAACAGCCCGGCCTTGGTCTTGCCGCCCTCCTCCTGGATCTGGGCGGCGAGTTCGGCGCTCTCGCCGTAGCGGACGGCGACCGTGGTGCCGACGGCCTTCTCCAGCTCGTCGAGGAGCGGCTTGACCAGCTTCTCGTTGCGGCCCGAGTAGATCACGAGCCCCGCGTCGTCCTCGTCGACGCCGCAGCCTGCGACCGCGGGGAGGAGAAGTGCCGCCGCGAAGAGCGCGGTCAAGCGTCGGACCAAGGGGCGTCGCATGGAAAGCCTTCCTACAGGGGCAGGGGAGAACCGGTAACGCCCATAAGTAAGGTAAAGCTAACCTAAAGGTCAAGAGTGACGCACACAACAATTCGCCCGCACCCACGCATCGGCGGAGCCGAGCCTACCGTTTAATTTTCTGTGGATCTTCCGTGAGTCATCTGTGACTTTCCTGTGACTATCGGGCGAGGTAAGGCTTTCCTAAAATGCGCCCGTGACAGTCCTTCCCGACCAACTCCCCGGCATCACGTCGGTCCCGTTCGCCCTCGGCCTCGCCGCCCACGGCGAGCGGACCGCCGTCATCACCGCCGACGGTCCGGTCAGCTATGCCGAGTTGGCCGTGCGCGTGGACAAGGCGGCCCGCCGCCTCGGCGGGGAACGCCGTCTGGTCCTGCTGGTCGGTTCCAACACCGTCGACGCCCTCGTCGTCCACCTCGCCGCCCTCGCTGCCGGGCACCCCGTCCTCCTGGTGCCGGGCGACCACCCCGAAGCCGTCCAGTCCCTGATCGACGCCTACGACCCCGACATCGTGGCCCGTCCCGAGGGCGGGGAGATGCTGCTCGACGAGCGCCGCGAAGTCTCGGCGCACGAGCTGCACCCGGACCTCGCCCTGCTGCTGAGCACCTCGGGCTCGACCGGTTCGCCGAAGCTCGTCCGGCTGTCGCACGAGAACCTCCAGACCAACGCCGAGTCCATCGCGCAGTACCTGGACATCCGGGACACCGACCGCGCCGCGACCACCCTGCCCCTGCACTACTGCTACGGCCTGTCCGTCGTGCACAGCCACCTCCTGCGCGGCGCCGGACTGATCCTGACCGACCTGTCGGTCGCCGACACCTGTTTCTGGAAGCTCTTCGAAGCCGGCCGGGGGACGGCCCTCGCCGGGGTTCCGTACACCTTCGACTTGCTCGACCGGGTCGGTTTCGCCGCCATGGAGCTGCCCCACCTGCGCTACGTCACCCAGGCGGGCGGCCGCCTGGCGCCCGACCGGGTCCGGCGGTACGCCGCACTCGGCCGCGCCGCCGGCTGGAAGCTCTTCGTGATGTACGGCCAGACCGAGGCGACGGCCCGCATGGCCTACCTGCCGCCGCACCTCGCCGAAACCCACCCCGAGGCGGCGGGAATCGCGATCCCCGGCGGCTCCTTCCGCCTTGAGCCGCTACCCGACAGCCCCGACGAGAACACCGGCGAACTGGTCTACTCCGGCCCCAACGTCATGCTCGGCTACGCCCGCACCCCCGACGACCTCGCGCTGGGCCGGACCGTCCACGAACTCCACACCGGCGACATCGCCCGCGGCACCCCCGACGGGCTGTACGAGATCGTCGGACGGCGCACCCGTTTCGCAAAGATCCTCGGCCTGCGCATCGACCCCGGACAGGTCGAAACCACGCTGGCCCGTCACGGCGTCACCGCCCTGTGTACCGGCGACGACGAGACCCTCGGTGTCGTGGCCGTCGGCGGCCACGACTCCGATGCCCGCCGGATAGCCGGGCTCGTGGCCCACGACTGCGGTCTGCCGGCCCGCGCGGTCCGCGTCCGTATCCTCGCCGACCTCCCGCGCCTGCCCACGGGCAAGCCCGACTATCGAGCGGTGCGCGAACTGACCCGTCGGGCGCCTGACACCGCCACCGGCCCCGCGGCCACGCCGGACGGCGCCCCCGAAAGCCTGCGCATGCTCTACGCGCGGCTCCTCGACCGCTCGGACGTGACGGACGACAGCTCCTTCGTCAGCCTGGGCGGTGATTCGCTCTCCTACGTCGAGATGTCGATCCAGCTCGAAGAGCGCCTCGGTCACCTGCCGCCCGGCTGGCACACGACGCCGATCCGGGATCTCACGGAGCCCGAGCGGCCGGACGCCTCCCGCAGGCGGACCCTGGAGACGAGCGTCGCGCTCCGCGCCCTGGCGATCTTCTGCATTGTCGGCTCGCACATCCAGGTGTTCGGCATCAAGGGCGGGGCGCACATCCTGCTCGCGGTCGCCGGATACAACTTCGCCCGCTTCCACCTCACCCCTGTCGAACGGCGCGTACGCGTACGCCGGGGCTGGACCAGCATCGCCCGCGTGGCGCTGCCGAGCATGGCCTGGATCGGCCTGATCCTGCTCCTGGGCGACGACTACACGTTCGCCAATCTGTTCCTGCTCGACAGCGTCATCGGCCCCGACGACCTCAAGACCGGTATGCACTTCTGGTTCATCGAGGCTCTCGTCTACATCCTGATCGCCGCCGTCGGCCTCCTGGGCCTGCCCGCGGTGGACCGGTGGGAACGCCGCTTCCCGTACGCCCTGCCCCTCACACTCGCCGGCCTCGGACTCCTCACCCGCTACGAACTCGTCGGCCTGCCGCACCGCGAGCACATCCCCGACGCCATCACCGTCTTCTGGCTGTTCGCGCTCGGCTGGGCGGCGGCGAAGGCCGCCACCGTGCGACAGCGCCTCCTGGTCACCGCCGCGGCCCTGGCCACCGTGCCGGGCTTCTTCCCCGGCGACCCCGGACGCGAGGCGATCATCGTCGCCGGATTCGCGCTGCTGGTCTGGGTACCCCGCCTCCCCAGCCGCGAGCGCCTCAACCACCTGGCCGGCCTCCTCGCGACCAGCTCTCTGTACATCTACCTGACCCACTGGCAGATCTTTCCGCTCATCGACGGATTCTCCCGCCACCTGGCGTTCCTCGCCTCACTCCTCTTCGGCATCGCCTACGCGGCCGGCGCCGCCCGTCTGATGAAAGCCCTGTCCGCACGGAGAAAGGCCCGCGGCGTCCTGACAGGGCGCGGATGCGGTCGGGGTCCCGCCGGCGGGTGAGGCCGGCGCGCGGCCGCGACCGGACCCCCGTCCCGGTCGCGGCCGCGTCGGCCCGGAGGTGTTGTACGGAGGTCAGCAGCCGCCGGAAGAGGCCGGAGCGCCGATCGTGAGGGTGGCCGGAGCCGCGCAGCAGCCTCCGCCGCTGGTTTCCTCGTCCGCCTGGGGCTGGTCGAAGAGGCCGGCGCCGCCGCAGACTCCGGTCTCCGGGAGGGTGAGCTCGACGCGCTCGGCGGCTTCCCGGTCGCCGGCGAGGGCGGCTGCGATGGAGCGGACCTGCTCGTAGCCGGTCATGGCCAGGAAGGTCGGGGCGCGGCCGTAGGACTTCACGCCGGCGAGGTAGACGTCCTTCTCCGGGTGCGAGAGCTCCGCTGCGCCGTGCGGGTAGACGGTGCCGCAGGAGTGCTGGTTCGGGTCGATCAGCGGGGCCAGCTCGGCCGGGGCCTGGAGGCGCTCGTCAAGGCCGAGGCGGAGCTCGTCGAGGAAGCTGAGGTCGGGGCGGAAGCCGGTGAGGACGATGACCTCGTCGACCGGGTCCAGGCGGCGGCCGTCCTCTGCGACGAGGACCGGGCGGCCGTCTGCGTCGCGCTCGACGGTGTCGGTGCGGAAGCCGGTGACCGCGTCGGCGTAGCCGCCGTCGACGGCGGCCTTCGCGGCGAGGCCGAGGGCGCCGCGGGCGGGCAGCTGGTCGGCGGTGCCGCCGCCGAAGGTGGAGCCGCTGATGCCGCGCCGCAGGATCCAGGTCGCATGGGTGCCGGCACCGTCCTCCGCCTCGGCGAGGTCGGCGAGGTAGGCCAGGGCGGTGAACGCGGAGGCGCCGGAGCCGATGACAGCGGTGCGCTTGCCCGCGTACCGGGTCCGGACGGCGGGGTCCTTCAGGTCGGGGACGCGGTAGGAGATCCGGTCGGAGGCGGCGCGCTCGCCGAGGGCGTGCAGGCCGCTGGCGCCGGCCGGGCTGGGGGTGGACCAGGTGCCGGAGGCGTCGATGACGGCGCGGGCGAAGATCCGCTCCTCGTGGCCCATGGGGTTGGTGAGGTGGATGACGAAGGGCTGGGTCTCCCGGTCGGCGTCGACGATGCGGTCGCGGCCGGTGCGGGAGACGCCGGTGACGGTGGCGTCGTAGCGGACGCGGTCACCGAGGATGTCGGCCAGGGGCTGGAGGTAGAGCTCGGCCCAGTCGCCACCGGAGGGGTAGGTGGCGCCGTCGGGCTTGACCCAGCCGGTGGGGGCGAGGAGTTTCTCGGCGGCGGGGTCGACGACCTCGGACCAGGTGGAGAAGAGCCGGACGTGGGACCACTCGCGCACGGCGGTCGCGGCGGCCGGGCCGGCCTCCAGGACCAGGGGCTCGATGTCCCGCTCGATGAGGCGGGCGGCCGCAGCGAGTCCGATCGGGCCGGCGCCGATCACGACGACGGGCAGGGTCTCGGTGGATGTGGTCACGGCAGGCTCCCCATTGATTTGATGCTTGTCGATGTCCTGACGCCTCTAGGGTGACTCCCGGATCGACTTTCGTCAACATAGACATCTGTCGAATTTCCACGGATGATGGGGGCATGACCACGAAGGTGTTGCCGCTGCTGGAGCCGGAGGCCGTGGCGGCGTGCTGCCCGCCTCTGACGGAGCGCCCGCTGACCGCCGAAGAGGCGGAGCGGACCGCAGTCATGTTCAAGGCCCTGGGTGACCCGGTGCGCCTGCGGTTGTTCTCCGCCGTCGCCTCCCACGAGGCCGGGGAGGCGTGCGTCTGCGACATCTCTGACGTCGGTGTCTCGCAGCCGACGGTCTCCCATCACCTGAAGAAGCTCAAGGAGGCGGGCCTGCTCTCCTCCGAGCGGCGCGGCACCTGGGTGTACTACCGGGTCGAGCCCGCCGTCCTCAGCGCCATGGGCGCCCTCCTCACGCGGGCGGGCGGGGCGTGAACTTCCGCATCGAGCCCCTGACGTGGGCGCACGCGGACCAGGTCCTGGCGATCTACCAAGCCGGGGTCGACGAGGGCAACGCCACCTTCGAGACCACCGCACCCGGCTGGGCCGCGTTCGACGCTGCCAGGCTCGCCGAGCACCGCTTCGCCGCGATCGGCCCCGACGGACAGGTCCTCGGCTGGGTGGCCGCGTCGAAGGTCTCCGACCGCTGCGCCTACGCGGGCGTGGTCGAGCACTCCGTGTACGTCCACCCCGGCGCCCGAGGCCGAGGCGTGGCCCGAGCCCTGCTGGACGCACTGATCACCTCGACCGAGGCGGCGGGCATCTGGACGATCCAGTCCGGGATCTTCCCCGAGAACGCCGCGAGCCTGGCCCTGCACCAGCGCGCCGGCTTCCGAGTCATCGGCACCCGCGAGCGCATCGGCCTCCACCGCGGCGTGTGGCGCGACGTCGCCCTGCTGGAACGACGTAGCCCGAAGATCGACTGACGGCAGGAGGCCTGGCGCTCCGCGCACGGTGAGCGCGCGGGACGGTATCGAGCGTGCGGGACGGTATTCAGAGGTCCGGACGAATCCGGGAGGAGAGCCCGGTCCGTTTCCCCGAAGGTGAGGCAGGTCCGTGGCGGGCAGGGCCCGCCACCGGGCAGGATGCCCACGATGAGCACCGACCCTCACCCCTCCCCGCTCCACTCGACGCTCTCGACGCCCCTGGTGTTCGGTGCCGGAGCGGCGATCGGCGTCCTCGGCGGGATGATCGGTCTGGGAGAGTCGAGTTCCGCCTGCCGCTCCTGATCGGTCTGTTCGGATTCGCGGCTCTCTCCGCGGTGATCCTGAACAAGGCGATGAGCCTGGTCGTGGTCCTGGTCGCACTTCCCGCCCGCATGGCGGCTGTCCCTGCCTCCGAGGTGGCCGCACACTGGCCCGTCGCGGCCAATCTCCTCATGGCCGCAGCCCTGGTGGTCACGCACACCACCCCCCTGGGGTCACTCGCGCTTCCCCCGGCGGCGCAGGTACCCCTCGGGGTGGTGGCCGGCTTCGGTATCGGGGTGGTCGCGGCGATCATGGGTGTGGCCGGCGGTGAGCTGCTGATCCCGACGATCGTCCTGCTGTTCGGGCTGGACATCAAGACAGCGGGAAGCATGTCCCTGCTGGTATCGCTGCCGACCATGCTGGTGGCCTTCGCCCGCTACAGCCGCGACGGCGGCTTCGCCGTGCTGGGCACCAACCGGCGATTCGCCGTGGTCATGGCCGCCGGCTCGATCGCCGGGGCAGTGCTGGGCGGGCTGCTGCTCGGCGTGTTCTCCGACCTGGTACTCATCCCCGCGCTCGCCGCCATCCTGCTCCTCTCCGCGGTCAAGCTCGCGCGTCACCCTTGAGCACCCGGAGGGTCACGCCCTCGACTCCACAGCCCCGATGCCGTACCGCCCCGGCGCCGGCGTATCGGTCGGCGCACTGAGGGGTGTGCATCGTGAAGTTGCAGGTCATGGACCTGGTGTGCGGGCATCTTTCCGTGCTCCCGCTGGTCGGCGGCCGGTGTCCACGGTGAAGATCGTCTGACTGGGTGGCCGGGGCGGTTTCTGGGTTCTGCTGCGTCTGGCGCGAGGGTCCGCCTACGATCCGTCGCCGTGCCTGTAGGCCACCGGATCGCGGGGAGGGAACAGGGATGTCCGAGCTGGATCGGATCACGGCTCGTCGGAGCGAGCTGGACACGCTTGCCGAGGAGTTGGGCAAGCGGCTTCGAGCGGTCTAGGCGGAGCGGGAGGAGCTGGTGATTGCCGAGCGGGTGCTGCACCGGCTGGCCGAACAGGACCGGGTCCAGGCGGAGGCCGTCGCGGTGGCTCCGGTGAAAGTGCAGGTGGCGGGCCGTGCGGTGCTGCTGATCCCGCACCGCGGCGATGACCCGTACGAGACGCAGCTGTGGGCGCTGGGCTGTACTGTGCGGCAGGGCCGGCCGGTCTTGGTTGGGCCACGGCCGGCCCTGCCGCTGTCGGCCAGAGCGTCCGCGAGCTCATCGACCAGATCCTCCGGGCCGTATGCCTCGGCGACGATCCGCGGATCGGGGACCTGCTCGTCGAACTGGCGGCGGTGGCCAACACCCATGCTCTCCTGCACCTTCGTCAGCAGCTGTACCAGGCGTATCTGTGTGCTGCTCACGCCGGACGTGATTCTGTCGCCCCCTGCGTCAGCACTCGGTTACCTGCGGGGCCGTTCGGACCAGCCGCCCTGGCACGGCAAGTCTCTCCGGGTGACGGTGACGGGAATGTCGGCGAACCGGAGGTCGGCCGGATGATTGATCCAGGGCGCTCTGCTCGTGCTGCACGCCGGGAACGCCCTCTCGGAAAATTGGGTCCGGGTCGGGCGTGACCGGCGGTGACTACGGCCCGATCGGCTGCGACCGACCAGGCGTTGGAGTGATTCTTGCCAGGCTGCCGCAAGAATACCGCTCCACCGGGGATGGTCACGGAGAAAGACGCAGGTCGGAAGCACCCGAATCCCAAGTGTGAAGGATGTGTACTCGGTGACGAATTACAAGTGGGTCGCGGAAGATGATCATTTGGTCTGCTTCGAGTCTACGAGCGGCAGTCAGCACGACACTCCCCTCCAGACCGCCGACAAGATGACGCGTCATCACGACGCGTCCCTCGCCCAGGCGACCTCAGAGATCAACGAGATTCTGGACAGGGTGCGTCGGGACAACAGCAACGAGGACGTGGAGCCCTGCCTCATTACCCTCCCTGAGGGCAAGATGATGCTCGTCTGGGCCAAGGTCAAGAAATCGGTGAGTCTGAGCAGCAGCCCGGAGGACATCGCCCGAATTCTGGGCGTGAAGGCGGAATCCATCTCCCGCTAGGGTCCGACAGTGCAGTGATCGGATTGTGGATCACGACATGGTGATACATCACCACGGATACTCCGATGACCGGTCGCGATTCGTGCGGCCGCTGCGGCCCCGGCCTGTAACTGATCTACGGGGCCGTGCCCACCGGCCTCACGGCCGCCGTCGCCGGTGACGGCACGTGGTACGCGATCCCGCTCGCCGCGCTGATCGCCATCCCTCTCCTGCCCTCTGCCGTGTGCGTTCAGGAGCCCAGCAGGCCGGCGATCTCGCGGGCGGCGTCACGGGCGGGGCGCCCGACGCCGATGAGGGTGGCGGACGCCGGGCCGGTCCAGTCGCCGTAGCCGAGCAGGTGCAGCCGCGGCTCGTCGACGGCCCGCGTGCCGACGGTCGCGATGTGTCCGCGGGCGCCGCGCAGGCGCAGGGCGGCGAGGTGGGCGAGGGCGGGTCGGAAACCGGTGCACCACATGACCGCGTCGACCTCGACGGTGGTTCCGTCGGCCCACTCGGCGCCGGTGGGGGTGAGCCGGGTGAACATCGGCTTCGCGTGGAGGAGTCCGGCGTCGCGGGCGGCGCGTACGGGCGGCACGGCGACGATGTCGCCGAGGTGGGCGACCCCACCGGTGTCGGTGCTGCCCGCGTCCAGCGCCTTGCGGCGGGCGGTGGCGGCGTCGAAGAGGGCCCGGCCGTCGATGTCGTCGGGCAGGTAGCGGGGCGGGCGCTGGGTGACCCAGGTCAGGTCGGTGCCGGCGTGGGCGAGGTCGGCGGCGATCTGGGCTCCGGAGTTGCCGCCGCCCACCACGATCACCCTCCGCCCGACGAACTCGGCCGGACTCACGTACTGCACGGTGTGAAGCTGACGGCCCCGGAAGTCGCGGCGGCCCGGAACAGCGGGCAGGAAGGGGCGGGTCCAGGTCCCGGTCGCGCTGATGACCGCACGGGCCCGCCAGTCGCCGGAGTCGGTCTCCACGCGCAGGTGCCCGCCGTCGCGGCGGACGGCCGAGACCCGCACGCCACGCTGGACGGGAAGCTCGTACCGCTTCTCGTAGTCGGCGAGGTACGAGACCGCGTGCGCCGCGTCCGGATACACCTGGCCGTCCTGGGCGGGCATGAAGCGGCCCGGCAGCGAGGAGTAGGCGGCCGGCGAGAACAGCCGCAGCGACTCCCAGGTGTGCTGCCAGGCTCCACCGGGTGCCGTCTGGGCGTCGAGGATGACGTGCTCGATGCCCGAGCGGCGCAGGTGGTAGCCGGCGGCGAGCCCGGACTGGCCGCCGCCGATCACCACCACGCCAGTGGAACGTGTCATGCCGCGGGCGCTCCGGTGTCGGTCTTGCCGCGCATGAAGATGACCGCGACCAGGGCCAAGCCCACCACGGCGCCCACGAGCTGCACACCGACGAACGCCGGGACCGACGCCGGGGCGATGCCCGCGAAGGTGTCCGTGAAGGCGCGGCCGACGGTGACGGCCGGGTTGGCGAAGGAGGTGGAGGAGGTGAACCAGTACGCGGCGCCGATGTACGAGGCCACGGCGACGGGCGCGAAGCGCAGGCGGTCCGTGCGGGCCAGACCGAAGATCAGCAGGATCAGTCCGGCGGTGGCCACGACCTCGCCGAGGAGGAGGTTGCCGGCGGAGCGGTCGTGGGTGGACCACTTCACCAGGGGCTCGCCGAACATCGCGTCGGCCAGGATCGCACCGGCGATGGCGCCGACGATCTGGGCGGGCACGTACACGGCCAGCTCGCGGGCGGTGACTCCGCCGCCGGTGCGGCGGGTGGCCCACCACTCGGCGAGGCTGACGACCGGGTTGAAGTGGGCGCCGGAGACCGGGCCGAGGAGGGCGATGAGAACACCGAGTCCGAAGACGGTTGCGGTGGAGTTGGCGAGCAGCTGCAGCGCGACGTCCTGGGTGAGCTTCGTCGCCTGGATGCCGGACCCGACGACGACCGCGACGAGTGCGGCCGTTCCGACGAGTTCGGCGGCGGCGCGGGCCACCAGCGGACTGGCGTGCGGACTGGTGGGCGGGCTCGCGCCGGGTGCGGGCTGGGGCGCGTCGGCGGGTATCGCGGTGACCGCTGCGGGTGCGGCGGCGACGGGCTCGGTGACGGACAACGGTTCTCCTCGGGCAGGTGAGGGGCGAAGCGGACTATGGGCAGGAGCGCTTGGTGTTCGCTTCGGACGTGGCACGCGCGGCCTGTGCGAGCCCGGCGAACTGACCGGCGATGGCCTCGATGACTTCCGGGCGGAGCCTGTAGTAGATGAAGCGGCCGCACGGTTCGGTCTCCACGACCCCGGCCTCTCTGAGCACCTTGAGGTGGTTGGAGAGGTTGGTCTGCTTGGCACCGGTCTCTTCCACGAGGTGCGTGGTGCACAGCGTCTCGCGGGAGAGCAGGGTCACGATCTGAAGCCTGAGGGGGTCTGCCAGGACTCGGATCAGTTCAGTGTCGACTGACGTCATCATGTGCTGATATTCTCACATCAGTTGGGGCTGACACCAGCCCGGCCTGACCCTATTGGCTCCTTTGAACGGGATCGCCATGTCCACCCCCTTCTCCTCGCCCCTCCTGCCGGACGCACGCCTGGCCGCGGGGGCCGCCCGTCTCGCCACCCGGTACGCCGGCCGTTCCGCGCCGGAAACCGTGCTGGGCCTGCTCGCAGACTCCTGTGGACACCTCGCCGAGCACGCCCGGGTCCGTACGCACCCGGTCGTGCTCGCGGAACGGCTGACCGCCGAGCGCCCGGACGCCCTCGCCCACACCCAGGGGCCGACGAGCGGCCGGACGAGGGTCCTGTCCGTGTGCAGCCACAACGCCGGCCGCTCCCAGACGGCCGCCGCCCTCCCCACCCACCGGGCGGGCGAACACGTCACCGTCTCCCCAGCGGGCACCCACCCCGCCGACGAGGTCGAGCCGCACATCGCCCAGGCCCTCACCGAGGCGGGCGCCGACCTCTCGGACGCCTCTCCCAAGCCGCTGACCGAAGACATCGTCGAGGCCGCCGACATCGTGATCACGACGGGCTTCGGCGACGCCCGCCCCGTCGTGCCCGACCGCCCCCACCTCGGCCGGCCCGTCGCCGACCCCGACGGTGCACCGATCGCCGTCGCCCGCGACATCCGCGACATTCGCGACGCCATCGACGCCCGCATCACCGAGCCCCTCACCCGGCTAACCCCCTGAACGTCCCCGGCCCACGCCCTTCTCCCCCGCAGCAGATCTCACCCCAAGGAAGAACAGATGTCCTCCGCTCCCGCCGCCTCCGTCCTGTTCGTCTGCATCCACAACGCGGGCCGCTCCCAGATGGCGGCCGGGTTCCTGCGCCACCTCGCAGGCGACCGCGTCGAGGTCCGCTCCGCCGGCTCCGTCCCCGGAGACCGGATCAACCCCTCCGCCGTCGCCGCCATGGCCGAGCTGGGCATCGACATCTCCGATCAGAAGCCGAAGGTCCTCACCCCCGAGGCCGCCCAGGCGTCCGACTACATCATCACCATGGGCTGCGGCGACGCCTGCCCCTACTTCCCCGGCAAGACCTACCTCGACTGGCAGCTGGAAGACCCGGCGGGGCAGGGCGTCGAGGCCGTCCGCCCCATCCGCGACGAGATCAGGGGCCTCATCGAGGGCCTGATCGCCGAAATCGACGCCAAGAAGCAGGCCTGACCCGTACCGACACGACCACCACCCGCCGGTGACGGCATACACAACGTCATCATCATCGGCTCCGGACCCGCCGGATACACCGCCGCCCTCTACACCGCCTGCGCGAACCTCGCGCCGCTCGTCTTCGGCGGAGCGGTCTTCGCGGGCGGTTCGCTGACGACCACCACAGCGATCGAGAACTTCCCCGGCTTCCGCGGACTGGTCGGAGTCTCCAAGCGGCAAGGGAAGTGGTCCGTCGCGCCCATCAAGGCCGGCAACGAGTACCTGGAGCACGGATCCCGACTCGGTCGCCCAGTGCCAGAAAGGGCGCCTCCCGCAGCAAGATCACAATCTGCTCCGGGACGCGCCTATCACGCACACTGGCCTAACCGCCAGGTCAGAGGCCCCTTCCAATGGGATCAAGGATCGCGACACACTCGACGTGGTGCGGGCAAAGCCACACATCAGAGCCCCCGTTTCGTCGATGCAAGGGAACTGCGTGCGTCAGAGGAGCGTCGCCGTCTCCCCGCATACGAGGCTACTGACCAGCTCAGGCGCATGATCCACTTCCTGTTCTAGGATGGCGAAGACCATCTCAGCGGCCCGACGGGCTTCCGCTCCACTTCCGTGGAACCGAAGGACATGCCCCCACCCGCACGAGTTACTTCGTGCTGCCTGGGGGCACTTCCTTGCTGTTCCGTGAGTCCGCGGCGTCGTTGGCCACCCGCACCCACCTTGAAGGACGCCTGGCCGAGCTCCTGAGCGAGAACTTCCTGCACAAGCACCGCCACCGGCCCCACCCTTCGGAGGTGCGCTCCTGGGAGCGGAGCATCCCGGCGCTCACCAACTCGCTCGTCGAAGCGGGGCTCGGGGAAGTCGAGGTGATGCTGGAGTACGCACTGCCCCTGACCAGCAAGCGCGCGGACGTGGTACTGGCCGGTGTTCATCCGGGCACCGGAGAGCCCTCGTACGTGGTGGTCGAGCTGAAGCAGTGGAGCGAGGCCCACCCGGAGGAGGACGATCCGCTGCTGTGCCGCATCGACGCCTACCCGGATCCGGTCCTCAACCCGATCGAGCAGGTGCGCGGCTACTGCGACTATCTGGTCTCGTTCAACGGAGCGCTTGAGCAGATCCCGGAGTCGGTCGCGGGAGTCGCCTACCTGCATAACGCGACAGACTTCGGGGTGGCCGGGCTCCGCGCCGTCACGGAGGATGATCGCGGCCGGATGTTCACCGGCGACCAGCGTGGTGCCTTCCTCGGCTACCTCCGTTCGAGGCTGGCGGCGAAGCCGGGTGCCGAGGCGGCCGACGCCCTCCTGCAGGGCAAGGTCCGGCCGTCACGGCAGCTCATGGCCGTGGCCGCCGAAGAAGTACGCGATCGAGAGCAGTTCGTGCTGCTGGACGAACAGCGGCTCGCCTACGAAACGGTCATGTCGGCAGTGCGCCAGGCTCGTCGGTCCAACAGCAAACAGGTCGTCGTCGTGGCCGGCGGGCCGGGTTCCGGCAAGAGCGTGATCGCCCTCTCCCTGCTTGGCGACCTCTACCGGCGCGGCGTGCCGGCCCTGCACGCCACCGGCTCGCAGTCCTTCACCAAGACGATGCGCAAGGTCGCCGGTGCCCGTAAGCCCGAGGTCCAACGGCTCTTCCGCTACTTCAACAGCTTCATGGAGGCTGAGCCGAACGATCTCGACGTGTTGGTGTGCGACGAGGCGCACCGGCTCCGCAAGACCTCCGCCAACCGCTACACCAAGGCGACGCTGCGGACCGGCCGACCGCAGGTCGCAGAGCTGATGGACGCCGCTCGGGTTCCGGTGTTCCTGCTGGACCAGCACCAGGTGGTGCGTCCGGGCGAGATGGGAACCGTGGAACAGATCCAGGAGGCCGCGGCCGAACTGGGTCTGGACTGCACGGTGGTGGAGCTCGACAGCCAGTTCCGGTGCGGTGGCAGTGATGCCTACCTGCAGTGGGTGGTGGATCTGCTGGGGCTCGAAGGAAACACGCCCACCGCGTGGGAGCCGGACGGCAAGGTACGGCTCCTGACTGCCGACGGCCCGCAGGAGCTGGAGGACTTCCTGACCGCCCGGAAGACCCAGGGCTACGGCGCTCGCATGTCCGCGGGCTACTGCTGGAAGTGGACGACGAAGATCAACTCCAGCATGCACGCCCTGCCCCCCGACGTGGTCATCGGCGACTGGGCCCGTCCGTGGAACCTCTTCGGCGACCGCGCCCTGCTCGGCGCTCCGCCTGCGCCTCTCTGGGCCACCGATCCGGCCGGGTTCGGACAGATCGGGTGCGTCTACACCGCGCAGGGCTTCGAGTACGACTGGTCAGGCGTGATCATGGGTCCGGATCTGGTCTGGCGTACCGATCGGTGGATGACGGACCGAAGCGCCTCCAAGGATCCATCCTTCACCAAGGACACTCCGGGCGACGACGTGGACCGCTTGATCCGCAACACCTACAAGGTGCTTCTGACCCGCGGCATGATTGGCACGATCGTTTACTCGACAGACCCGGAGACCCGCGAGAAGCTCCGCTCACTGATCCCTCCGGCGCTCTGACAAATCCACACCCCCGAGGCCGGTTCACCCGATAGCATGATCACGCTGCGCACCTTCCCGGAGGGTACGAGGCTGCGGTTTCTTGGTTCGCCCAATGAGCAGCGGGTGACGAATGGTTGTGCCCGTCGTGTGGTGACACACGACGCGAGCGTGGATGCCCGGTAGGGCGTCCCCCTGCCATTCCATCTCACTGCTTTGGAGTGGCCATGACCTCGGTCGAGTGCAAGTATGCGCGTCGTGAACGGATCCGCGAGATCCTGATCGAGATCGCCGCCGCAGTCGTTTCCAATCTCTTGGTGACGGCGATGGTGGCGATCGCGGGTCTGCTCTTCTAGCGCAGACCGGTGGCGGGCCCGGCGAGCCCGCCGCCTCACTTCTGACGACAGCTGTCGTCAGAACAGCGTCATGTCAGGGGCCTGCTGCCCCGCGGCCTTTTGACCTCTCCCCTTGTTCTTGCCTCGTCCTCGACCCCGGCCGGGCCGGGGCAGATGCGGCTTGCGTGCCTCGACCGGCAGATTCTTCCAGGTGGGACGCAAGCCGTGGATTTCGACCTTCCCGACGAGTCCCTTGAGATAGTCGCGGGTTTCCTTGTCCGTGGAGTAGAGCACCGTGGCACGACTGGCCCGGGTCATCAGCACGTGGTAGGCGTGCCGGACAAGGCGCGCGAAACCGTCGTCGTCGACGCTGCCGGCCTTCACCTTCGGGTCGAACGAACCCGGCTCTGCGACCCGCCTGATGCCCGGCTCCTCCGTCTTGAGTTCTTTGCCCCGTCGGAACACCCACCGGTTTCCTCGGCGCACCATGTCCTCGCCCATGATCACACCGCACCAGTCCCATTCGAGGCCCTGTGCGGTGTACACACAGCCGATCTGACCGAGGCCGTTCTCGTGCACGGACCAGATCTTCGACGGCGGTGCCTCGTCCTCACAGAAACTTTCACTGTCCGCGTTCCACGGCCGATGCCACTCACCGATGCGGACGTCGGCCTCCAGCCGTCGTTCCTTGCCGAGCGGCTTCGTCCACGGCCAGCAGTAGCCGGCGACCATGCGCGCGGACGCGCCGGCAAGTGCCTCCGTGCGAATGATCTGTTCGAGCTCCTCCGGAGTGTCCGCCACCTCGATGTGCATCAGTCCGTCGGGACGCCAATTCCCGGGCTCGTCGCTCGTGACTCCGAGCAGCGCCTTCACCCAACGGACGTAGGCGTCACTGCCGCCGCATCGGAACTGCTCCCTCAACTTGTACGAAATGACGAGCGCCTCGTGCCGTTCGGCCGCGTCCTGAATCAGATCGACGGTTCCGACCTCGTTCGGCCTCACGGACTGCCCCTCGTCCAGGAAGAACACCGTCAGGCGGGACGCCGCGAGGAGTTCGTCGACCTGTGGACCCGTGCCCTGGTCCTCGGGTTTCCAGAATCGGCTGGTCGACCGGTCTCTGAGACGGTGCGCCTCGTCGCAGATCAGCACGTCCAAGAGCGGGTCGGGTGGGGCGACGAAGCTACTGAAGTAGGTGAATGACTCCTTGAACTGGCGGTCCCCGTAGCCGACATGTTCTTGAAGGGCACCGTTGAAGGCTCGGCTGCCACTTGCATATTTGACCGTCCGGCCTTGGGCCTCCAGCTCTGCCTTGATCTGCAGACCGATCGCGCTCTTCCCCGTGCCCGCCCCACCCGTCACGAGAAAGACCACGCGCCGCCCGTCCGGCACCAGGGCGGGATGCCGAGGATCTGGCAGAACTCTGGAAGCAGTCTCCATAACTTGGTCCGCGACCTTCTTCTGCCGGCCGCGCAGAGTGAAGACGGTGTCGGCTCCGCGGGACCAGATCATGGCATCGAGCAACGGGGTGTTGCACAGGCCCATGCCCTGCAGCATCATCTCGGCCATGGAGGCCGCGCCTTCCTCCGCGAAGTTCGTTCGGAAGTCGGACAGCAACTGTTCGCGTCGGTCCCGCGTGTACACGCGGGCGTAGGACCCTGTCGGCGCGTCCACGTCGATCAGGGTACGGACGGATTCGTCGGTGGCGTTGTGCAGGTAGGCGAAACCACCGCACTCGAAGTCGGCGCCTTGGAACGGACCACGAGGACCTGTGAACGCCTCGTAGTTCGAACCCAATTGCAGCGCCGGATGCTTCTTCTCTCCCTTGATGCCCGGCACATGGAGAAGGCCCGCCGCCGCCCGTTCCACCCGGCTCACCGTCGACCAACGTTTCAGTTCGACCAACTGCACGGAAGGAACGTGGCGCTCTGGATGACGCCCCACCAAAACGACGTCGATGAGGCGGGGATCACCAGGGCAGACCGCCTCGTCGAGGGTGGCCGCACACTCGACGATCATCTCCACGTTCCCGCGCCCCGCCCCGACCAGGTCGTTCGCGAGGCTCACCAGACTCTCCGCCCACGCGGAACGCTCCGACTCCGAGGCATCGGCGCCGCGGAAGTACCGCCATCGCGCGGCAAGATGGGGAACCATCCGGTCCCGCGAGTCGAGAGTGAGCAGATCCTGCGCCGACAGTCTCAGAAGGAGCATGGACACGAGGTGGTTCCCCCAGGGCACGAGTGACTCGTGCGGGTGGGGGCATGTCCTGTTCAGGAAGCCCGTCGGGCCGCAATTCGGTTGTGGTGATCTTAGGTAAGACCTGGCCTTGCCGAGAAACGTCACCACGGCTGTCGGCCGGAACTACGGCGATCGTGGCTGGATCAAGGTGTCCGAGTCACGCAGCACCACCTGCGCCCCGTAGCCCTTCGGTCCCCCTCGGGCACTGAATGCACGTGCGCCTCAGGGCCCGGCAATCGAGACGAATCGCACGGGTTCGGCCACGACGGTGACCGCAGGGCCCAGGTCGGCCAGCCGGGCGGAGAGCGTCGCTTCCGCCAGCCTCGACGGCAGCGCCGCCGCGAACTTCAGGCCTCGTACGGCTCGCTCATCGACCGCTGGAAGGCAGAGCCGGTCCGCCGCTCCTGTGGTGAGACTCTCCAGGACGCCGGCGTCACGTCCTCACGCAGCCGGATCCAGTGATCATTGATGCGCTGGCCCGGTACCGCCACCTGATCGAGGGTGGCCGCCAGTGTGGCGTTGGCCCGGTGCCCCGCCCACGTCCACCAGCGCATGCGACCATCGGCATCCCGGATGACGAGCGTGCCTCTCGGATGTACTCGTTCCAGGAAATGCCCACGCGCTTCACTCAGAGACCGGACCGCCCGCTGGGTGAGTTTGACGGGCGGATCTGCGCCCAGCAGCACTTCGAGCACCGCCCGCGACACTTCGAACGATGCTCCGGCGCCGAATCCAGCGCTGCTCCACTTCGCTTTCCCTCCCCCGTCCACAGGTTCCGCGAAGCAGCGTTTTCGCCTCCAGTCGATGTACGTGACAAGCCAGCTCCGTCCGCCGAGCAACAGGCGGCGCGGCCCATTCACCCGCGCGGTGAGCAGGCTGGGATCGGTTCGACCGATCTCCGAGCGGCCGTGCAGCACAGTGAATTACGGAGGCGCAGTGAAAACTGCCGTGAGGTGCATGAAATGGCGGTGCCCAAAACACCGTTCGGCCTCGGGACCGATGAACAGGAGCCCCCGTCCATGTCCAGATATCCCTCGTCGACCAGGTGTCGCGCGATCGGTTCTGCAGCGCTACCGAAGGGTCCGAGACCGTTCCACCACTCCTGCCACAGGTTCTCGCCAACCCTGTGCTCCTGCAGACAGAGAGCAATCAATTGCTGCGCGACGATGTGTCGCGGCTCGGGAGGGGCGATCACGGGCTCGACCCATCCCCGCGACCACTGAAGCAGCAGCCCGGCCGCATCGAGTAGCCCGGATTCGTCCAGGGCCAGGAAGAGACAGTTTGTTCAAGCCCTTATTTTGGCAACGCAGAAGCAGGGGCACGTCAGCAAGATCGGGCCGACTCACGGTGCGCCACCCCAGCATCGGCGGCGAAGTGCCGCTCCGCACTTCACGATCACCGCTCAAGGACAGACGTGCGACTTCCTGGTCCTTCAGGAGCAGGACCGCGCAGATCACATAGCCACTGAGAGGGAACTAGCAGAAGCCAAGAAGCATTCATGGGGCACGCTCCCGCGGTTCGACTACTCCCCTGCCGATCGGCTACAGATCGTCCTCAGCGGCGGCCAGCCACATCGGGCCAGCGAGTGGGTTGACACAGCTGTGCGCCCCTTGAAGAGCAACTCGCCGAATCGTGCAGTAAGTCGGGCTCCGAGATGAAGCCGCGGAACGCAAGCGGCTGGCTGATCTGGAAGCAGCACGACAAAAGCGGCTGCAATGGGAAGCTGCGATGCGCCAAGCGCAGATCCACTACGCAGAGGCATTCCGCGTTCAGTACCTCGAAGCGCAAGAAAAGGCATGGCGGCACGGAGCGGGCCTGACCGAATACGTCAACGCTCTCCGCCGCCACGCAGCGACACTGCCCGCCGGACCGGAGAGTGATGGCGCCGAGGCCTGGATCGCTTGGGCCGACGGCCATGTACGACGCCTGAACCCACTCAGCGGGACGCTGGGCATGCCGGACTTCCCTGAACCTCGCGCCGATGATCTGAAGCCGTTCCTTCACGGCTTGAGCCCCTACGGCCCCGGCTGCTGAAAGTAGCCATCTGCGCCCATTCCTCGGCATCCAGCGGTGCTCGCAGACAGTTGCCGCTGCCATGGGCGGTGGCCACCCATGGCAGCGAACAGTCAAGGCTTCGTAATGCCAAGTCCCGGGATACAGACCTGCCGCCTGGCGTGACCTGCACGATCAGGGAGCTGGCGATCCGTCAGAACATGCGTCACGAGCGTCGAATTTGCGTCAAGACATCGCCCGTAACGCCCACAGTGCACATAATGCACACTGACAAACTTGCAGGTCAGGCTCCCTTGGCTACCGGCTCCAGGATGGCCACGCACTCCACGTGGTGCGTCATCGGGAAGAGGTCGAAGGCGCGCAGGGTGCGGACCTTGTAGCCCGCCTCCTTGAAGTAGCCCAGGTCGCGCGCCAGCGCCGCCGGGTCGCAGGCCACGTAGGCGATGCGGCGCGGGGTGAGGCCGGCCACCTGGCGGACCGTCTGCTTGCCGGCGCCCGCGCGGGGCGGGTCCAGGACGACCAGGTCGCACTCCGTGATCCCCGTCTTCGGGAGGATCTGCTCGACCTTGCCCTGCTCGATGCGGACCCGGGGGAAGTCCTCCAGGTTGTGCCGGGCGTCCTCCACCGCGCGCTTCGTCGACTCGATGCCGAGGACGGCGCCCGTCTCGCCGAGGCGCTCCGCCAGGGCTCCCGCGAAGATGCCGACGCCGCAGAACAGGTCGAGGGCCATCTCGCCCTTGCGCGGCATCAGGCCCTGCATGACGGCCTTGATCAGGGTGTCGGCGGCCTGGGGGTGGACCTGCCAGAAGCCGCCCATGCCCACGCGGTACGTACGGCCGTCCGCGCGCTCGCGCACGAAGGGGCGGCCGTGGACCCGGTGGACCCCGCCGTCCTTCTCCTCGACGCGCAGGACCGAGACCGGCTTGTCCAGCTCCACGAGCGGGAGGCGGCCGCCGGGCCGGGGGGTGAGGACCACCTGGCGGTCGCTCGAACCCGAGGCGGCGATGGCCTCGACCGTGGCCATCTGCGGCCAGTCCTGCTTCTCGATGCCCAGCTCGCTGACGCCGGGAGCGGCGATCATGCAGTGGTCGATGAGCTCGATGTCGTGCGAACGGTGCTTGCGCAGGCCCGCGTTGCCGTCCTCGTCGATCGCGAAGTGCACCCGGGTGCGCCACTGCGGGACCTCGCCCGCCGGCAGCTTGTCGCCCTCGGCCGGCATGACCGTGCCGTCCCAGCCGGCCTGCTCCGGGGTGAGTCCGGCGAGGCGCAGCAGCTGCTCGGCGACGACCTCGCCCTTGAGCCGCCGCTGGGCGCCGGGCTTGGCGTGCTGCCAGTCGCAGCCGCCGCACTTGCCGGGGCCGGCGTACGGGCAGGGGGCGGGGGTGCGGTCCTTGGAGGGGTCCAGGACGGTGATCGCGTCGGCGCGCAGGAAGCGCGAGTCGGCGTCGCCCTCGGTGACCTTGGCGACGACCCTCTCGCCGGGCAGGGTGTGGCGGACGAACAGGACCCGGCCCTCGGCGGTCCGGGCGATGCAGTGGCCGCCGTGCGCGACGGGACCGACCTCGACCTCGTACTCCTCCCCGACCAGTGACTGCTTCTCGTTCTGCTCGGTCATGGTGGGGAGACTCCAAAAATGAAAGGGAACGGCCGGACGACCGACCCACCAGTTTACGTGGATCCCGCCCGGCCGTTCGCCAACCCGTCCCGAACCTGGCCCCGCCCCAGACCCCGGGCCCAGACCCGGACCGTCCCGGCCGCCCCCGCCTACTTCGGCGGCGCCTTCGCCTTCGGCGGCCGCGGGGTGTCGACGGGTCCCCGTCGCACCGCGCCCGGGGCGTTCCAGTCCTGGCGCTTCTTGGCCCGCCGCTTGGCCAGCTCGGAGGACTCCAGCTGGTAGGGCACCGAGGTGACCATCACGCCGGGGGTGAAGAGCAGCCGCCCCTTGAGGCGCAGCGCGCTCTGGTTGTGCAGCAGGTGCTCGTACCAGCGGCCGACGACGTACTCGGGGATGTAGACGCTGACGGCGTCGCGCGGGTTCTCGCTGCGCAGGCCCTTCACGTACTCGACGACCGGCCGGGTGATCTCCCGGTACGGGGAGTCGAGGATCTTGAGGGGGACGTTGATCCCGCGCCGGTCCCACTCGGTGCGCAGCGCCTTGGTCTCGACCGGGTCGACGCTGATGCTGAGCGCCTCCAGGGTGTCCGAGCGGGTCAGCTTGGCGAAGGCCAGGGCGCGCAGCGTGGGCTTGTGGACCTTGGAGACCAGGACGATGGAGTGGACCCGCGAGGGCCGCACGCTGTCGTCGCTCGGTCCGTCGGCGGCGGCGATCTCCGCGGAGACGCGGTCGTAGTGCTTCCGGATCGCACTCATGGTGCCGTAGAAGATGACCATGCCGAGCAGGGCGACCCAGGCGCCGTGGGTGAACTTGGTCGCGAGGACGACGACCAGGACCATGCCGGTGAAGAAGGCGCCGAAGGTGTTGATGGCGCGGGAGCGGTGCATCCGGCGGCGGGCGGCCGGGTCGCGCTCCGACTTCAGGTGGCGGTTCCAGTGCCGGACCATGCCGATCTGGCTCAGGGTGAAGGAGACGAAGACGCCCACGATGTAGAGCTGGATCAGCTTGGTCGAGTCCGCGTCGTAGACCCACACGAGCAGGATCGCGGCGCCGGCGAGGAGCACGATGCCGTTGGAGAAGGCCAGCCGGTCGCCGCGGGTGTGCAGCTGGCGCGGCAGGTAGCGGTCCTGGGCGAGGATCGAGCCGAGCAGCGGGAACCCGTTGTACGCGGTGTTGGCGGCCAGGAAGAGGACCAGCGCGGTGGCGGCGGCGAGCAGGAGGAAGAGGAAGCTGCCGTTGCCGAACACGGCCTCGGCCACCTGGGAGATCACCGGGTGCTGGACGTAGTCGGGGCCGACCGGGACGCCGTTGTCGATCAGGTCGCTGGCGGGGTTCTCCGCCATCTTCACGTCGGTGGCCATGGCCAGGCCGATAATCCCGCAGAACATGGTGACGGCCAGGCCGCCCATGAGAGCGAGGGTCGTGGCCGCGTTCTTGCTCTTGGGCTTGCGGAAGGCGGGGACGCCGTTGCTGATGGCCTCGACGCCGGTCAGCGCGGCGCAGCCGGAGGAGAAGGCCCGCAACAGCAGGAAGACCAGCGCGAAGCCCGCCAGTCCCTCGTGTTCGGGTTTGATCTCCAGATCCGCAGTGGGTGCCCGCATCGTCTCGTCGAGGACGATGCCCTGGAAAGCGCCCCAGGCGATCATGATGAAAACCGCGCCGACGAAGATGTACGTCGGGATGGCGAAGAGTTTTCCGGACTCCTTGACGCCGCGCAGATTCATCAGCGTGAGGAGCACGATCATGATCGTCGCCGAGAGCACCTTGTGCTCGATGACGAAATCGACCGCTGAGCCGAGGTTCTCGACACCGGCGGAGATCGAGACCGCGACCGTCAGGACGTAGTCCACGAGCAGTGCGCTCGCCACGGTGAGGCCGGCCTTGGGCCCGAGGTTGGTGTTCGCCACCTCGTAGTCGCCGCCGCCGCTCGGGTAGGCGTGGACGTTCTGCCGGTAGGAGGCCACGACGGTGAACATGAGGACGACCACCGCGAGGGCGATCCAGGGACTGAAGTGGTACGCCGACACGCCCGCGATCGACAGGACCAGCAGCACCTCGCCCGGGGCGTACGCCACAGAGGAGAGCGGGTCGGAGGCGAAGACGGGAAGGGCGACCCGCTTGGGCAGGAGGGTTTCTCCGAGCCGGTCGCTGCGGAGCGCCCGGCCGATCAGGATCCGTTTGGGCACGTCGGTCAGTTTGGACACGGAGAGGATCGTAAGCGTTCGAAATCGGCCTGACGAACCCCCCACCCCCCACGTCGCGATCCCACCGCAATTCCTCCCCGACTGCGCCGCAAGAAGCCCCGCTCGTGACCGCCCGTGTGTAGCTTGGGCCATGGTCTGAGACCCTGTTATGCCAGAGCATGCAATGAGGCTGGAAACCAGCGAGCGCTGACAGCCGGAAGGACGGCCGTGCACATCGTCATCATGGGCTGCGGAAGAGTGGGCTCCGCCCTCGCGCAGACCCTGGAACAGCAGGGGCATACGGTCGCGGTCGTCGACCAGGACCCCACCTCATTCCGTCGGCTGGGAGCCGGATTCGGCGGCCGCCGCGTCACCGGTGTCGGCTTCGACCAGGACACTCTGCGGGAGGCCGGGATCGAGGACGCGGGCGCTTTCGCGGCCGTCTCCAGCGGTGACAATTCCAACATCATCGCGGCCCGCGTGGCCCGGGAGATGTTCGGCGTCGAGAACGTCGCCGCCCGCATCTACGACCCCAAGCGCGCCGAGGTCTACCAGCGCCTCGGCATCCCCACCGTCGCGACCGTGCGGTGGACCGCCGACCAGATGCTGCGCCGGCTGCTGCCGTCGGGCGCCGAGCCGCTGTGGCGCGACCCGAGCGGCGGCGTACAGCTCGCGGAGGTGCACACCTCCACGGCCTGGATCGGGCACAAGGTGAGCAAGCTGCAGGAGGAGACGGGCGTCCGCGTCGCGTTCCTCACCCGCTTGGGCGAGGCCGTGCTGCCGACGTCCGCGACGGTGCTCCAGGAAGGCGACCTCGTCCACGTGATGATGCGCACGGACGAGATCGACAAGGTCGAGGCGGCCTTCGCCGAGGGGCCTGAGGAGGCACACGCATGAGGGTCGCGATCGCCGGGGCGGGCGCGGTGGGCCGGTCCATCGCGGCCGAACTGCTGGAGAACGGCCACGAGGTGCTCCTCGTCGACAAGGCCCCGACCGCCATCTCGGTGGAGCGGGTCCCGCAGGCCGAGTGGCTGCTGGCCGACGCCTGTGAGATCACCTCGCTGGACGAGGCGGCGCTCCAGCGCTGCAACGTGGTCATCGCGGCGACCGGCGACGACAAGGTCAACCTCGTCGTCTCACTGCTCGCCAAGACCGAGTACGGGGTCCCCCGCGTGGTGGCCCGCGTCAACAACCCGAAGAACGAATGGCTCTTCAACGAGTCCTGGGGCGTGGACGTCGCCGTCTCCACACCGCGCCTGATGTCGGCGCTCGTCGAGGAGGCCGTCAGTGTCGGCGACCTCGTACGGCTGCTGCGCTTCAGCCACGGCGACGCCAACCTCGTCGAGCTGACCCTGCCGTCCGACTCCTCGGTCGCGGGCACCCAGATCAGCGAGATCAGCTGGCCCGAGGACACCTCGCTGGTCACGATCATCCGGGGCAACCGGGTCCTCACCCCGCACGGTGAGGAGACCCTGGAGCCCGGTGACGAGCTGCTGTTCGTGGCCGCCCAGGCCCGTGAGGAGCAGCTGGAGATCCTCCTCCAGGCCCGCCGCCCGTAGCTCCGCACGCCCGCGGGGGTACGACGTACGAAGGGGGCGGGACGACCGACCGGTCGTCCCGCCCCCTTCGCGTGTCCCGCGTGTCAGAGGCCGGGTTCCTTGGCCGCCGCCTTCGCCGCCTTGGCGGCCTTCTCGGCGCGCTCCTCGGCCTCCCACTCCTCGATCACGTTGATCGGCGGGGGCGCCTTGGCCAGGAAGACCCAGGTGAAGTACACCGCGAGCACCATCGGCGGCAGCTTCAGCGCGATCAGGACCCAGCCCAGCTGCGTCGCGTCGCCCCACCAGTACAGCGGGAAGAGGATCGCGTACTTGGCGAGGAAGATCAGGCCCCACGCCAGGCTGGCCTTGGTGTACGCCTTCTTGCGGCCGGGGTTGCGGGTGCGCCAGGACAGGTTCTCCTTGAAGACCGGCCCCAGCATCACGCCCAGCAGCGGGAAGCCGACCAGCGCCGAGATCGTGAAGGCCGCGCCCAGGCCGACGCCGTAGATCATGCCCGGCAGGTAGAAGCCCTTCGCGCTGCCCGTGAACAGGGCGAAGGCCACGCCGACGCCCACGCCGAAGACGCCGCTGAAGGCGTGCTTCACGGTGTCCTTGCGCAGCAGCCGCACGATCACCAGCAGGACCGCGACGGCGCCCGCCGCGATGGCGGACAGCTTCACGTCCTTGTTGATCGTGTAGATCATGACGAAGAGCAGCCCGGGGAGCATCGTCTCCACGGTGCCCCGGATGCCTCCGAAGGCGTCGAAGAGCGCCGCCTGCGTCACCGCCTTCTGGTCCTCGGAAGGGGCGGAGGAGGCGGGGTCTGGGGTGGTCGGTCTGTCGAAAGACGTCACCGGTTAGTGCTCCTGTCCGAGCGGTCGGAGTTCGTACTTCGGGTTGAAGAGCACCCGACGGCCATGGGACATGGCAATGCGTCCGGAGGCGATCATGCGGCGGCCCGGCTCGATTCCCACGATCGAGCGACGGCCGAGCCAGACCACGTCGAGCGCGGCGGAGCCGTCGAAGAGCTCCGCCTCCAGCGCGGGGACGCCCGCCCGGGGTCGCAGGGTGACCGTACGCAGCGTTCCGGTCACCTTGACTATCTGGCGGTCGGAACAGTCGCAGATCCGCAGGCACCCCGCGGCCTCTGCGTCCTCCTGCAGCTCCGCCGAATGCAGCTCCTCCTGCGAGGTGGACAGCCGCTCTATCATCCGGCGGAACCGGCCCGCGGGCCGGACCGGCTTCGCGGACTTCTCGGGACGCGGTTCAGCACTCATACAGGAAGCGTACCGGCGTCCCGGCTACCTCTCGAAGCGGTACCCCATGCCGGGTTCGGTGATGAAGTGGCGCGGGTGCGACGGGTCCGCCTCCAGTTTCCGGCGCAGCTGCGCCATGTACACGCGCAGGTAGTTCGTCTCGGTGCCGTACGAGGGTCCCCAGACCTCCCGGAGCAGCTGCTTCTGGCTGACGAGCTTGCCACCGTTGCGGACCAGCACCTCCAGCAGGTGCCACTCGGTGGGCGTGAGCCGGACGTCGCGTCCTTCCCGTACGGCCTTCTTGGCCGCCAGGTCCACCGTGAAGCCCGCGGTCTCCACGACCACCTCGTCCCCGCCGGCCCCGGCGGCGGGCTCGGCCCGGCGTACGGCGGCCCGCAGCCGGGCCAGCAGCTCGTCCATGCCGAAGGGCTTGGTGACGTAGTCGTCGGCACCCGCGTCCAGGGCCTCGACCTTCTCGTCGGAGCTGTGCCGGGCGGACAGGACCAGGATCGGCACCCGGGTCCAGCCGCGCAGGCCCCTGATCACCTCGACCCCGTCCATGTCGGGCAGGCCCAGGTCCAGGACGACCACGTCGGGGTGGCGGGCGGCCGCGAGCTCCAGGGCGCCCGCGCCGTCGACGGCCGCGTCGACCTCGTACTGGCGCGCCTTCAGGTTGATCACGAGGGCGCGCACGATCTGCGGCTCGTCTTCCACCACGAGCACCCGGGTCATCGGGGTCCTGCTTTCTGTCGTGTCCGGTCACGGTCGTCGCGACCGCGCTCCTGTTCGGGACGGGCGCCGGGATGGGCGCCGATGCCGGGGGCGTGCTCCCGGTGGTCGCCGGGGGCGTCCTCCTCCTCGTGGCCGGGCCGCACGCTCCGGCCCTCGCCGTCGACCGTGACGCGCGTCGGCCCGCCGCCCCGGTCCGCGGCGCGCAGGGTGAGCACCATCGTGAGTCCGCCTCCCGGGGTGTCCTCGGCGGCCAGGGTGCCGTCCATGGCCTCGGCGAAGCCGCGGGCGACCGCCAGCCCGAGGCCCACGCCCGCTCCGCGGGGGGCGTCGCCGTGCCGTTGGAACGGGGCGAAGATCCGGTCCTTGGCCTCGTCGGGAACGCCGGGGCCCCGGTCGACGACCCGTACCTCCACCCGGTCGCCGAGGAAGCTGGCCGCCACCAGCACCGGCTGGTCCGCCGGGCTGTACTTGACGGCGTTCTCGACGACGTTGGCCACGGTCCGCTCCAGCAGCCCCGGGTCCACCGCCACCATGGGCAGCGATTCGGGCACGTCCAGCAGCACGCTGTCCTCCGGTACGCCGCCCAGCGCCATCGGGACCACCTCGTCGAGGTCGATCTCGCGGATCAGCGGGGCGACGGTGCCGGTCTGGAGCCGGGACATGTCCAGCAGGTTGCCCACCAGGTGGTCGAGCCGGTCGGCGCCGGCCTCGATGCCCTCCAGCAGCTCGGCCCGGTCCTCCTCGGACCATTCCACGTCGTCGGAGCGCAGCGACGTCACCGAGGCCTTGATGGAGGCCAGCGGCGTGCGCAGGTCGTGGCTGACGGCGGCCAGCAGCGCGGTCCGGATCCGGTTGCCCTCGGCCATCCGGCGGGCCTCCTCGGCCTCGCCGACCAGCCGCTGCCGGTCCAGCACCACGGCGGCCTGGGCGGCGAAGGCGCCGAGCACCCGGCGGTCCTCGGCGGGCAGCACGCGTCCGGACAGGGCCAGCGCCATGTGGTCGCCGATCGGCATGTCGACGTCGGCGTCCTCGGGGCGGGCGGCCGGGTTCGGGCCGACGCTCCCGGCCCGGTTCCACGGCTCGACGTCGCCTGCCCGCTCCAGCAGGGCGACGGACTCCATGGCGAAGGTCTCGCGCACCCGCTCCAACAGCGCGTCCAGCCGGGTCTCGCCGCGCAGCACGCTGCCCGCGAGGAAGGAGAGGATCTCCGACTCGGCGCGCAGCCGCGCCGCCTGGTGGGTGCGCCGGGCGGCCAGGTCCACCACCGAGGCGACGGAGACGGCGACGCCGAAGAAGACGGCGATGGCCACGATGTTCTTGGGGTCGGAGATGGTGAACCGGTGCAGCGGCGGCGCGAAGAAGTAGTTCAGCAGCAGCGAGCCGAAGGCGGCCGAGGCCAGCGCTGGCCAGAGTCCGCCGAGCAGGGCGGCGGCGACCGTCAGCGCCAGGAAGAGCAGCATGTCGTTGGCCAGCCCCGGGTCCATGTCCACGTGGGTCAGCAGGACGCAGAGCAGGACGGGGAAGATCACGCCGACGACCCAGCCGGCCACGATCCGCGGCCGTCCGAGCCGGGCCGCCGAGCGGACCACTGGCAGGCCGCGCCCCTTGGCGACCTCCTCGTGCGTGACGATGTGGACGTCGAGGTCGGGACCCGAGTCGCGGGCCACGCTCGCGCCGACGCCGGGTCCGAAGACGTACTGCCAGGAACGGCGGCGGCTCGAGCCGAGCACGATCTGGGTGGCGTTGACCCCGCGGGCGAATTCCAGCAGGGCGTCGGGGATGTTGTCCCCGATCACGTGGTGAAACGTTCCGCCGAGGTCTTCGACCAGGGTCCGCTGGACCGCGAGCTCCTTCGGCGAGGCGGCGGTGAGCCCGTCGCTGCGGGCGATGTAGACGGCGAGGATCTCGCTGCCCGAGCCCTTGGCCGCCACCCGGGAGGCCCGCCGGATCAGCGTGCGGCCCTCGGGGCCGCCGGTGAGGCCGACGACGATCCGCTCCCGCGCCTGCCAGGTCGAGCGGATGTCGTGCTCGCCCCGGTACTGCTGGAGGTACTCGTCGGCCCGGTCGGCCACCCACAGCAGGGCCAGCTCGCGCAGGGCGGTGAGGTTCCCGGGGCGGAAGTAGTTGGACAGGGCCGCGTCGACCTTGTCGGACTTGTATATGTTGCCGTGCGCCATCCGCCGGCGCAGGGCCTGCGGCGACATGTCGACGAGCTCGATCTGGTCGGCCCGCCGGACCACCTCGTCCGGTACGGTCTCCCGCTGCCGGACCCCGGTGATCGACTCGACCACGTCCCCGAGCGACTCCAGGTGCTGGATGTTCACCGTGGTCACCACGTCGATCCCGGCCCGGAGCAGCTCCTCCACGTCCTGCCACCGCTTGGCGTTCCGCGAGCCCGGCACGTTGGTGTGCGCCAGCTCGTCCACGAGCGCCACGGCGGGCGAGCGGGCGAGCAGCGCGTCCACGTCCATCTCGGTGAAGGCGGCGCCACGGTGCCCCAGCTCCCTGCGCTCCACCGCTTCGAGGCCGTGCAGCATGACCTCGGTGCGCGGCCGGCCGTGGTGCTCGACGAAGCCGACGACGACGTCCCCGCCCCGCTCGACCCTGCGGTGGCCCTCGGAGAGCATCGCGTAGGTCTTGCCCACGCCGGGCGCCGCGCCGAGATAGATCCTGAGCTTGCCGCGTCCCATGCGTCCATTCTCTGGGACGTCCGCGCCGTTCACGCACCGACGGGGGGCCGCACGCCCATCCCTGACGCATCCCTGACGCACCCGTCGGGGCCCGGGAACGGCGGTGGGCCCCACCTCCCGGAGGAAGTGGGGCCCAGCGCCGAAGGCCGTCGTGCTCCCTGCGCCCGGCGCCCCGCGCGGGTACCTGCGCGGGGCGCCGGGCCGACGGACCTCGGTGATCTCCGGGGTCAGCGGACCTCGGTGATCTCCGGGCCGCGCTCCAGCTGGCCCATGCCGCCGCCGAAGCGGGAACCCTCCTGCTCCTCCGTCGTCGTCTGCACGCCGTCCGGCACCATCTGGGCGTCGTTCGGCAGCTTCAGGACGATCGGGTCGCGCGGGGCCATCGGACCGTCGCCGCGGACGACGACCGTGTCCCGGAAGATCTGCTCCAGCACGCCCGCCGACTCGGGGCGCACCGCGCCCTGGCCGGAGATGACGCCGCGCAGGAACCAGCGCGGTCCGTCGACGCCGACGAAGCGGACCAGCTGGGCTCCGGTCTGACCGTCGGGCAGCGGTACGGGCACCTGGGCGCGCAGCTCCCAGCCCAGCGGGCCCTCGGCCTCGTCGATGATGCCGCCCTGCTGGGTGATGCCCGTGGCGATCTCGTCGCGGACCTCGCCCCAGATGCCTTCCTTCTTGGGCGCCGCGAAGGCCTGCAGCTGCACGGCGCTGTCGCCCAGCACCACGGTCGCGGCCACGATCGCGTCACCGGCGACCTCGACGCGCAGCTCCATGCCCTCGACACCGGGTACGAGGATGCCGCCCAGGTCGACGCGTCCGTCGGCGGGGTCGCCGAGCACCTCGGTCGCGTCCCAGGGACCGTCGGGGCGCGGGGCGGGCGGCAGGTTCATCCGGCGCGGCGCGGCAGCGACGTCCTGACCCTCGGCCTCGTCCCGCTCATCAGCGCCCGTGGCGTCGACGACCTGCTCGGCCGCGCCGCCGTCCTGGACGGAGTCGTTCTTCTTGCGACGTCCGAACACGTCACTGTCCTTCCCGGTCGGTTACGACCGAAGCGTAGCCATTCCCACCCTGCTGACCAGCCCCGGATCCGGCCACGGCCGCATGACCGCCGGTGGAGCCGAAACCCCCCTCGGCCCGGGCCGAGCCGGGAAGTTCCGCCACCTCGTGGAAGCGCACCTTCTCGACCCGCTGGACAACCAGCTGGGCAATGCGGTCGAAACGCTCGAACCGGACGCTCTCGCGCGGGTCGAGATTGACCACGATCACCTTGATCTCCCCACGGTACCCGGCATCCACCGTCCCCGGGGCATTCACGAGCGCGAGCCCGCAGCGTGCGGCCAGGCCCGACCGCGGGTGCACGAACGCCGCGTACCCGTCGGGCAGGGCGATGGACACCCCGGTGGGCAGGACCGTCCGCTCGCCCGGCGCGAGCTCGGCGGCGGTGGTGGTCACGAGGTCGCAGCCGGCGTCGCCGGGGTGACCGTAGGCGGGGAGCGGCACCTCGGGGTCCACGCGCCGGATCAGCACGTCGACGTCGTGGCGGGGCTCGTAGTCGTTCTGGGACATCAGGGGTTCACCTCGAAGGCGCGTGCGCGCCTGACCTGGTCCGGGTCGGCCATGGCCGCCTGGATCTCCTCGGGCCGTCCGTTGTCGATGAAGTGGTCGACCTTCACCTCGATGAACAGGGCGTCGGCGCGCACGGCGACCTGGCCCCGCGGGCCGCCTATCCGGCCGACGGCGGTGCAGTAGATCTTCCGCCCGGCGACCGCGGTGACCTCGGCCTCCAGGTGCAGCACGGTGCCCACGGGCACGGGCCGCACGAAGTCGGTCTCCAGCCGTCCCGTCACCGCGATGACGCGCAGCAGCCAGTTCAGGGAGCCGAGCGTCTCGTCGAGCGCGGTGGCCAGCACTCCGCCGTGGGCGAGGCCGGGAGCGCCCTGGTGGGCGGCGCGTACGGTGAACTCGGCCGTGATGCGCACGCCCTCGCCCGCGCGGGCCTCCAGGTGGAGCCCGTGCGGCTGGCCCCCGCCACAGCCGAAGCAGTGCTCGTAGTGCGCACCGAGGAGTTCGCCGGGCGCCGGGGCGTCGGGGTGCCGGACCGGTGCGGCGGCGTCGGCCGGGGGCGTCAGCACTGTGTTTCGTCCACTCACAGCCGCAGACCTTACCCGCGCGGCCACCCGCCGGTCGCCTCGTGGCAGGCTTGGCCGCATGCAGCCCTCCCCCGCGCACCACGACGAACGCCTGACCGCCCCCCGCTCCTGGTGGGTCATCGCCGTACTGATCGGCCTGGCGTGCGCGCTGATGCTGCTGCCGCTGGGCTCGCTGGCGCTGCTGGCCGGCCTGGTCGGGGGCACGGCGCTGGCGGGGCTGGCGGTGAGCTCGTACGGCTCCGCGCGCGTGCGCGTGGTCAACGGCTCGCTGGCGGCGGGGGACGCGCGGATCCCGGTGGCGGCACTCGGGGAGCCCGAAATCCTGGACGCCGAGGAGTCGGCGGCCTGGCGCACGCACAAGGCCGACACCCGCGCCTTCATGTTCATGCGCAGCTACGTGCCCACCGCGGTCCGCGTCGAGGTGACCGACCCGGCGGATCCGACCCCGTACGTGTACGTCTCCACCCGGGAGCCGCAGGCGCTGGCCTCGGCGATCCGCGCGGCCAAGGGCTAGCCGCTCCCGCGCGGTTCCGGGGGGGGCGGGCCTCAGTCCTCCGGGGCGGGGGGCTCCAGTGCGGCCCTGATGGCCTCGGGAAGGGGCTGGGCGGGGGACTCCAGGGGCGGGAGCTGCGCCAGGGCGTCCCACGGCACGGCGCGCGCACGCAGGTCCGTACGCACCTTCTCGGCGACTTTCCGGGTGTCGCGGCGGTTCATGACCGCTCCGACGGCCGCGCCGACCATGAACGGGATGAGGTTCGGCAGGTTGCGGACCATCCGCTTGGTGATCTGCTGGCGCAGTTCGCGCTTCATCTGGCCGCCGAGGGCGGCGTTGAGCGTGGTCGGCTTGGTCAGGTCGACCCCGCGCTCCTCGGTCCACGCGGTCAGGTAGGCGAGGCTGCGTTCCTTGAGGTTGCCGGGCGGCCGCTGGCCGTAGACCTCGTGGAGCTCGGCGAGGAGCTTCAGTTCGATCGCCGCGACGCAGGTGACCTCGGCGGTCAGTTCGGCGATCATGGCGGGCGGTACGGGCAGCATCGCGGCCGCCCCGACGCCCGCGCCGACGGTGGAGGTGGCGTTGGCGGCGCCCGAGATCAGCTTGTCCGCGAGCTGTTCGGGGCCGAGGCCCGGGAACTGCGCGCGCAGCGTCGCGAGGTCCCGAACCGGAACGCGCGGTGCGTTCTCGATGATCCGGTCGGCGATGTACAGGGCGGCGCCCCTGACGCCTTCGCCGCCCCTGCGTACACCGTTCCGCACGGATTGCAGCCGACGGGCCCCGGACCGCTGCCGGGTTCCCTCGCCGGTTCCTGTGTCCGACGGCACCGCCGCGGCGGTGTCGGCGGGCACGGCTGTCGCCTCAAGGGCGGAGCCGCCGGGAGCCCCAGGACCCGTTTCCGGGCCCGTGATCGCCTCCTGCGTCTCCGCCGGTTCACCTGATTTCCGGAAGCGTCGCTTCCGGAACGGTGTGGAGCCAGCCACGGCCGTCGCCTCTCAGTCGCAGTCGCGACAGATCGGCTGGCCGTTCTTCTCACGCGCCAGCTGGCTGCGGTGGTGCACCAGGAAGCAGCTCATGCAGGTGAACTCGTCGGCCTGCTTGGGCAGAACCCGGACGGCCAGCTCCTCGTTGGAGAGGTCCGCACCGGGAAGCTCCAGGCTCTCGGCCGAGTCGAACTCGTCCATGTCCGAAGCCGAGGACGACTTGTCGTTACGCCGGGCCTTCAGCTCTTCAATGCTGTCGTTGTCGACGTCGTCGTCGGTCTTGCGTGGGGTGTCGTAGTCCGTTGCCATTGTTCGCTCTCCCCCTCTGGGTGTTAGCGGTGTCTCAGCGCACGTAACGCGCGAGAGGCCGGACTTGTGCCCGACCTGAGGCGGAGATTTTGCCTCACATCAAGGTCTGTTACTGAATCGACACCCAGCCGCCCACGTAGAGGTGCGATTGGCTGGGATGACGACCGGGACCGTACACGGTCCGGGGGCCGTCTTGCACAAACGCCACCCCGTGTATTTCCCGCCATCAGGGGGGCCGGAAACCCGGACTTCCCGGGCTTTCCGGCCGCCCCGGAGTCACTGAACGCACATGGGCGGACACCGGACACTGTGATCGATCACACAGGGCCCGCTGGCTGCACATGCCACGCGTTCAGCCGTCAGCGAACACGGGCTGGGGGTCTCACAAGGGAAGAGTGACACGCATCACGAGGCCACCGCCTTCCCGGGGTACCGCCTGGATCCTGCCGCCGTGTGCGCGCGCCACGGAGCGCGCGATGGAGAGGCCGAGCCCGACCCCCTTGTCGCTGCCCGTTCGCTCCGTACGCAGCCGCCTGAACGGCTCGAACAGGTTGTCCACCTCGTACGCGGGAACAACGGGACCCGTGTTCGATACCAGGAGCACCGCCTGGCCGGGCTGGGCCTCGGTCGTGACCTCGACCCAGCCGCCCTCCGGCACGTTGTACCGGACGGCGTTCTGCACCAGGTTCAGGGCGATCCGCTCCAGCAGCACGCCGTTGCCCTGGACGACGGCCAGTGCGCGCTCGCCGCGGATCTCCACGCCCTTCGCCTCGGCCTCCGCCCGGGCCTGGTCGAGGGCGCGCGAGGCGACCTCCGCCAGGTCCACGGGCTTGCGCTCGACGATCTGGTTCTCGCTCCGGGCCAGCAGCAGCAGGCCCTCGACCAGCTGCTCGCTGCGCTCGTTGGTGGCCAGGAGGGTCTTCCCGAGCTGCTGGAGCTCCACCGGGGCCCCCGGATCGGAGAGGTGCACCTCCAGCAGGGTCCGGTTGATCGCCAGCGGCGTGCGCAGCTCGTGCGAGGCGTTCGCCACGAAGCGCTGCTGCGCGGTGAAGGCCCGCTCCAGCCGGTCGAGCATCTCGTCGAAGGTGTCGGCCAGCTCCTTGAGCTCGTCGTCCGGCCCGTCCAGTTCGATCCGCCGGGTCAGGTCGGAGCCGACCACCCGGCGGGCGGTACGGGTGATCTTGCCCAGGGGCGAGAGCACCCGGCCGGCCATCGCGTAGCCGAAGGCGAAGGCGATGATGCTCAGGCCCAGCAGGGCCATCAGCGACCGGCTCAGCAGGTCGTCCAGCGCGTGCCGGCGCTGTTCCAGGACGCACTGGTTGATGGCGGCGTTGAACTGGCTGTGGGTCTGCTCGATGCCCACCACGCCCGGGCAGGTGTTGCTGGAGACCTTCACCTGCTCGCCGCCGACGATCTGGAACGGCAGCGCGTTGCCCTCCCGCAGGGCCTGCGCCGCCAACAGGTAGATGATCGACAGCAGCAGGATGCCGGCGATCAGGAACATCCCGCCGTAGAGCAGCGTGAGGCGTATGCGGATGGTCGGCCGCAGCCACGGGAAGGGACCCTCGGGCTGGCCGGGGTCCCAGGTCGGTTTCGGCGGCGCGGGCGGTGGCGCCGGACTGGCTGCCACGCGCATCAGATCCGGTATCCGGAACCGGGTACGGTCACGATGACCGGCGGCTCGCCCAGCTTGCGCCGCAGGGTCATGACCGTGACCCGCACGACGTTGGTGAAGGGGTCCGTGTTCTCGTCCCAGGCCTTCTCCAGGAGCTGCTCCGCGGAGACGACGGTCCCCTCGCTGCGCATGAGGACCTCCAGCACCGCGAACTCCTTGGGCGCCAGCTGCACCTCCCTGCCCTCGCGGAACACCTCGCGCCGGTTCGGGTCCAGCTTGATCCCGGCCCGCTCCAGCACGGGCGGCAGGGCGACGGTCGTACGCCGCCCGAGCGCCCGCACGCGGGCGGTCAGCTCGGTGAAGGCGAAGGGCTTGGGGAGGTAGTCGTCCGCCCCGAGCTCCAGCCCCTCCACGCGGTCGCTGACGTCGCCGGACGCCGTCAGCATCAGCACGCGGGTGGGCATGCCGAGCTCGACGATCTTCCGGCAGACGTCGTCGCCGTGCACGAGCGGGAGGTCCCGGTCGAGCACGACCACGTCGTAGTCGTTCACTCCGACGCGCTCAAGGGCTGCGGCGCCGTCGTACACGACGTCCACGGCCATGGCCTCCCGGCGCAGTCCGGTGGCCACCGCATCGGCGAGCAGCTGCTCGTCCTCGACGACGAGTACGCGCACGTCGTTTCCTTCCTCCGAGCCCAGAAGGGCACACGTGTGTTGCGTCGCCCATCCTGCCCGTTTCGGCGGTAAACCGGCTGTAAGGCGTCGCGTGCAGGGGGGCACGGAGGGGCGGGCGGGACGGAAGTGAGGATTCCCCGTCCCCCCGAGGTTTCTGGGCGCTCGGGGCCGGGGAAGACGTGAGGACACCCCAATCCACTCCCTGACGGCGCACTGCCACGTGCCGCCGCCGACCCACGAAGAGGGGGCGAACCATGGACGCATTCACCGCTGGTCTCCTGCAGCGCATCCGAACCACGCAAACCGACCTCCGACAGGCCCGCGAAGCGGGCGACGACTTCCTGGCGGAAGTGGAACAGGCGGAGCTGGAGGACCTCCAGCGACTGGCCGCCGAGCACGGCGTCCCGGTGACCGTCGCCGAGCACGGGGTCCCGGCCACGGCCGCCGTGCCCGCCTGCTGAGCCGCACCCCCGCCGGACATGACGGGACCCCGGCCGCCCGAGGGCGGCCGGGGTCCCGTCATGTCCGGGCCCGGGCACCGCAGCCGGCGGCCCCGGCCGAGACGGCAGCAGGAGCCGACGGTTCGGCCGGCGGTCAGTCGTGCCAGGCCCCGGCCTCGTCCAGGAGGGGCTGGAGCGAGGCGAAGACCGCGGGAGTGGCCGCCAGGGCCAGCTCCCCCGAGGCCGGCTTCCCCGGGCGGCCGCCGGTCACCGCGCCCGCCTCCCGGGCGATCAGGTCCCCGGCCGCCAGGTCCCACGGGTTCAGCCCGCGCTCGTAGTAGCCGTCCAGCCGCCCGGCGGCCACGTCGCACAGGTCCACAGCGGCCGACCCGCCCCGCCGGATGTCCCGCACCAGGGGGATGATCCGCTGCCCGACCTTCGCCTGCTGGGCCCGCCGCGGCTGGAGGTACGCGAAGCCCGTCGCCACCAGCGCCTGGTCCAGCGGGGCCGCCGGCCGGCAGGCGAGCCGCCGGGCGCCGAGCCAGGCCCCGCCGCCGAGCAGCGCGTGGAACGTCTCCCCGCGCAGCGGCACCTCGACGACCCCCGCCACGGTCTCGCCCCGGTACTCGGCCGCGATCGACACGCTCCAGGCGGGCAGGCCGTACAGGTAGTTCACCGTGCCGTCCAGCGGGTCGACGACCCAGCGGACACCGCTCGTCCCCGCGACGTCCGCGCCCTCCTCGCCCAGCAGCCCGTCCTGGGGCCGCCGCTCGGCGAGGATGCCGGTGATCAGCTTCTCCGCCGCGATGTCCATCTCCGTGACCACGTCGATGGGGCTGCTCTTGGTCGCCGCCACCGCCAGATCGGCCGGCCTGCCGTCGCGCAGCAGTTCTCCGGCCCTCCGCGCGGCCTCCAGGCCCACGTCCAGCAGTTCGGCCTTCAGCTCTTCGGAGATCATGCGTCCGCCCTCTCCAGTCCACGGTGCGGGTGTGCGTACGGGCCGTCGGCTCCGCGTACGGGTCCTACGGGTACGGGCTGTCGGCGCCCGCGGCCGCCGGCCGGGGCGCGCGCGCCGGG
>NZ_JBHXSY010000018.1:55386-152167 GCF_042715295.1 Streptomyces sp. NPDC058701 | reverse complement strand
CTCCGGCAACTCCACCGGCCCCCACCTCCACTTCGAGGTACGGCCCGGCGGCGGGTCCGTGCCCTACAGCTTCTGCACCGGTGCGTAACGCAGCAGCAGCCGCTTCGGCTTGTCGTCCCCGAAGTCGATGGTGGCCTGCGCGTCCGCGCCCGCTCCCTTGACCTCCATGACGGTGCCGAGCCCGAACTGGTCGTGCGTGACCCGGTCCCCGACCACCAGCGCGACGACCGGCTTGTCCGTCGCCCGGCGCGTGGCGAAGCCGGAGGGGCCCGACTTCGTGCGCGACGAGGACAGGAACGACTCGGGGGAGGTCCCGAACGTGGCCTTGCCGCCGCCGGAGCCCGAACCGTAGCCCGATCCCGACCCGTAGCCGGAACTGCGCATCGGACCGGCCGGCTTCTGCGCGGCGCCGGTGCGCTTCCACGTCAGGTACTCGGCCGGGATCTCCTCCAGGAACCGCGACGGCGGGTTGTACGAGGGAGTCCCCCACGCGCTGCGCATCGAGGAACGCGTCAGGTACAGCCGCTCCCGGGCGCGCGTGATCCCGACGTACGCGAGGCGGCGCTCCTCCTCCAGTTCCTTGGTCTGGCCGAGCGCGCGCATGTGCGGGAAGACCCCGTCCTCCATGCCGGTCAGGAAGACCACCGGGAACTCCAGGCCCTTGGCGGTGTGCAGGGTCATCAGTGTGATGACGCCCGAGCCGTCCGTCTCCTCGTCCGGGATCTGGTCGGAGTCGGCGACGAGCGCGACCTGCTCCAGGAACTGGGCGAGGGTCCCGGGCCCGGCGTCCGCGGCCGCCGCATCGCCCGCCGCGTCCGCGTCGACAACGTCCGCGTCCGCGTCCGCGTCGACAACGTCGGCACCCGCACCGGCACCGCCCGCGTCAGCGGAGGCCCCGTCCGCCGCGGCCTCGGCCTCGGCCGCCGCGGCCTCGCGCGCCTGCTCGAACTCCAGCGCCACCGCCGCCAGCTCCTGCAGGTTCTCGATCCGCGTCTCGTCCTGCGGGTCGGTCGACGCCTGGAGCTCGGCCAGGTACCCCGTACGCTCCAGCACCGCCTCCAGCACCACCGCCGGGCCCGCGCCGGAGTCGACGATCGTCCGGAGCTCCTCCATCATCACGTTGAAACGCTTCACCGCGTTCGTCGAGCGCGCCGCCATGCCGAAGGCCTCGTCCACGCGCCGCAGCGCCTGCGGGAAGGTGATCTTCTCCCGCATCGCGAGCGCGTCGATCATCGCCTCGGCACGGTCGCCGATGCCGCGCTTGGGCACGTTCAGGATCCGGCGCAGCGGGACGTTGTCCTCGGGGTTCGCGAGGACGCGCAGGTACGCGAGGACGTCGCGCACCTCCTTGCGCTCGTAGAAGCGCACGCCGCCGACGACCTTGTAGGGCAGCCCGACCCGGATGAAGATCTCCTCGAACACGCGCGACTGCGCGTTCGTCCGGTAGAAGATCGCGACGTCGCCGGCCTTGGCGTCGCCCGCGTCCGTCAGCCGGTCGATCTCGTCCGCGACGAACTGCGCCTCGTCGTGCTCGGTGTCCGCGACGTAGCCGGTGATCACCGCGCCGGTGCCGGCCTCGGTCCACAGGTTCTTGGCGCGGCGGTTCTCGTTGCGCTCGATGACCGCGTTGGCCGCGGAGAGGATCGTCTGCGTGGAACGGTAGTTCTGCTCCAGCAGGATCGTCGTCGCGTCCTGGTAGTCCTCCTCGAACTGGAGGATGTTGCGGATGGTCGCGCCGCGGAAGGCGTAGATCGACTGGTCGGCGTCACCCACCACGCAGAGCTCGGCGGGCGGCAGGTCCGGGTAGCCGGTGCCGACCAGCTCGCGCACCAGCGTGTACTGGGCGTGGTTCGTGTCCTGGTACTCGTCGACGAGGACGTGCCGGAAGCGTCGCCGGTAGTGCTCGGCGACGTCCGGGAAGGCCTGGAGCAGGTGGACGGTGGTCATGATGATGTCGTCGAAGTCCAGCGCGTTGGCCTCACGCAGCCGCCCCTGGTACATCGCGTACGCCTGGGCCAGGGTCTTCTCGAAACCGTCTGCGGCCTGGTCGGCGAAGGCTTCCTCGTCGATCAGCTCGTTCTTCAGGTTGGAGACCTTGGCGTTGAAGGCCTTCGGCGGGAACTTCTTCGGGTCCAGGTCCAGGTCGCGGCAGACGAGCGCCATCAGCCGCTTGGAGTCGGCCGCGTCGTAGATCGAGAACGAGGACGTGAAGCCGAGGCGCTTGGACTCGCGGCGCAGGATGCGCACGCACGCGCTGTGGAAGGTGGACACCCACATGGCGTTGGCGCGGGGGCCGACGAGGCCCTCGACGCGCTCCTTCATCTCGCCGGCGGCCTTGTTGGTGAAGGTGATCGCCAGGATCTGCCCGGGGTGGACGTGTCGCGCCGACAGCAGGTGCCCGATGCGGTGGGTCAGCACCCGGGTCTTGCCGGAGCCCGCGCCGGCCACGATGAGCAGCGGGGAGCCCGCGTGCACGACGGCGGCCCTCTGCTCGGTGTTGAGGCCCTCGAGGAGCGTCGCCGGGTCGATGACGGGCCTGGGGGCGCCGTCCCGGTAGTACGCGTCCCCGGTCAGGGGCATGTCGAACCGGCCCCCGAAGAGGTCGTCCGCGCCCGCTTCCGGGGCGGCGTGCTCCTCTGGTGGCGGGGGGACCTCGTCGGAGGGGGTGAAGTCCGCCAGGAAACTGTCGTCAAAGAGGCTGCTCATCGCCCTCCGAGTCTAGGGGGCGGGACCGACAGCCGGTCCCGGGCCCGGGAAATCGCGGAATCCGGCCCGGGGTCGCCGCCCGCTACGCCCCTTCGTCCTTGAGGACGAGCTCCAGCAGCCCGGGGAACCGGGACTCCAGGTCGTCGCGGCGCAGCACGAGGAAGAGCTTGCGGCCGCGGGGCCGCTGGCAGATGACCCCGCTCTCGCGCAGCGCCTTGAGGTGGTGGGTGACGCTCGACCTGGGCAGGTCCGGCACGACCTCACCGCAGAAGGCCTCCTCGCCGGAGGCCAGCCTGCGGACGATCTCCAGCCGGACGGGGTGGCCGAGCGCCGCCAGCACGTCGACCAGTGCGATGCGGTCGGCGACGGGGTGGGCCGGTTCGGCGGCGGTGACAGCCATGGACCCACTGTACGGAGATCTCGTACGGATCGGCCACCACCCCTGTCGGACTGTTCGAAAATCTCGTACAGTCGCTCCGTCGTACGAAAACTTCGTACGGTCGATCCATCGAGGACACCAGGACGCCCCATGCCCGCGCACTCCCCCCTTCCGCTCGACGACGCCTCCCTCGCCGCCTCCCTCGACGGCGGGTTCACCAGCCACCTCGCCGAGGTCAACGGCACCCGCCTGCACTTCGTGGACAGCGGCCCCGAGAGCGCCGGAGAACCCCTCGTCCTCCTGGGTGGCTGGCCCCAGACGTGGTGGCAGTGGCACAAGGTGATGCCGGCCCTGGCCCGCCGCCACCGGGTGATCGCGGTGGACCTGCGCGGCATGGGCGGCTCCGACAAGCCCGTCGGCGGGTACGACAAGAAGACGATGGCCGCGGACGTCCACGCCCTCCTCGACCACCTGTCCATCGCGTCGGCGCACCTCGCCGGGCACGACATCGGCGCGATGGTCGCCTACGCCCACGCCGCCAACCACCCCGCGGCGACCCGCCGCGTCGCCCTCCTCGACGTGGCCCACCCGGACGAGGACTGGGCCCGGATGACCCTGCTCCCCCAGCCCGGGGTCATCCACCTGTGGTGGTTCGCCCTCAACCAGGTGCACGGCCTGCCCGAGCAGCTCCTCGCCGGCCGCTACCACCACCTCCTGGACTGGCTGTTCGCCCACGGCGCCGCCGACCCGGCAGCGATCGACGCGCGTTCCCGCGCGGTGTACGCCCGCGCGTACGACTCCCCGGACGCGATCCGGGCCGGAAACGACTGGTACCGGACCTTCGGGCAGGACATCGCCGACCTCGCCTCGTACGCCCCGGTGACCGGCCCGCTGCTCGCCCTCGGCGGCGAGCACAGCAACTACGAGCTGCTCACCCGCGCCGTCCCGGCGCTCGGCACCGATACCCGGGTCGTCCGCGTCGACGGCAGCGGCCACTACCTCCCGGAGGAGCAGCCGGAGGCCGTCGTCGCCGAGCTGACGCGATTCTTCGGCTGATCACACCGGGCGGACCGGCCGCGGTCAATATCCTCACCGCCGCCCTCCGGCGCCGATCCGCTCCGGTCCGGAGCGGCCGCATCCGGTCGCATCAGGCCACTTGTGCTCACCCGTCATCCGCCCGTTACCTCCGGGTCTAGCGTCCTCCTCCAGCAAGCACCCGACAGAGGAAGGACGTGAGGCCCGCGTGGCCAGTCACCGAAAGCCCAGGCAGCGCCCGTTCTCCGGCGGCACCGTACGGACCGCCGCCACCCTCGCCCTCGCGGGCGCTGCCACCGCCACCGCGTTCGAAGGCACCTCCCAGGCCGATCCCCGGCCCACCCCCGCCCAGGTCGAGGCGGAGGTGAACCGTCTCTACGAGGAGGCCGAGGCCGCCACCGAGCGGTACAACGGGGCGAAGGAGCAGGCCGACGAGGCCGAGCGCGCGCTGACCGGCCTGCGCGACGAGACCGCCCGCAGGACGGACCGGCTCAACACCGCCCGCGGCGCGCTCGGCACCCTGGCCGCCACCCAGTACCGCGGCGGCTCCCTGGGCACCGCCGTACGGCTCGCGTTGTCCGCCGACCCGAAGGAGTACCTGGCCCAGGCCGCCTTCATCGCCCGCGCCGGCGACCGCAACGCCGCCGGGATCACCGCCGTGCGCCGCGGGCTGGACGAGGTCGGGAAACTGCGGACCCAGGCCGCCGGGCGGGCCTCGGACCTGCGCACCAAGCGGGACGAACTCGCCGGGCACAAGGCCGAGATCGAGGCGAAGCTCGCCGCCGCCCGGCAGCAGCTGGCCAAGCTCACCGCCGAGGAGCGCGCGGCCTACGAGGCGCGCACGGCCGCCGCCCCCGCCCCCGCAGCCGCCGCTCCCGCAGCCGCGGCCGCCGCGCCCGCGCGGCGCGCCGCCCCGGCGCCGGGCGACGGTTCGCGCGCCGCCCGCGCCGTGGCCTTCGCGTACGGGGCGATCGGCAAGCCGTACGTCTGGGGCGCGACGGGCCCGGGGTCCTTCGACTGCTCGGGGCTGACCCAGGCGGCCTGGAAGTCGGCCGGGGTCGCGCTCCCCCGCACCACGTACACCCAGATCAACGCCGGCCGCCGCGTCTCCCGCGACCAGCTGGCCCCCGGCGACCTGGTGTTCTTCTACTCCGGCATCACGCACGTCGGCATGTACATCGGCAACGGTCAGATGATCCACGCGCCGCGGCCGGGCTCGACGGTCCGGGTCGCCCCGCTCGACTCGATGCCCTGGGCCGGCGCCTCGCGCCCCGCCTAGCCCCGCCCGGCGCTGTGCCCGTCCCCGTTACGGCGCCTTGACCTGCGTGGTCAGCCAGCCGAAGGTCTGCGGCAGCTGCTTGGACCAGGATTCGAGGTTGTGGCCGCCGGTCACCTTCTCCGCGTGCACCACGGTCGGGCTCTTCGCGGCGCCCTTGAGGTCCATGCCGGACAGGTAGCCGTCGTGCTGGGCCCCGGACATCCACAGGGAGACCGCGGGCGGCGCCGGCGCCGCCTTGAGCAGGTTCAGCAGGTTGTGGGTGCGGCGCAATTCCGGGTCCTGGGCGACCAGCGAGGACGGCTCCTGGCCCGGGTCGTTGTACCCGGACAGCGAGACGGCGGCGGCGTAGCGGTCGGGGTGGGCGATGGCCAGTTTGGCGGCGCAGTACGCGCCGGCCGAGTACCCGGCCACGCCCCAGGTGCGCGCCTCGTCGGAGGCCCGGAAGTTGTCGATGACCATCTTGCGGACGTCGACGCTGAACCAGCTGTCCGCGTTGACCTTGCCGGGGAGGTTGGCGCAGCCGGTGTCGCCGTTGCCGAGCAGCATGGCGCGCGGCGAGACGAGGATGAACGGCTGCACCGTGCCGTTCCTCATCAGCGGCTCCAGCACCTCGTGCGCCTTGAGTCCCTGGAACCAGGACTTGCCCGTCCCCGGGATGCCGGGGATCAGCTCGACCACCGGGAACTTCCTGCCCTTGTAGGCCGGGTCGTCGTACTGCGGCGGCAGCCACACCAGGACGTCGCCCTTGACCCCGGAGACCTTCCCGTCGAGCTCGGTCTTCTGGACCCGGCCGCCGAGGCCGTCCACCGGCTGGAACTGCTGGCGGACCTTCGGCGCCTGCTGCACCTCCTGCGCCTTCTTCCCGCCGAGCCCGTCCGGGCCGAGGTCGGGGGCGGCGGTGACGTAGGACCCGGTGCCGAGCAGGTCGCCCCACGAGGTGTAGAAGTTCATGTCCCGGTTGATGCCCACGAACACCAGCGCGACGGCGGTGGCCTGCGCGAAGACGAGCATCGTGCCGCGGGCGGCGACGCGCACGGCGGCGGGGCCGCGCACCCGGCTCCACACGGCCAGCGGCAGGACGACGGCGATCACGGTCAGCGCGACCGCCGCCGCGAAGAGGGGGGTCCCCGTCAGGCTCATCACGCCATCGAAGAGGGCGGCGCAGCGCCTTGCGGTTGCCCTCTCCCCCTGCGGCGTGGATCACATGCCCGGCCCGGACCACAGGCCCGGACCACCAGCCCGGACCGCCCCGCGGATCAGACCAGCCGGCGGGCCGTGGCCCAGCGGGTCAGCTCGTGCCGGTTGGACAGCTGGAGCTTCCTGAGCACCGCCGAGACGTGCGACTCGACCGTCTTCACCGAGATGAAGAGCTGCTTGGCGATCTCCTTGTACGCGTACCCGCGCGCGATCAGCCGCAGCACCTCGCGCTCCCGCTGCGTGAGCCGGTCCAGGTCCTCGTCCACCGGAGGCGCGTCCGTCGAGGCGAACGCGTCGAGCACGAAGCCCGCCAGCCGCGGCGAGAACACCGCGTCGCCCTCCTGCACGCGGAAGACCGAGTCCACCAGGTCGGTGCCGGTGATGGTCTTGGTGACGTAGCCGCGCGCGCCGCCCCGGATGACCCCGATGACGTCCTCGGCGGCGTCCGACACCGACAGCGCGAGGAAGCGCACCGGGTTCTCGACGGCGCCCATCAGCGGGGCGCAGCGCCGCAGTACCTCGACGCCCCCGCCGCCGGGCAGGTGCACGTCGAGCAGGACCACCTCGGGCCGGGTGGCGGTGATGACGGTGACGGCCTGGTCGACGTCGGCCGCCTCGCCGACGACCTCGACGCCGGTGCGGTCGGTCTCGCCGATCTCGGCCTGCACGCCGGTGCGGAACATCCGGTGGTCGTCGACGAGGACCACCCGGACCCGCCTGGTCGGTGCCGTGCCTGTGTTCTCGTCGGACATGCTGCCTCCGGTCATCCTGCGTTCGCCGCCCTCTCCATCTCCAGCTCGACCTCGGTGCCGCCGTCGGGAGCGGACCGCAGCCGAGCGGTCCCGCCGTTGCGCTGCATCCGGCCGATGATCGATTCTCGTACGCCCATGCGGTCGTCCGGTACCGCGTCGATGTCGAAGCCGGGCCCGCGGTCCCGTACGGACACGAACACCGTCTGCCCCTCCACCTCGGCGTAGACCTGCACCGGCCCGCCCTCGCCACCGTACTTGGCGGCGTTGACCATCGCCTCGCGCGCGGCCTGGACCTGCGCCGCCAGCCTCTCGTCCAGCGGGCAGTCGCCGACGACGACGACCTCGATGGGCACCCCGTGGTGGTCCTCCACCTCGGCGGCGGTCTTCTTCACGGCCTCCGCCAGCGTCGCCGGCTCCTCGGCCTCGTCCTTCCCGGTGCCCCCGGGCTTGTACAGCCAGTTCCGCAGCTCGCGCTCCTGGGCCCGGGCCAGGCGGCGCACCTCGCCGGCGTCCTCCGCGCCCCGCTGGATCAGCGTGAGGGTGTGCAGCACCGAGTCGTGGACGTGGGCGGCGACCTCGGCCCGCTCCTGGGCGCGGATGCGCATCAGCCGCTCCTCGGAGAGGTCCTGCGTCATCCGGATCAGCCAGGGTCCGGCGAGCAGGGCGACGCCGACGAGGACGGCGAGGGTGGCGGTGAGGACGTTGCCCAGCTGGGCGGCCGATCCCCGTACGACGATGAAGACGGTGAGGCCCACGCCGACGAGGACGACGCCGGCGAGCGCCCGGGCGGTCTGGAGCAGGCGGGCGTGCCGTCCGGCGGCGGCGTTCCAGTGGGCGCGGCGGGCGTTGTCGGCCTGGCGCCACACCAGGACCACGCCGGCGCCGACCAGCAGCGTCGGCCACACGTACCGGCCGGACTCGCCGCCGAGCTGGACCTTGGAGATGAAGATGCCCGCGCCGATGAACAGGGCGACCAGCGCGGTGATCTGGCCCCGGTCGGGCTTGCGCAGCCGGCGGGTGCCGTCGGCGCAGGTCTCCCACAGGGAGCCGTTCGCGGTCCGGCCGCCGACGCCGAGCGGTACGAACACCCAGAACGCGGCGTACAGCAGGACGCCGAGGCCGTCTCCGAACATGAAGAGGGCGAGGAACGCCAGCCGGACCCAGATCACGGGCAGTCCGAGGTGCCCGGCGAGCCCGCGCGCGACCCCGCCGAGCATCCGGCCGTCGGCGCTGCGGTAGAGCTTGCGCTGCGGTGCGGGCTCGGGCGGGGATTCCGATGCGTGCGGGGTGCGGGGTGCGGCGGCTGCGGGCATGTCACTGATGGTCACACGCGTGGAGGGGGCCGGGCATCAGGGCATCCCCCCAGTTCCGTCGGGGGGATATCAGGGTTGCGCCAGGGTCGGGCCGGGTGCCGCGGGACGCCGCGGCCCGTCACCATGGACGCATGACCGAAGTACACGACGCCCCGTCGGCGGCCCCCGGGTCCGCGCCGCCCCCGGCGGACCGGCCGCTCCTGCGCCGCGCCAGGCGCGACAAGGTCCTCGCGGGCGTGTGCGGGGGGCTGGGCCGGCACTTCGACCTGGACCCGGTGGTCTTCCGGATCTTCCTCGGCGTCCTCGCGGTCACCGGCGGCGTCGGCCTGATCTTCTACGGATTCGCCTGGCTGCTGCTCCCGCTGGAGGGCGAGGAGGAGAGCGAGGCGAAGAAGCTGCTGACCGGCCGGGTCGAGGGCGCCACCATGGCGGCGGTGTTCGCCGCCATGGTGGGCTGCGCGCTGTTCCTGTCGATGCTGGACAACGGCGAGATGGCGGTCTTCTCGATCCTGGTCATCCTGGTGCTGGGCGTCGCCTCGTACTGGTCGCAGCGGCGCCGGGTCGCCGCTCCCGAGACGGAGGCACCGGCCTCGCACCGGCCGGCCCACTCACCGGCCCCGCCGGAGACGAAGGCGCCGCCCGCCCCCGGCGGCCCGTCGTGGTGGCGGGACCCGCTGGTCAAGGACGGCACCACCGGCCCGGTCGGCGGGACCGGGTACCTGTGGGGGCCCGACGACGAGGTCGTCGACGCCCGGACCGGCGCCCCGGCGGCGCCGGCCGCGCGCTGCGTCCCGGTCCGCCCGCGCGGCGGCATCGGGGGCCGGGTGTTCGTGCTGGCCGTGCTGACCGGGGCCGGGGCCGCGTCCTCCGTATGGGAGGGCGGCACGATGACCCACGCCCTGCAGATCGCTCTGGCCTCTGCCCTGGCCGTGTTCGGCCTCGGGCTCGCGGTCAGCTCGTTCAAGGGGCGTACGGGCTTCGGCACCGTCCTCCTCGCCCTCGTCACCGCCGGGCTGCTGGCGGGCGCGTCGGCGCTGCCCGCCGAGATCGGCACGGACTGGCGCCGGGTCGACTGGCGGCCGGCCGCGGTGGCCGACGTACGGCCCTCGTACGAGGCGGGCACGGGGCTCGCCACGCTGGACCTGAGCCGCCTGGACGTGCCGAAGGGCACCACCGTGGCGGTCCGCGCCTCCCTGGACGCGGGCCGGCTGAAGGTGATCGTGCCGCGGGAGGTGACGGCCGTGGCGGACGTGTCGGTCCGGTTCGGCGACATCCACCTGCCGGGTGAGACCAGCCGGGACTTCCGTGTCCGACGCGGCGGCGAGACCCGGGGGGCGACGCTGCCCCCCTCCCCCGGCACCGAGGCCGGCGGGACGATCGAGCTGCACCTGGACACGGGTGTGGGACAGGTGGAGGTGGCCCGTGCGGCGTCATGAATTCCAGCCGGGGCGGCTCTTGGCGGGGCTCGTCCTGATCGCCGCGGGCGTGCTCCACCTGCTCGACGCGACCGGACGGGCCGATCTGCCGTGGTTCCTGGTGATCCCGATGGCCGCGGGCGGCCTGTCGGTGGCCGCCCTGGTCGGGATGGTGACCTACGCCGTGCGCAGGGACCGCCGTGAGCGGATCAGCGCGTCGAGCGACCAGTAGGGCGCTCCGGCGATGATCAGCGGGGTCCAGGCCATCAGGTAGACCAGGTCGTTGCCGTAGTAGTACGGGGACACCGCCCAGGAGACGGTGAGCCAGAGGCTGAGCGAGATCAGCGCTCCGCCGAGGGCCGCGATCCGCGTCAGCAGGCCGGCCAGGATCCCGAGGCCGACCAGGAGCTCCCCGAGGGCGATGACCGTCCCGAAGGCCACCGGGGACTCCAGCGCCATGTCCACCATGGCCGGGATCGCGGAGCTGTCGCGCACGCCGCGCATCTGGTCGCCGATGGAACCGTCGCCGGTGGCGGCGAGGAAGGCGGAATCGGTCAGCTTGTCCAGGCCGGCGTAGACGAAGGTCACGCCGAGGAAGATCCGCAGGGGCAGCAGCGCGTACCGGGCCGCGCGCTCCTTCAGCGGGGAGGGTTCCGACGGGGCGACGTCAAGTACATCGGTTCGATTCACGCGACATGTGTACCCCGATCACTCGGCCACGTCGATGGTGCAGCGGTTGGATTCCACTCCTGCGGCGGTCACCACCTGGACGTCCACGCGCCCCGGTTCCACTTCCGCCGGTACCGGCACCGTCAGCACGGCGTCCGTGGGGTTGGTGAACCCGCCCGCCACCGGGACCAGCGGCACGTGCACGTGCACCGCCCCGATCCGTACGACCAGCCGGGCCAGCATCTCCGGGGTCTGCGCCCCGGGCGGCACGAAGCCCACCCCGCGGATCTCGATGTCGTCGCCGGGGCGGACGGCGGCGTCCAGGTCCCCGGGCTCCCGTCTGCGCACCACCGACAGGACGAGCGGGCGGCTGCCCTCCGCGTACTTGGCCGCCAGGTAGACCGCGGCCGACAGGGCCACCAGCAGGGCCAGCGCCCACGGCATCCGGGGCAGCCGGTCCGGGAAGCGGGCCAGCGACACCGTCGCGTGGACCAGTACCACCGCCGAGACCAGGACGTACTGCGCGTCGGGGAAGGAGCCGCGCCCGGCGTCGTCGGTGAGCAGGTCCACCCCGCGCGGCCGGTCCGCGGGCAGCTTCTGCAGCCGCTGGCCCATGATGCGTACGGAGACCACCCGGCGGACCAGGACGGCCACCAGCGAGGTCAGCGCGACGACCGCCAGCAGCGGCAGCGCGCCCTCCAGGGCGAACCCCGCGTACAGGGCCTGCCGCTCGGGGCCGGGCACCGACGCCGCCAGCCGCAGCGCGGGCAGCAGCGTGGCGAACGCGGCCAGCACCACCCAGGCGCTCGGCACGGCCTTGGAGGTGGAGAGCCGGTTGTCCTCGCCGACGAGCGGCGCCAGCAGCCCGCCGCGCACGGACTGGGCGCGCGCCGCGAGCGTGAGCAGCCCGGCCAGCAGCAGGGCCGCCAGCAGCCCGGCGGTGCGCGCGGTGGACCATCCGGTGCCGAGCGCGGCGCCGACCTGGACCAGCAGCAGGACGCCGGCGGCGATCCATACGGCGAGCACGGCCCGCCGGGAGAACAGGTACAGCCAGGAGTTCCCGGCCTCCCGGCCCCGGTCGGCGACGGTGCGGGCCGACAGCGTCAGCTCGTCGGAGACCCACTGCCGGGACGCGCCGAGGGAGTGGGCGACGGCGGCCGGCACGCCGTGGCCGGCGGCGAACTCGTCCCGCTTCTCCAGGAACGCGGCGACGGCGCGCCGGTGGCCTTCCCGTGCGCACTCCTCACAGGCACAGGCGGTGGTGTGGGTACTTCGGGAGATCTCTTGGACAGCCACGTGCGTGCCGCCTCTCTGAACTACGGTGCAATGCCAGCGAATTGTGCACCACTGCGACAGTGCTCCGGATTGCGCACGATGTCAGAGCAGGTGATGAGCAGTTCATGATGTTGACGCCACCGGTCGCGGGGCCGTCTGGCGCAACGGCTGGTAGTTCGCCCAGGCGGCCAGATCGGACCCGAACCGCTCGCGCATGAGCACCGCCCCGCGGTGGTCGACGGGCACCGGCTTCCCGGCCGCCCGCGCGGTCAGCTGCACCTGCGCCGCCCGCTCGGCCGCGACGAACCACCAGACGGCGGCGTCGACCGTGTCACCGACCGTCAGCAGTCCGCGGTTGCGCAGGATCAGCGCCTTGTACGGTCCCAGCGCCCGACCGACGCGGTGCGGGTCCTCGGCCGCGGAGCACTCGTCGAGGAGCGCGTGGTCCCCGTAGAAGGCGCAGGCCTCCTGCGTGATCGGGGCGAGCAGTTCGCCGAGCGCGGCGAGCGCCCCGCCGTACGGGCCGCGGGTGCGGACGACGGCCACCGCCCCGGGGCGCTCCCGGTGCACGGCCGCGTGCACGGCGAAGGCCAGGCCGTTGACGCGGCGCCCGCCCTGGCGGACCCGTCCGTCCCCGTCGACCAGCAGCAGGTCGTCGGGGGTCAGCGTGGCGAAGGCCCGGCCGAAGGGGTTCACCCAGTAGCAGTCGTCGAACTCCGGGTCCCGCGCGCTGACGTGCCCGGCCACCCCGTCCTCGTACCCGAGGGCGCCCAGCAGCCGCAGCGCCTCGGCGAGGCGTTCCTTGCGGTGGGCGCGCTCGTCGGCGGGGTCCGCGTGCCCGGGCGGCATGTCGAAGCGCAGCCGGTCCACCGGCACCGGACCGGGCGGCGTGCCGGGCACCGGACCGGGCGGCGTGCCGGGCCGCGGGTCCGTCGCCGGGCCGGGCCGTACGTCCGCCGCCGTCTCGTCGGCCATCGCTCGCTCTCCTCGTCGGTCGTCCGCGCTCCGCCGGTCGTCGGCGCAAGGTACTGGCCGCCGCGCGAGGAGAACAGGGCCGCGCACCGGCGAAAAGGACGGCGCCGCCGCTCAGCCTGGCTGAGCGGCGGCGCCGTCGTACGCGGGTCAGGACCCGGTCACTCCCATTCGATGGTGCCCGGGGGCTTGCTCGTGCAGTCGAGGACCACGCGGTTCACGTCCGGCACCTCGTTGGTGATCCGGGTGGAGATCCGGGCGAGCACCTCGTACGGCATGCGCGTCCAGTCCGCGGTCATGGCGTCCTCGGAGGAGACGGGGCGCAGCACGATCGGGTGGCCGTAGGTGCGGCCGTCGCCCTGGACGCCGACGCTGCGGACGTCCGCGAGCAGGACGACCGGGCACTGCCAGATCTCGCGGTCCAGACCGGCGGCGGTGAGCTCGTGGCGGGCGATGGCGTCGGCCTCGCGCAGCAGGTCCAGGCGCTCCTTGGTGACCTCGCCGACGATGCGGATGCCGAGGCCGGGGCCGGGGAACGGCTGGCGCTGGACGATCTCGTCCGGCAGGCCCAGCTCCTGGCCGACCATCCGGACCTCGTCCTTGAACAGCTGGCGCAGCGGCTCGACGAGCTCGAACTCGATGTCGTCGGGGAGGCCGCCCACGTTGTGGTGGGACTTGATGTTCGCGGTGCCGGTGCCGCCGCCGGACTCGACGACGTCCGGGTACAGGGTGCCCTGCACCAGGAAGGCCACGTCCGCGCCGCCCTCGGCGATGATCTCGGCCTGCGCCTGCTCGAAGACGCGGATGAACTCCCGACCGATGATCTTGCGCTTGGTCTCCGGGTCGGAGACTCCGGCCAGCGCGTTCAGGAAGCGCTCCTGCGCGTCGACGACCTTCAGCTGGACGCCGGTGGCCGCGACGAAGTCCTTCTCGACCTGCTCGGTCTCGCCCTTGCGCATCAGGCCGTGGTCGACGTAGACGCAGGTGAGCTGCGACCCGATGGCCTTCTGCACGAGCGCCGCGGCGACCGCGGAGTCCACGCCGCCGGAGAGGCCGCAGATGGCGCGCTTGTCGCCGACCTGCTCGCGGATGGCGGCGACCTGCTCCTCGACGATGTTGCCGGTGGTCCAGGTGGGGGCGAGGCCCGCGCCTCGGTAGAGGAAGTGCTCCAGGATCTGCTGGCCGTGCGTGGAGTGCATGACCTCGGGGTGGTACTGGACCCCGTACAGCTTCTTCTCGTCGTTCTCGAAGGCCGCGACCGGGACGACGCCGGTCGACGCGGTGACGGTGAAGCCCTCGGGGGCGGCGGAGCACGCGTCGCCGTGGGACATCCAGACCGACTGGTTGTCGGGGGTGCCCTCGAAGAGGGTGGAGCCGGACTTGGAGACGGCCAGCGGGGTGCGGCCGTACTCGCGGGCGCCGGTGTTGTCGACCTGGCCGCCGAGGGTGACCGCCATCAGCTGGAAGCCGTAGCACATGCCGAAGACGGGGACGCCGGCCTCGAACAGGGCGCCGTCTATGGTGGGAGCGCCGTCCTCGTACACGGAGGAGGGGCCGCCGGAGAGGATGATCGCCTTGGGGTCCTTGGCCAGCATCTCGGCCACCGGCATCGTGCTGGGGACGATCTCGCTGTAGACCCGTGCCTCGCGGACGCGGCGGGCGATGAGCTGGGCGTACTGGGCGCCGAAGTCGACGACGAGAACCGTGTCCGGGGCGCTGTCGTGGGCGGCGGAGGGTGCTTCTGGCACGGGGCGGCCTTCCGGCGGAAGAAGTGGCTGTTTTGTCGATTCTAACGGGGGACCCGAGCCCCTCTTCGTCTCACCATCCGAACCGGCTTGGCCTGAAGGGGGACGGAAGGTCATAATCCGTTCCATGCGCGAGCAGCTGAGCTTCCTCTTTACCTATGGCACCGGTCGGTCCGGTCGCCATGGGTCCTCGTGATACTCGCTTGAGCCGCTGACTTCCCAGAGAGCGCCCCGGTCCGACAGGACCGGGGCGCTCCTGCGTTCCCGTTCCTGCCGGCCTCGTCCACCCCGCGCACCAGAGCCCCAGGAGATCCGCCATGACCACGACGACCACCACCCCCGAGCAGCTGATCGCCGACTCCCGCACCCGCATCGACGCCCTCGACGACCGCATCATCGGGCTGATCCAGGAGCGGATGGCCGTCTCCGCGGTCATCCAGGAGGCCCGGATCACCTCCGGAGGCCGCCGGGTGCACCTGTCCCGCGAGATGGAGGTGCTCTCGCACTGGAGCGCCGCACTCGGAAAGCCGGGCACCACCCTGGCGATGACCCTGCTGGAGCTGTGCCGGGGCCGGGTCTGACGCCCGCGGCCGCGGGCCGTGTCACGCCCGTTCGTCACCCGTCCGGACCGTGACCGGCCCCGCGGCCCTTCGTTGGTGAGGGTGGCCGCGCCAGCCAGGCGCGGGACCGCAGCACCACGCGTGGCTCCGCCGGAGCGATGAGACGCACGCCCCGTGGAGCGTGTGTCGTGGGACCTCGCTCCTCAGCGTGACCGGACGGCAGGGGACAGCAGCCCGGTCCGTGACAGGACGGCCGGTCGGGGGGACGCCCCGGGCCGGCCGTTCCGCGCGTACGGCCCCTCCCGGCGGGCACCTACCCGACGGCCCTCCCCGCAGACCCCTCCCCGCCGGTCCGCCCTTCACCCTGTGACGGACGACACGGACCGGGAGCGCTGGTTCCGGTACAACCATCCGTGCGGGCCACGTGTCACCACATGCGTGCGGGGACTGCGCTCGGAGGGGGAGTGCAGTCCCCGCCCGTACGTGCGTCGCCGCGCGTCCCGCCGGCCCCGCGTTCCCGCTAGGCCGTTTCTTTCGGATCAGGGCGGATCAGCCCGGGGTGTCCGGTGCCGTGCATCGCAAGGCCGAGGAGGGAGCCGACGTGGTGTGTCGGCGACCGACGAGAACGCCGCGAGGCGCGGTGCCGGGCAGCCCGGGCCCGCCATGATCCGAAAGACACGGCCTACGGCGCCTCCGGCTTCGCCGGCACCTCGGGGATTGCGAGGAACGGCAGCCGCAGCGCCCCGAAGGCCTCCTTCGGCACCGCCGGGCGGACCGGTTCCACCGCGGGGAGGCGGACGTACGCCGCTCCCTGCTCCGGGCGCGCGTCCTGCTCGCCCTTGTTCGGCCAGTACGACATCGCCCGCTCCGCCTGCGCCGTGATCGTCAGCGACGGGTTGACGCCGAGGTTGGCGGAGACGGCCGAGCCGTCCACCACCGAGATGCCCGGGTGTCCGTAGAGCCGGTGGTACGGGTCGACGACGCCCTCCTGCGCCGACGCCCCGATCGGGCAGCCGCCGAGGAAGTGCGCGGTGAGCGGGGTGCCCATCAGCTCGCCGATGTTGCTGCCCGCGAAGCCGTTGATCTCCTCCGCCAGCAGGGACGCGGCCCGGGTGGCCTCCGCGATCTGGACCGGGTTCGGGGCGCCGTGGCCCTGGCGGGCCGTGAGCAGGCCCTTGCCGATGCCGCCCGGCTTGCGGTAGGTCGTCAGGGAGTTGTCGAGCGACTGCATGACCAGTCCGATGATGGTCCGCTCGGACCAGCGCCGGTTGGACAGCGAGCGCGCCATCTGGAGGGGGTGCCGCGCCGTCCGGGCGAACCAGGCCCGGACCCGGTGCCGGGCGTACGGCACCTGGAGGATCGTCATGAACCCCATCGCGTTGGAGCCCTTGCCGTAGCGGACGGGCTCGATGTGCGTGTCGGCGTCGGGGTGGACCGAGGAGGTGATCGCCACGCCGTGGGTGAAGTCGGCGCGGCGGTCCGCGCCGTGCCGCCTGCGGTAGCGGCGGTCATCGGTCTGCGCGCCGACCAGGCCCTCGGAGTTGGTCCGGGTCAGCTCGCCGAGCCGCTCCGACAGGCGCGGCAGCTCCCCGCGGTCCTTCATGGTGTGCAGCAGGGTCTGGGTGCCGTACGTGCCCGCCGCCACGACCACGAACGCGGCGCGCAGCACCTTCGCCCGGCCGCTGCGCCGGCCGTCGGTGGGGACCGTGCGGACGCGGTAGCCGCCCTCGGGGTCCTCGGCGAGCGCGGTGACCGTGGTCATCGGGTGGATGACGGCGCCCGCACGCTCGGCGAGGTGCAGGTAGTTCTCGTTCAGCGTGTTCTTCGCGCCGTGCCGGCAGCCGGTCATGCACTCGCCGCACTCGGTGCAGGCGCTGCGGGCGGGTCCGGCGCCGCCGAAGTACGGGTCGGCGGCCTCCTCGCCGGGCCTGGCCCGGGCGCGGCTCGCGCCCTGCTCGCCGTTCTCGCCGTCCTTGCCGTCGCCGAAGAAGACGCCGACGGGGGCCATGTGGAAGGAGTCCCCGACGCCCATCTGCTCGGCGACGGCCTTCAGGTGGACGTCGGAGGCGGTCATGGTCGGGTTCAGGCGCACCCCGAGCATCCGCTTGGCCTGGTCGTAGTAGGGGGCGAGCTCGCTGCGCCAGTCGGTGATGGACGCCCACTGGCGGTCCTCGAAGAAGGCGGCGGGCGGCACGTAGAGGGTGTTGGCGTAGTTGAGCGAGCCGCCGCCCACTCCGGCGCCGGCCAGCACCATGACGTTGCCGAGCAGGTGGATGCGCTGGATCCCGTACAGCCCGAGGGCCGGGGCCCACAGGTAGTTGCGCAGGTCCCAGCTGTTCTTCGGCAGGCTCTCGCGGGTGAACCGGCGTCCTGCCTCCAGGACGCCGACCCGGTACCCCTTCTCGGTCAGGCGCAGGGCCGAGACCGACCCGCCGAACCCCGATCCGATGACGATGACGTCGTAGTCGTACGCGTGCGACACGGGTGGGCCCCTAACGCAGTCGGAGTGCCTTCATGACCTGGAGGCTGCGGGTCATGAACGCCGCGTACTTCTCGTCGTCCATGCCCAGCGAGGGCGCCATCGGCAGCAGCCGCTGGTGGGCGACGGTCTGGGCCTCGGTGTACTTGAGGATGCCCTCGGAGCCGTGGCGGCGGCCGAGGCCGGAGTCCTTCATGCCGCCCATCGGCGCCCGGGCGCTGCCGTAGGCGGGGGCGTAGCCCTCGTTGATGTTGACGGTGCCGGTGCGCAGGCGGGTGGCGACGGCGTGGCCGCGGCGGGCGTCCTTGGTCCAGACGCTGGAGTTGAGGCCGTAGGCGGTGGCGTTGGCCTGCGCGATGACCTCGTCCTCGTCGGTGAAGCGGTAGACGGAGACGACCGGGCCGAAGGTCTCCTCACCGCACACGGCCATGGGCGCCTCGACGCCGTCGAGGATGGTGGGCTCGTAGAAGAGGGGGCCGATGTCGGGGCGGGCGGTGCCGCCGGCGACGAGGACGGCGCCCTTGGCGACGGCCTCTTCCACGTGCCGCTGGACGGTCTCCAGCTGGCGCGTCCCGACCAGCGAGCCCATGTCGGCGCCGTAGGCCAGCGAGCTGCCCAGGCGCATGGCCTTCGTGCGGGCGGCGAAGCGCTCGACGAACGTGTCGGCGATCGAGGCGTGGACGTACAGCCGCTCGATGGAGATGCACAGCTGGCCGGCGGAGGAGAAGCAGGCGCGGACGGCGCCGGCGGCGGCCTTCTCCACGTCGGCGTCGTGCAGGACGAGCATGGCGTTCTTGCCGCCGAGTTCGAGGGAGACCCCGACGAGGCGGTCGGCCGCGCCCCGGGCGACCTCGCGGCCGGTACGGGTGGAGCCGGTGAAGGAGACGTAGTCGGCGTGCCGGACGACCTCCGGGCCGATGACGGGCCCCTCGCCGAGGACGATCTGGAAGACCTCGGCGGGCAGTCCGGCCTCGATGAGCAGGTCGCGGGCCCACAGGGCGGTGAGCGCGGTCTCCGTGTCGGGCTTCATGACGACCGCGTTGCCGGAGACGAAGGCGGGCAGCGCGTCGCCGACCGACAGCTCCAGGGGGTAGTTCCAGGGGGCGATCTGGCCGACGACGCCGCGGGGCTGGCGCAGCTCGGTGACCTTGGTGAGGGTGGGCATCGCACCGGTGTGGCCCTTGGGGCGCAGGTACGAGGGGGCCTTGCGGCCGTAGTGGCGGGCGGCGATGGCGACCGCCTGGACCTCCTCGTGGGCGTGCAGACGGGCCTTGCCGGTCTCCAGCTGGATGAGGTCGAGGACCTCGGCCTGCCGGGCGAGGACCAGGTCGTGGAAGCGCAGCAGCACCGCGGCCCGCTTGCGTACGGGGACGGCGGCCCAGGCGGGCTGCGCGGCGCGGGCCCGGTCGAAGGCCTCGACGACGTCCTCGGGGGTGGCCTCGGGGAGCTCGGCCAGCCGGTCCCCGGTGAAGGGGGTGTGGTTGGCGGTCCGGCCGGAGCCGATGATGCCGCGGGTCAGCCGGGCGACCAGGTCGGGGGTGACCACGTCGGCGGCGGTGCGGACGCCCGCCGGGGCCGGGGCGACCGGGTTGGTGGGCCGCGGTGCGGCGCGGAGGGGGGCGGCGGGGGCCTGCGAGTCCGTCATGGCGGTGAGCGTATTGCGCCCGCGAGCCTTTGGGTACCCGTGGGTAACCGGATTTTGTGTTTTCCGCCAGTGATCGCTGGCACGATCGGCGGGTTTGGCGGGATCACCGCCCGCGCGCCGGGGTCACTGCTTCTTCGCGGGCGGCTCCCAGCCGCTGAGCACGGTGTCGAACTGCTGGCGGGTCGTGCTCCACTCGGCGGCGGGGCTCGACACGTAAATCGCGTACTCGGTCTCGTCGGGCGCGATGTACATCTGCTCGATGGACCGGCGCGGGCCCGCGTGCGTCCCCTTCTCGGTGTACGTGAACTCCCAGAGCGCGGACCGGATGCTGTCCCGGAAGGTGTTCGGCTTCAGCAGCAGCCGCTTGTAATCCGTCCGCTTCTGCACCTGCTTCTCCAGGTCGAGCAGGTGGGCGTAGGCGTCCCGGTAGTCCGGGGTGGGGTCCACGGCGATCCGGATGAAGTGCTTCCCGTTGTCCGGGGTGTAGTCGATCTGGTTGCCGTCCATCTGGCGCGTCCAGCCCTCCGGGACGAAGAGGGTGAAGCCGGTGGGATCGGTGACCTTGTTCCAGCCCGCCGGAGGCCCGGCGGTTTCCTGCGCCCGCGGGTCGCCGCCCGGGTTCTGCTGGTCGGGGACGCTCGCGTTCTTGTCCCCGCCGCCGCCCTTGCCGGTGTCGTCGTCACCGGTCAACTTCAGCACCCCGAAGACACCGCCGCCGCCGAGCAGCGCCGCCACCAGCGCGACCGCCGCCGCGCGCCGGACGCGGCCCATGGCCCCGCCGCCGGGAGCGGCCCGGTCCGGGAGGGTGGCCGTCGCGGCGGAGCCGCCCGAGGGGTCCCGCGGGGGCCGGGGGGCGTGCGCGGCGTTGTGCGCCCCGTCCTCTTGGCGGTGGTCGGGGCGGTCCTGCGCCGGGGCCAGTTCCTCGCTGGTCACCGCGCGCGTGGGGACGTACGCCTGCGCCGCCTTCGGCTGCCGGCCCTCCATCGCCTCCAGCAGCATCCGCTCGGTCTCCGCGGCGGAGGGCCGCTCGGCCGGGTCCTTGCGCAGCAGGGCCGTGATGACCGGCCCCAGGGCGCCGGACTGGCGCTGCGGCGGCGGCTCGTCGTTGACCACGGCCTGGAGGCTGGAGATCGGCGAGGTGCGGCGGAACGGCGAGCGCGCCTCGACGGCCGTGTACAGGGTGGCGCCCAGCGACCACAGGTCGGACGACGGGTCGGGGGCCCCGCCGGTGACCCGCTCGGGTGCCAGGTAGTCGATGGAGCCGACGATCTCGCCGGTGCGCGTGATGGAGGAGTCGCCCTCGATGGCCGCGATCCCGAAGTCCGTGAGCAGCACCCGGCCGTCCTTGGCCAGCAGCACGTTGCCCGGCTTCACGTCCCGGTGCAGGACCCCGACCGCGTGCGCGGCGCGCAGCGCGCCCAGGACGTGCAGCCCGATCCGGGCCGCCTCGCCGGGCTCGATCCGGCCGGCCGCCTTGGCCGCCTCCGCCAGGGACGGCCCGTCGATGTACTCCATGACGATCCACGGCCGGTCGTCGTGCTCCAGCACGTCGTGCACGGTGACGACCGCGGGGTGCTGGATACGGGCCGCGGCCCGGGCCTCCTTCTGCGTCCGGGCGTGCAGGACCTCCCGGTCGGCCTGGGCCACGTACAGACCCGCCGTCAGCTCCTTGACCGCGACGGTCCTGTGGAGCAGCTCGTCATGAGCGCGCCACACCTTGCCCATGCCGCCGCGGCCGATCGGCTCGATGAGCCGGTACCGGCCCGCGAGCACGGTGCCCCCGCCTGTCTGCTGTTCCACGAAACCCCGCCGCTCTCCGCACTTCAGGACAGGTTACGGAGCGCACGGGCGCTGCCGGAACCGCCCGGGCGCCCAGAGACAGCACTGTGACGCAATCGCCGTACTGATCGGCCGTCAGGAATTCCTCAACCGCCCGCCCGGTAACTGGCCGTGGCCTTCTCGAAGACCTCGGTGACCTTCCCCGACTCGTCCTCCGGACCGGTGACGATGACCACGTGGTAACTGCCGCCGAGGGCGACGACGAAGTTCCGCGCGAAGACGTTGCGGCCGTTGCCGTCGATCCACGTGTACCGGGCGGTGACGCTGAGTTGCCGGCCCACCGTGGTCCGCTTGATGTCGCCGACGGAGGACCAGGTGGAGCTGCGGTACGGGTTGAGCTCCGGTTCCTTGTCCTTCTGGTACGCCTCCGGGTCCGGATTGCCCTGGACCTTGTCCCGGCCCGGCACGACGGTGAGGACGAACTGCCCCTGCGTGAAGCGCACCTGGCCGGCCTCGTTGATGCCGTTGCGGTCCCAGCCGTCGGGCACCGCGATCTGGAAGTGCTCCGGATCCTGCTGGACGGTGTAGCCGGGCGGCGCCGGCACGGTGGGCGCCGCCGACGGGGGCGGTGTCGTCGACTGGGGCGCCGGCTTCGACTCGGGCGTGCCGGCGGGCGTCTGCGAGGGACCCTGGCTCTGCTTCTGCGGGGCCTGGCCGGCGCCGGCCCGCCCGTCCTGCTCCCCGGCCCGGGGCATGAAGAGCATCGCGTACGCCACCGCCCCGGCGAGCAGGGCCAGCACCCCGACGAGCAGCGTCCGGCCGAGGGAGCGGGGCGCGCGCGGGCCCGCGGGATTGCGGTGCCTCCCGTGGAGTTCGCCGCGGCGGCGTACGACGGGCAGCCGCGCGGGGTCGGGTTCCGCCATCGGCAGGATCCCGAAACCGGCCTCGGGCTCGGGGGCGGACCGCACGAGGGAACGGAGCCAGCCGCGCAGCTCCTCGAAGTCGGGCCGCTCGGTGGGGTCCTGGCGCAGCAGCGACTCGACGATCGGGCGGAGCGCCCCGCACTCCTCCGCGAAGGCGGGTGGCTCCGCGCAGACCATCTCGACGAGTTCGGCGACGCTGTCCTCGGGGTACGGGGCGTGCCCCTGCACGGCGCGGTACAGCAGCGCGCCGAGGGCCCACAGGTCGGTGGCCGGGCCGACGGGGGCGGCCAGTTGCCAGTGTCCGTGCACGGGACCGGCCTGCTCGGGGGCCCAGCGCTCGGTGACGGCCCCGACGACGGCCATCCGCGTCTGCCGGGCCCGCTCGGCGTCCAGCCCGGTGCGCGGGCCGTCCCGGCCGGGCCGCGGCTCGGGACGGCCCGGAGCGGGCCGGCCCGGTGCTGACGGGCCAGGGCCGGCGGGCGGGGCCGGCTGCGGCCGGGCACCCCAGCTGCCCGCCGGGGCGGACCGGGGCGGCCTGGCCGGTTGGGCCGGCCCGGGGCGCCGTACGGCTGGACCCTGCCCGGGGGAGCCCGCCGCCGGCGACCCGCCCCCGGTCGGGGCGTCGGCCTGCCGGTACCCCTGCGGCAGCGCGAGCCGCGCGGGCAGCGACGCCCCGGGCGGCGCCTGCGGGGCGGTCGGCGCCCCCGGGGCCGGGTACGGCTCGGTGCGGTGCTCCGGGTACGGCTGCGGCTGCGACGGCGGTGCCGGGTACGGCTCGTGCCGCCCGGCCGCTCCCGGGTCGGCCGGGGCGTACGGCTCGGGACGGGCCGCCGGACGGGGTACGCCGCCGCCCGCCTCCGGCACCGGGTCCGCGGCGGAGGCCGGGTCCGCCGGCCGGGCCGGGCCCGGCGGGAGCGCCTGGTGGCGGGGGGTGGCCCCGTGCCAGGGGGCGCGGGTGCCGGTGGCGCCGCTCTCCGGGCCGCCGTACGGGTACGAGTACCCCTGCGGGAGGTTCGACCCCTCGGGCCGCGCCTCCTCGACGGCCTTGCGCTGCTCGGTGACCCGGGCGGCGGCGGCCTGCGCCCCGGCCCGGTAGGCGGCGATGGCTCCGGCGCGCGCGGCGGCCTTCAGCTCGGGCCGCTCGTCGGGGCGCTCCCCGGCGCGTTCGGGGGTGATGTGGTCGGTGTAGCGCGGCCCCGTGTCGTACCCGGGGGCGACGAGCGGCGCGTACGCGGCGGCGGGCGGACCCTGCCGCGCGGCGGGCGGCTCGGGCGCGTCCGGAGCGGCGTACGGGCCGGCCGCCGGGAAGGGGTCGGCGGAACCCGTGTCGGGACCGGCCGCCGGACCGGCGAACACCTCCAGCCCCGCGCCGGGCTGCCCGGCACCCCCACCGGGGTGCGGTCCGGCCGCCGGGCCCTGATGCGGCAGCGGCCACGGCAGCGGTCCCGGAGCCCCGGCGTCCGTGCCGGGAGCGGCGTACTGCCCCGGGGGCACGCTCTGGCCCCACCCCGCGTCGGAGCCGAACGCGGGCCGCGGGACCGGGTCGTACCCGCACAGGGCCTCCTCGGCAGCGCCCGCCGCGAGCCCGGTCAGCACGACCCGCCCGTCGTCGCAGACCAGCACGGTCCGCACGGTGATGTTGCGGTGCGTCCACCCGTGCGCGTGCAGCACCCGCAGCGCGGTCAGCACGTCCGACGCCACCTCGGCCGCCCGGTACGCGCTCAGCGGCTCGTCCGCTATCAGCGCGGCCAGCGGCCTGGCCGGGACCAGTTCGCTCACGATCCACAGCGAACCGCCCTCGGCGAACACGTCGAAGACCTGGTCCAGCCGGGGGTGGTCCGGGATCGCGGCCGCCGCCTGCGCCGCCTCGATGGCGCGCCGGACGGCCGGCAGTTCGGCCACCCCGCCGCGGCCCGGGGTCGGGGTGACCCGGTGGCCGTCGAGCAGCTCGGCGTCCACGACCTCGGGCAACGGCACCTGCCGTACGAGGACTTCCTGCCCGCTCCGCGTGTCGAAGGCCCGGGTCTCGACGAGCTCGAACTCGTCCGACGGCGGCAACGGCAGACGGTAGCGCTGGGCCAGGATCCGGCCCGCGTACTCCTCCACATCGCCTCCCCCGAGTGCGGCGGCCCCCCATGGACCCGCTGACACGATACGACGCGCAGGGCGCCCGCGTCCCGAGGTCAGCCGAGCGGCTGGAAGGTCTCGAAGGCCGTGGTGCGCATCTGCGTGCACTCCGGGGCGTCCCACTGGTCCGCGGGGCAGCTGATCATGATCGCGTAGCCGTGCTTCGCGTCCATCTTGAAGCCGCGGTTGAGGACCCGCACCTTGATGCCCTTCTGCTCGCGCTCGAACTCCCAGTCGGCGACGGTCGGGTAGCCCCGGTAGTCCACCGTGTCTATGCGGATCTGCCGGTAGTTGTCGCTGTTGGCCGCGGTCGACACCGCCAGGCCGAGCCACGCGGCCTTGGCGTCGTTGCCGGGGGTGGGGGTGAAGTCGACCTGGATGCGCGGGAAGCCGCCGTCACGGCTGTATATGGCGCCGGAGTTCTCGCCCGCCGTCGCCGTCCTGCGGAAGCCCTCGGGCATCGCCATCGAGAAGTGGAACCCGGGATCCGAGAGCGTGGTGTACCCGGCCGGCAGCGCGCCGGCACCGGGAGCGGACCCCTGGCCCTGGCCCTGCCCCTGCCCCTGCCCCTGGTCGGCGCCGGGCGTCTGCTGGCCCTGGCCCTGGTTCTGGCCTTGGCCCTGGCCCTGGTTCTGGCCCGGTTCGCCGGCGGTGTTGCCGCCCGGCTGGCTCGCGTTCGGCGAGGGGGCCGTTGACTGCTGCGGGGTACCGCCCGCGGAGGGGGTGCCGGACGCGGCCGGGGTGGGCCGGCCGCCCTTGCCCTCGTCCTTGCGTCCGTCCTTGTCGTCCCCGCTGACCAGGTAGGCGATCAGGGAGCCGAGCGCCGCCAGCACCACGACCACGGCGACGACCGCGAGGGCGAGGGTGCGCCGCGGCACGACGTCGGTGAGCGACGCGGCGACGGGCGACGCCTTGGGCTTGGGCCTGGTCTCGGGCGCGGGCCCGGGGGCTTCGGCGGCCGTGGCGGCCGTGGCGGCGGCCGCGACGACCGCGGCCTTCCGGGCGGACTTCAGCGCGGCGCGGGCCCGTTCGCGCTGTTCGCGGTCCCGCCGTTCGCGCTCCTTCTTCGCCGCCTTCTCAGCCGCCTTCTCCGCCTTCTCGGCGGCGACGTTGTCGGCGGCCTCCTTGGCGTCCGCGAGCGATATCTGCCGGGTCTCCTCCGCGGTCGGGGAGGCCACGGGAGCAGGCGCCGGCTCGGGGGCGTCGAGGACGGCGGTGAGCATCGCCCGCGCCCGGGTGTCGTCGAGCCGGTGGGCCGGGTCCTTGGCCAGCAGGCCGTAGATGACCTCGGTGAGCGGGCCCGCGTTCTTGGGCGGGTCGACCGGCTCGGTCATCACGGCGGTCAGGGTCGCGAGCGCGGACCCCTTGTCGTACGGGGGCACCCCCTCGACCGAGGCGTACAGCAGGCCGCCGAGCGACCACATGTCGGCGGGCGGGCCGGGCTTGTGGCCGCGCGCGCGCTCCGGGGAGATGTAGGAGGGGGCTCCGACGAGCATGCCGGTGGAGGTGACCGAGGGGTCCCCCTCGACCTGCGCGATGCCGAAGTCGGTGAGGACGACGCGCCCGCTGTTGCCGGCGATGAGCACGTTGGAGGGCTTCACGTCGCGGTGCAGGATGCCCTGGCGGTGCGCGGCCCGCAGCACGTCGAGCACGGCGAGGCCGACCTCGGCGGCGCGACGGGGCGTCAGCGGGCCGTGCTCCCGGACGAACTCGGCGAGGGAGGGGCCCTCGATGAGCTCCATGACGATCCACGGGCGGGCGTCCTCGTCGACGACGTCGTAGACCGTGACCGCGCCGCCGCTCCGGATCCGGGCGATCGCCTTGGCCTCGCGGAGGGTACGGGTGATGAGCCGGCGCTTCTCGTCCTCGTCGACCCCGGTGCTGAACCGGAGTTCCTTGACGGCGACCGTCCGGCCGAGGATCTCGTCCTCCGCCCGCCATACGGTGCCCATGCCGCCCTTGCCGAGCACGGTGCTCAGCCGGTACCGCCCGGCGAGCAGCCGTCCCTCGTCCTTGCCCTCGCTCGCGGACGGTTTGCCGGCACCGCTCCGGCCGACGGCCTTGGCGTCCTCGCCCCGGCCCGCCGGCTTCACCAGCTCGATCTCGGCGACGGGAGTGGCGTCGTCGATCGCGCGCCCGGCCTTCGTGCCCCCGGCCGCCGGCTTCGCGTCCTCGGCCCGACCGGCGGGCTCCGGGTCCTCAGCCGCGGCAACGGGCTTCGCAGTCCTCGCCCCGACCGCCGGTGCGGCATCCTCCACGGGCTTCGCCGCGTCAGGCCGCGCGTCCTCGGGCTCCCCCACCGCAGCGTCCCGGCCGCCGGACGACCCCGACGTAGCGGCATCGGCCTTCGCGGACCCGGACGTTCCCGTCCCGGCCTCCGCCGATCCGGACCCAGTGCCCTTCACCGGCTCGGCGTTCGTCGGCTCGGCGTTCGCCGGCACCTCGTCAGCGGCCGCGGCCTTCACGGGCGCGGGCTTCGCCGCCTCAGCAGCACCGGCCTTTGCCGGCGCGGGCTCGGCCTTGCCCGGCCCGGGCACGCGCTTCGCCGTCGCGGGCTCGGCGGAGGCCGGGCTCACCGGCCCGGACTTCACCGCGTCCGTCTCCGCGTCCCCGGCCTCGGCGGCGACCCCCGGCTTCGCGGCCGCGGCCCCGGCCGCGGACTCCGCACCCTCGGGCACCGCCGCAGGCGTACCGGCGGGCGACTCCCCGGACGGCCCACCGCCAGGTGAGTCGGCGGGTGCCTGCGCAGCCGGACCCGCATCGTCCAGCTCCGCCGCAGGCGACTCGGTGTGCTCCGGCTTCGACATGCGTCCCCTCTGCGATCGTGCCGCCCGCTCCGGCGGCGCCGGCGGAGCCGGTGACGCCGACGGACCCGGCAGCGTCCGGGGTCCGCGGTAACCCGCCCCGGCAGGCCCCTCATTGTTCCTCACTCCGCAACGGACGGACCCCCCGGGTCCGCGGTTCCCCCTTCCACATCCCGGAGTTACAACGGAACGATGTCGGGCGCCCCCAGCCGCGCCGCGTCCGCCGTCTGGTCGTCGGGCTGGCGCTGCGATTCCCGCTCCGCCTGAACCCGCTTCTCGTAGTGCTCCACTTCCTTCTCGACCTGCTGTTTGTCCCAGCCCAGCACCGGCGCCATCAACTCCGCGCATTCCCGCGCCGACCGCACCCCCCGGTCGAACGTCTCGATCGAGATCCGCGTCCGCCGCGTCAGCACGTCGTCCAGGTGCCGCGCCCCCTCGTGCGAGGCGGCGTACACGATCTCCGCCCGCAGGTAGTCGTCCGCCCCGGTCACCGGCTCGGCCAGCCCCGGCTCGGCGGCGATCAGATCCAGCAGTTCCTCCGTCAGCGAGCCGTACCGGTTCAACAGGTGTTCCACCCGCACCACGTGAAGACCCGTCCGGGCGGCGATCCGCGCCCGCCCGTTCCACAGGGCCCGGTAGCCCTCCGCCCCCACCAGCGGCACGTCCTCCGTCACGCACTCCGCCACCCGCTGGTCCAGCCCGTGCACGGCCTCGTCGACGGCGTCCTTCGCCATCACCCGGTACGTCGTGTACTTGCCGCCCGCCACGACCACCAGCCCCGGCAGCGGGTGCGCCACGGTGTGCTCCCGCGACAGCTTGCTCGTCGCGTCCGACTCGCCGGCCAGCAGCGGCCGCAGCCCCGCGTACACCCCCTGGACGTCGTCCCGCGTCAGCGGGACCGACAGCACCGAGTTCACGTGCTCCAGCAGGTAGTCGATGTCCGCGCTCGACGCCGCCGGGTGCGCCTTGTCCAGGTCCCACTCGGTGTCCGTGGTGCCCACGATCCAGTGGCGCCCCCACGGGATGACGAACAGCACCGACTTCTCGGTCCGCAGGATCAGCCCGGTGCTCGAATGGATCCGGTCCTTCGGAACGACCAGGTGGATGCCCTTCGAGGCCCGGACGTGGAACTGCCCGCGCTCCCCGATCAGTGCCTGGGTGTCGTCCGTCCACACCCCCGTCGCGTTCACGACCTGCTTCGCGCGGATCTCGTACTCCCCGTCGCCCTCGACGTCCTGCACCCGCGCGCCGACGACCCGCTCGCCCTCCCGGAGGAAGCCGACCACCCGCGCGCGGTTGGCGCAGTGCGCGCCGTAGGCCGTGGCGGTGCGGACCAGCGTGGCGACGTACCGCGCGTCGTCCATCTGGGCGTCGTAGTACTGCAGGGCCCCCACCAGCGCGTCCTTGCGCAGGGCGGGCGCCACCCGCAGCGCCTGTTTGCGCGACAGGTGCCGGTGGACGGGCAGGCCCCGGCCGTGCCCGCTGGAGACGGACATCGCGTCGTACAGGGCGACGCCGGAGCCGGCGTACAGCCGCTCCCAGCCCTTGTGCTGCAAGGGGTAGAGGAACGGCACCGGCTTCACCAGGTGCGGGGCGAGCCGCTCCAGCAGCAGGCCGCGCTCCTTGAGCGCCTCGCGCACCAGGGCGAAGTCCAGCATTTCCAGATACCTGAGGCCGCCGTGTATCAGTTTGCTCGACCGGCTGGACGTGCCCGAAGCCCAGTCCCGCGCCTCCACCAGACCCGTCGAGAGCCCTCTGGTCACCGCGTCGAGCGCGGTGCCGGCGCCCACCACGCCCGCGCCCACGACCAGCACGTCCAGTTCCCGCTCGGCCATTCGGGCGAGGGCCTCGGCGCGCTCCGCCGGCCCCAGTGTCGCTGTCCTCACGGCTGCCTCCCGTTGGTGCGGGTCTACCCCGCTTCGTGCGGGTGATCCCGCTCACACCACCCGTTCATGATTCTGACCGCCCCTACCCACATCAGCCACCGCCTGTGGACAACACACGAACGATCACCGCCGCAGAATGCGACATATCTGTCATATATACGCCTAGTCTGACATTGCGCCAGCTCCCCTCCGGCACCCCTGTCCACAGGGCTTGCGCACGCATCCCCCTCATGTCAGGGAAGGGACGGCACCCCCCAATGCCCGCAGATCTCGCCGTCATCGGACTCGGCCATCTCGGCCTCCCCCTCGCCCAGGCGGCCGTCGCCGCCGGGATCGAGACGGTCGGCTACGACAGCGGTCCGGTCACGGACTCCACCCTCACCGCCGCCGAGATCCGCCGCATGTCGGCGGCCGGCTTCCGGGTCACCACCAACCCCGCCGAGCTCGGCCGGGTCCGCACCGCCGTCGTCTGCGCTCCTACCCAGCTCGGCGCCGATCGTGCACTCGACCTCTCCGCGGTCGGCGAGGCCGGCCGCGCGCTGGCCGCCCGGCTGCGCGCGCACACCACCGTGATCCTCGAATCGGCCGTCCACCCGGGCGTCACCGAGGACTACCTCCGCCCGATCCTCGAAGAGGGATCCGGGCTGCGGGCCGGCCGGGACTTCCACCTCGCCTACTCCCCCAGCCGCCTCGACCCGGGCAACCGGACGCATGGCATCGCCAACACCCCCAAGGTGATCGGCGGCCTCACCCCCGCCTGCACCGAGTCCGCACACGCGTTCTACACCCGGCTCACCGAGAAGGTGGTCCGCGCCCGCGGCCTGCGCGAAGCGGAGACCGTACAGCTCCTGGAGACCAATTACCGGCACGTCAACATCGCCCTCATGAACGAGATGGCGGTGCTCTGCCATGACCTCGGCGTCGACCTCTGGGACGTCATCCGCTGCGCCGAGACCAAGCCGTACGGGTTCCAGGCCTTCCGCCCCGGCCCCGGGGTCGGCGGCCACGGCGTCCCCCTGGACCCCAACTACCTCCCCCACACCACCCGCACCCCCGGCCACCCCCTGCGCATGATCGGCCTGGCGCAGGAGATCAACAACCGGATGCCGCAGTACGTCATCCAGCGGTCCGCCACCCTGCTGAACGAGCACGGCAAGTCCGCCCGAGGCGCCCGCGTCCTCCTCCTCGGCGTCACCTACAAGCCCGACCTGGCCGATCAGGAGGGCTCCCCGGCCCGCGAGATCGCCAGCCGCCTCATCGACCTCGGCGCACTGATCAGCTATCACGACCCCTACATCGCGAGCTGGCGCGTCCGCGACCAGCCGGTCCCCCGCGCGGAATCGCTGTACGAGGCCGCCGCCAACGCCGACCTGACCATCCTGCTCCAGCACCACCGCACCTATGACCTGCAAGGTCTCGCGGTGAAGGCGCAGTTGCTGCTGGACACCCGCGGCGCCAGTCCGGCGGGCGCGGCCCACCGCCTCTGAGGCGCCGGGAAACCCCCGGTGGATGTCGGATACGGGTGCTAGCCTGCGGCGTCACTTATCTCGCACTTACGTCCCGTGGACACCCGTGCGTCCGATTTCCCTGGGGGGATTCCCAATGGCACAGAGCTTCCAGCCGCCCGCGCCCGATTCCTACACCGCGGCCCCCGCCCCCGCCCCGGCCCGGAGCGGCAACGTCGGCTTCGGAATCCTGGCCGCCGTCGTCGCGGCGCTGGTCGCGGCCGGCGCGTACGGCGGGATCATGAACGCCATCGACCGCCAGGTCGGCTACGCCGCGGTCGCCGTCGGCGCCCTCGTCGGCCTCGCCGCCGGCAAGATCGGCGGGAAGAACCCGGCCCTCCCCGTGGTCAGCGCGGTGCTGTCGGTCGGCGCCGTCTACCTCGGCCAGCTGTTCTTCATCGCGCTCGCGCTCTCCGAGTTCGCCCACATCGGACTCGGCGACGTGCTGAGCGACCCGGGCATCGGCGGCCTGAACGACATCTGGAAGGAATCGGCCGAGGCCATGGACTACCTGTTCCTCGCCATCGGCGGAGTCGTCGCCTTCGGTACCGCCCGGAAGGTCAGCGACTGATCCGCGCCCGCACACGCCGGAGGGCCGGCACCCCGCTCGGGGTGCCGGCCCTCCGGCGTTCGGACGTGATGCCCGGTCAGCGGCTGTGCTGGGAATCCGCGACCGTGACCTCGACCCGCTGGAACTCCTTGAGCTCGCTGTAGCCGGTGGTGGCCATCGAGCGGCGCAGCGCGCCGAAGATGTTCATCGAGCCGACCGGGGAGTGCGACGGCCCGGTGAGGATCTCCTCGGTGGTGCCGACGGTGCCCAGGTCCACCTTCTTGCCGCGCGGCACGTCCTCGTGGACGGCCTCCATGCCCCAGTGGTTGCCCTTGCCGGGCGCGTCGGTGGCACGGGCCAGCGGGGAGCCGATCATGACGGCGTCGGCGCCGCAGGCGACGGCCTTCGGGACGTCGCCCGACCAGCCCACGCCGCCGTCGGCGATGACGTGCACGTAGCGCCCGCCGGACTCGTCCATGTAGTCGCGGCGGGCCGCGGCCACGTCCGCGACGGCGGTGGCCATCGGGACCTGGATGCCGAGGACGTTGCGCGTCGTGTGCGCGGCGCCGCCGCCGAAGCCGACCAGGACGCCCGCGGCGCCGGTGCGCATCAGGTGCAGGGCCGCCGTGTAGGTGGCGCAGCCGCCCACGATGACGGGGACGTCGAGCTCGTAGATGAACTGCTTCAGGTTCAGCGGCTCGGCCGCGCCCGAGACGTGCTCGGCCGACACGGTGGTGCCGCGGATGACGAAGATGTCCACGCCCGCCTCGACGACGGCCTTGGAGAACTCGGCGGTGCGCTGCGGGGAGAGCGCGGCGGCGGTGACGACACCGGAGTCGCGCACCTCCTTGATGCGCTGGCGGATCAGGTCCGCCTGGATCGGGGCGGCGTAGATCTCCTGGAGACGGCGCGTGGCGGTCTCCTCGTCCAGCTCCGCGATCTCGTCGAGCAGCGGCTGCGGGTCCTCGTACCGGGTCCACAGGCCTTCGAGGTTCAGCACGCCGAGGCCGCCGAGCTCGCCGATGCGGATCGCGGTCTGCGGGGAGACGACCGAGTCCATGGGGGCGGCCAGGAAGGGGAGCTCGAAGCGGTACGCGTCGATCTGCCAGGCGATCGAGACCTCCTTCGGGTCCCGGGTACGCCGGCTCGGGACGATGGCGATGTCGTCGAACGCGTACGCCCTGCGGCCGCGCTTGCCGCGCCCGATCTCGATCTCAGTCACGTGTGGTGGCCTTTCCTGTGGGTCTGCCCGTCCAGTATCCCCGACGGGCGGAGGACTGCGTCTCGGTGACCGCTGTACGGACGTACCCGCGCGCGCACGGCGAAGGGGCGGGCCCGGCCGGCTGTGGAGAACGCCGTCCGGGACCCGCCCCTCACGTCATGCGGTTCAGCCCTTGCGGCTGTAGTTCGGTGCCTCCACCGTCATCTGGATGTCGTGCGGGTGGCTCTCCTTGAGGCCCGCCGAGGTGATCCGGACGAAGCGGCCGCGGTCCTGCAGCTCCGGAACCGTGCGGCCGCCGACGTAGAACATCGACTGGCGCAGGCCGCCGATGAGCTGGTGCACGACCGCGGAGAGCGGGCCGCGGTAGGGAACCTGGCCCTCGATGCCCTCGGGGATGAGCTTGTCGTCGCCGCCGACGCCCTCCTGGAAGTAGCGGTCCTTGGAGTAGGAGCGCTGGTCGCCGCGGGACTGCATCGCGCCGAGCGAGCCCATGCCGCGGTACGACTTGAACTGCTTGCCGTTGATGAAGAGCAGCTCGCCCGGGGACTCCTCGCAGCCCGCGAGCAGCGAGCCGAGCATGACCGTGTCGGCGCCGGCGACGAGCGCCTTGGCGATGTCGCCGGAGTACTGGAGGCCGCCGTCGCCGATGACCGGGACGCCCGCGGCCTTGGCGGCGAGCGCGGCCTCGTAGATGGCGGTGACCTGCGGGACGCCGATGCCGGCGACGACGCGGGTGGTGCAGATGGAGCCGGGGCCGACGCCGACCTTGATGCCGTCGCAGCCGGCGTCGATCAGCGCCTGGGCGCCGTCGCGGGTGGCGACGTTGCCGCCGATGACGTCGATGGCGCCGTTCGACTTGATCTTGGCGACCATGTCGCCGACCAGACGGGAATGGCCGTGGGCGGTGTCGACGACGATGAAGTCGGCGCCCGCCTCGATCAGGGCCTGGGCGCGCTCGTACGCGTCACCGGCGACACCGACGGCCGCGCCGACGAGCAGCCGGCCGTCCTTGTCCTTGGCGGCGTTCGGGTACTGCTCGGCCTTGACGAAGTCCTTGACCGTGATGAGGCCCTTGAGGATGCCCGCGTCGTCGACCAGCGGAAGCTTCTCGATCTTGTGGCGGCGCAGCAGCTCCATGGCGTCGACGCCGGAGATGCCGACCTTGCCGGTGACCAGCGGCATCGGGGTCATGACCTCGCGCACCTGGCGGCTGCGGTCCGACTCGAAGGCCATGTCGCGGTTGGTGACGATGCCGAGGAGCTTGCCCGCCGGGTCGGTGACCGGGACGCCGGAGATGCGGAACTTCGCGCACAGCTGGTCCGCCTCGCGCAGCGTCGCGTCCGGGTGCACCGTGATCGGGTCGGTGACCATGCCGGACTCGGAGCGCTTGACCAGATCGACCTGGTTGGCCTGGTCGGCGATGGAGAGGTTGCGGTGCAGCACGCCGACGCCGCCCTGGCGGGCCATCGCGATGGCCATGCGGGCCTCGGTGACCTTGTCCATGGCGGCGGAGAGCAGCGGAACGTTCACGCGGACGTTCCGCGAGATGAGGGAGGAGGTGTCGATCTCGTCCGGCGCCATGTCCGACGAGCCCGGCAGCAGCAGGACGTCATCGTAGGTAAGCCCGAGCGTGGCGAATTTGTCGGGCACTCCGTCGGCGTTGACAGTCATGACACCTTCCCAAATGGTCTTGCTCAGCGGGGATATCCATGCTAACGGGATCGCGGGGCGTCTCATTCCACGACCAAGGCCGAGCCGAAGTTCTGTCACTTCCTACGATGGACAGATCTACTGCTCGGCGAGTGCCCGCAGACGGCTGAGGGCACGGTGCTGGGCCACCCGCACCGCTCCGGGGGACATGCCGAGCATCTGGCCGGTCTCCTCGGCGGTCAGCCCGACGGCCACCCGCAGGACGAGGAGCTCGCGCTGGTTCTCCGGAAGGTTGGCCAGGAGCTTCTTGGCCCAGGCCGCGTCGCTGCTGAGCAGGGCGCGCTCCTCCGGACCCAGCGAGTCGTCCGGCCGCTCCGGCATCTCGTCGGAGGGCACGGCAGTGCTGCCCGGGTGGCGCATGGCGGCCCGCTGCAGATCGGCGACCTTGTGCGCGGCGATGGCGAAGACGAAGGCCTCGAAGGGCCGGCCGGTGTCGCGGTAGCGCGGCAGGGCCATCAGGACGGCGACGCAGACTTCCTGCGCCAGGTCCTCCACGAAGTGGCGGGCGTCACCCGGAAGGCGGGACAGCCGCGAGCGGCAGTAGCGGATGGCGAGGGGGTGCACGAAGGCGAGCAGGTCGTGCGTGGCCTGCTCGTCACCCTCCACCGCGCGGCGTACGAGCGCGCTGACGGCTCCGGCGTTGCCGCCTCGGGCGGCGCCGGTGGGGCCTGTGGGCTCGGGTGACCCCGGGGCCTCGTCGTCGCGCATCAATCCATGGTGCCTTGACGCCGGAGGATTCGCGGCACCATGGCCCTGGTTGTGCGTCGAAGCGTTATGAGCGGGTGCGCCGGAACTCATGCTCTGCGCCTCCCCTCCCGCTCGGCCGAATCGTCCCCGAGGACGGGGACCCCACATCTCCAAGAATGCGGCACACCCTCAAGGATGCGGCATCGCGCACGAAGCGACACGTCCCGCGGGCCGTGCTCCGCGAATTCCCGGGTGCGCCGCCCCGTCCGCCGGCGGCGGACGGGACCGCTCGGACGGTCCGCCGTCGGCGGACCGGTCCGGGTCCGGGGCGGGTCAGCGCACCAGGCCCCAGCGGAAGCCGAGTGCCACGGCGTGCGCCCGGTCGGACGCGCCGAGCTTCTTGAACAGCCGTCGGGCGTGGGTCTTGACCGTGTCCTCGGAGAGGAAGAGCTCGCGCCCGATCTCCGCGTTGGACCGGCCGTGGCTCATGCCCTCCAGCACCTGGATCTCACGCGCGGTGAGCGTGGGCGCGGCGCCCATCTCGGCCGAGCGGAGCCGGCGCGGGGCCAGTCGCCAGGTCGGGTCGGCGAGGGCCTGGGTGACCGTGGCCCGCAGTTCGGCGCGCGAGGCGTCCTTGTGCAGGTAGCCCCGGGCGCCGGCGGCGACCGCGAGGGCCACGCCGTCCAGGTCCTCGGCGACCGTCAGCATGATGATGCGGGCGCCGGGGTCGGCCGAGAGCAGCCGGCGAACCGTCTCCACACCGCCGAGCCCGGGCATCCGTACATCCATCAGAATGAGGTCGGAGCGGTCGGCACCCCAGCGGCGGAGGACTTCCTCGCCGTTGGCCGCCGTCGTCACACGCTCGACGCCGGGCACGGTGGCAACCGCACGACGGAGCGCCTCTCGGGCAAGCGGGGAGTCGTCGCAGACGAGGACGGATGTCATGACCGCCCTCCGCAGCTGCTGATGCGCGTCACCTTGAGCCTCCAGGCTGGTACGTATCGTCACCTGTGCGGTCGATGTCCCCGGACACCTGTCCGAGAACTTCTTGGTTCAACCGCCTTCACACTCTCAACGATGGTCACTCGAAAGAGTTACGGGTCGGACGGACACCTTCGGCACTCTACGTGAGGACGCGATCACATCGGAGGAGCCACGGGCTCCGTGTCGTCCATATGGAGCTATGCCCTATTTGGCGGCTTTCCTTCCGTTTGGCGCATGTCTGAGGCTAGATTCCCAATGAGTCATATTTACATCTACTCAGACAGTAGGTGTGGAGACATGGACCGTATCCGCCTCAGTACCGGCACCAAGAGGGACTACCAATGGCAGATTTCTCCCGCCTCCCCGGACCGAACGCCGACCTCTGGGACTGGCAGCTCCTCGCCGCCTGCCGCGGGGTCGACAGCTCCCTCTTCTTCCACCCGGAAGGCGAGCGGGGCGCGGCCAGGAGCGCGCGCGAGGCCTCGGCTAAAGAGGTCTGCATGAGATGCCCGGTGCGTTCGGAATGCGCCGCGCACGCACTCGCCGTCCGCGAGCCCTACGGGGTGTGGGGCGGCCTCACCGAGGACGAGCGCGAGGAGCTGATGGGCCGCGCCCGACACCGTCTGATCCCCGCGTCGACGGCGATCGGGCCGAACGCGCAGCAGCACTGACCGGAACCCGCGAAACGTCAGAAGGAACGTTTCTGTCACGCCTCCGCCGATGACCCGGCGGGGGCGCCGCCGGGGTGTCGCGCCCCGGCCGGGGGCGCCGCCGCGCCCGCGGTCAGCGCGCGCCGGCCCGGACCAGCTCGGCCAGGGTCGCGGCCACGGCCGGGACCCTGGCCAGGTCGGGCAGGGTCAGCGCCACGACCTCGCGCTCCACGGCCGGCTCCACCCGTACCGTGCTCACGCCCTTGGCCCGTACGGACTCCACCGCGAGCTCCGGCAGCACCGCCACGCCCAGGCCGGCGCCGACCAGGCCGACCACCGCCGGGTAGTCGTCGGTGGCGAAGTCGATGCGCGGGGTGAACCCCGCGTCCTCGCACACCTCCACCAGGTGGCGGCGGCAGCGCGGGCAGCCCGCGATCCAGGCCTCGTCGGCCAGCTCCGCCATGCCCACCCGCTCGGCCCCGGCCAGCCGGTGCCCCTCGGGGACCAGCCCGACGAGCCGGTCGGTCAGGAGCGGCCGGACCACGAGGTCCTCCCACTCCGCGGCGGCCGCCGGCGAGCCCCCGTACCGGAAGGCCAGCGCCACGTCGCAGTCGCCCTCGCGCAGCATCTCCACCGAGCGCGGCGGTTCGGCCTCCACGAGGGAGATGCGGGTCCCGGGGTGCTCGGCCCGCATCGCCGCGAGGGCGGTGGGCACCAGCGTGGAACTGCCGCTGGGGAAGGACACCAGCCGGACCCGGCCCGCGCGCAGCCCGGCGATGGCCGCGACCTCCTCCTCGGCGGCGGTCAGCCCGGCCAGGATCCCCGCGGCGTGCCGGACCAGGGCCTCGCCGGCCTGGGTGAGCCGCATCTCGCGGCCGGTGCGGATGAGCAGCGGGGTGCCCGCCGACTGCTCCAGCGCCTTCATCTGCTGGGACACGGCGGGCTGGGTGCAGCCCAGCTCACGGGCGGCGGCGGAAAAGGAGCCGGTCCCGGCGACGGCGCGCAGGACCCGGAGATGACGTGCCTCGATCACCCATCGAGCATAAGCCCTGCTTTGACCGCGGTGCGAATATCCGTACGACCCTTTGGGGCCGTTCGGCTAGCGTGTCCGCATGGTCTCCATGCATCTGATCTCCGTGAACGTCGGCCGGGCCACGGCCGTCGAGTACGCCGACACCGGGACGACCGGCATCGGCAAGCGCCCCGTTCCGGGGCCGGTCCGCGTGTCCGCCCCGGGGCCGAAGGCGACCGGCGCCGGCAGCGGCCTGGAGGGCGACGTCGTGTGCGACCGGCGCCACCACGGCGGCGACCACCAGGCCGTGTACGCGTACGCCCGCGAGGACCTGGACTGGTGGGAGGCCGAGCTGGGGCGCGAGCTGCCGCCCGGCCTGTTCGGCGAGAACCTGACCACCAGCGGGGTGGACCTGAGCGGAGCGGTGCTCGGCGAGCGCTGGGAGGTCGGCCCGGAACTGGTCCTGGAGGTCTCCTCCACCCGCATCCCGTGCCGGACCTTCCAGGGTGTGCTGGGCGAATCCGGCTGGGTCAAGCGGTTCACCCGGGAGAACCGTCCGGGCGCGTACCTGCGGGTGGTCCGCGAGGGCCGGATCTCCCCCGGCGACCGGATCGTGATCACCCACCGCCCGGAGCACGAGGTGACCTCGTCGTTCCTGTTCCGCGCCTGGACCACCGAGCGGGCGCTGCTGCCGCGGGTCCTGGCCGCGGGCGAGGCCCTGGCGCCCGACGTGCGCGAGACCGCGCTGGCGTACGCGGCCGGGCACGGGGCGCGCCGGGCCGTCGGCCGGGGCCGCTAGGTTGCGCCTATGACGACTGCGTTGATTACGGGATCCACGGCGGGCATCGGCGCCGCCTTCGCCCGGCGGCTCGCCGCCCAGGGGCACAACCTCGTCCTGGTGGCACGGGACACGAAGCGGCTCGGCGCCCAGGCGACCGAGCTGCACGACCGGCACGGCATCGAGGCCGAGGTGCTGGCCGCCGACCTCGCCACGGAGGAGGGGATCGCGGCGGTCGAGCAGCGCCTGGCCGACCGCACGCACCCCGTCGACCTGCTGGTGAACAACGCCGGCTTCGGCAACAAGGGCCGCTACCTCGACGTCCCCATGGCGGACGAACTGACCATGCTGAAGGTGCACGTCGAGGCGGTCCTGCGGCTGACCTCGGCGGCGGCCGGGCCGATGCGCTCGCGCGGCCGCGGCGGGGTCATCAACGTGGCCTCGGTGGCCGCGTTCCTGCCGCGCGGCACGTACGGGGCGAGCAAGGCCTGGGTCGTGCAGTTCACCCAGGGGGCGGCGAAGGACATGGCGGGTTCCGGGGTGCGCCTGATGGCCCTGTGTCCCGGCTTCGTGCGGACGGAGTTCCACCAGCGGGCCGGCATGGGCACGGACAACATCCCGGGCTGGCTGTGGCTGGACGCCGACAAGCTGGTGACCGCCGCCCTGGCCGACCTGGCCCGGGGCAAGACGGTGTCGATCCCGGACCCGCGGTACAAGGCGCTGATGGGCGTGGTGAAGCTGACGCCGCGCGGGCTGCTGGGCGGGATGTCCTCGCGCACGGGTCGCAAGTACGGGCCCCAGTAGTGCGCGGAGCTCCGGCTCCCCCGGTGACCGGCGAGTAAACCCGCCATATGGGTGAAATCTCCCTAAACTGGACGTGTCCCATCCACCTCGGGAGGCGACACGATGACATTCGTACAGGTAATCGATTACGAGACCCGTCGGTTCGACGAGATGAACACGCTCCTCGACCGCTACACGGAGCAGACCAGCGGCAGGCGCACGGTCACCCACACGATGATCGGCCGGGACCGGGAGGCCGGGACGCACTACGTCGACCTCGTCGAGTTCCCCTCGTACGAGGAGGCGATGAAGAACTCCCGGCTCCCGGAGACCGACCTGATGTTCCAGGAGATGGTGGCCCTCTGCGAGGGCATGCCGACGTTCATGAACCTGGACGTGGTCCGCGAGGAGCACCTCGACAAGCTGGTCGCGCGGCGGGTGTTCGAGGACATCGTCTGCAAGGGCGACCTCGACGCCGTCGACGCGTGCTTCGCGGCCGACTACACCGACCACGACGTCATGGAGACCCCGGGCGGGAGCGACGGGCGCGACGGCATGCGGCGGACCATCGGCATGTGGCGGGACGCCTTCGACTTCTCCTTCGACCTGACGCGGCAGATCGCCGAGGGCGACTGCGTCACCACCCTGTGGGACTGGAAGGGCACCCAGAAGGGCGAGTTCATGGGGGTCGCGCCGACCGGGAAGAGCGTGGCCATGTCGGGCTGCACCACCTTCCGGATGGAGGACGGCATGATCGCCGAGGGCTGGTGGTACTACGACGCCCCCGGCCTGATGCGGCAGATGGGCGTGATGCCCGGCTAGCCGCCCCGCCCCGGGCCCCGGCCCGCGCCCCGGCACGGGGAAGCCCCGGTCACCCCCGCTTGGCAGCGGTGACCGGGGCTTTCTCGTGGAACGTGGAGCGTGGTGCTGCGATCAGTGGCTGTGGCCGTGACCGTGGCCGTGACCCGCGTCGCCCTCGTCCTCGGCCGGCTTCTCGACGACCAGGGTCTCGGTCGTGAGCAGCAGGGAGGCGATGGAGGCGGCGTTCTCCAGCGCGGAGCGGGTGACCTTCACCGGGTCGATGACGCCGGCCTTGACCAGGTCGCCGTACTCGCCGGTGGCGGCGTTGAAGCCCTGGCCCTTGTCGAGCTCCGCCACCTTCGCGGTGATGACGTAGCCCTCGAGGCCGGCGTTCTCCGCGATCCAGCGCAGCGGCTCGACGGCGGCGCGGCGCACGACCGCGACACCGGTGGCCTCGTCGCCGGTCAGGCCGAGGTTGCCCTCCAGGACCTTGACCGCGTGGACGAGAGCGGAGCCACCGCCGGAGACGATGCCCTCCTCGACCGCGGCGCGGGTCGCCGAGATGGCGTCCTCGAGGCGGTGCTTCTTCTCCTTGAGCTCCACCTCGGTGGCGGCGCCGACCTTGATGACGCAGACGCCGCCGGCGAGCTTCGCCAGGCGCTCCTGCAGCTTCTCGCGGTCCCAGTCGGAGTCCGTGGACTCGATCTCGGCCTTGATCTGGTTGACACGGCCGACGACTTCCTCGTGGCTGCCGCCACCGTCGACGATGGTCGTGTCGTCCTTGGAGATCGTGACGCGGCGGGCGGTGCCCAGTACGTCCAGACCGGCCTGGTCGAGCTTGAGGCCGACCTCCTCCGCGATGACGGTGGCACCGGTGAGGGTGGCGACGTCCTGGAGCATGGCCTTGCGACGGTCACCGAAGCCGGGGGCCTTGACGGCGACCGCGTTGAAGGTGCCGCGGATCTTGTTGACGACGAGGGTGGAGAGCGCCTCGCCCTCGACGTCCTCGGCGATGATCAGCAGGGGCTTGGAGGCGCCGGCCTGGATGACCTTCTCCAGCAGCGGCAGGAGGTCCTGGATCGAGGAGATCTTGCCCTGGTGGATCAGGATGTACGGGTCATCGAGGATGGCCTCCATACGCTCCTGGTCGGAGACCATGTACGGCGAGAGGTAGCCCTTGTCGAAGGCCATGCCCTCGGTGAACTCCAGCTCCAGGCCGAAGGTGTTGGACTCCTCGACGGTGATGACACCGTCCTTGCCGACCTTGTCCATCGCCTCGGCGATGAGCTCGCCGACCTGCTGGTCCTGCGCGGAGAGCGCGGCCACGGCGGCGATGTCGGACTTGTCCTCGATCGGACGGGCGGTCGCGAGGAGCTCCTCGGAGACGGCCTTGACCGCGGCGTCGATGCCCTTCTTCAGGGCGGCCGGGGACGCGCCCGCGGCGACGTTGCGCAGACCCTCGCGGACCAGCGCCTGAGCCAGCACGGTGGCGGTGGTGGTGCCGTCGCCCGCGATGTCGTTGGTCTTGGTCGCCACCTCCTTCACGAGCTGCGCGCCCAGGTTCTCGTACGGGTCGTCCAGCTCGACTTCGCGAGCGATGGTGACACCGTCGTTGGTGATGGTGGGGGCGCCGAACTTCTTGTCGATGACGACGTTGCGGCCACGGGGGCCGATCGTCACCTTGACCGTGTCGGCAAGCTTGTTGACGCCGCGCTCGAGGGCGCGACGGGCGTCCTCGTCGAACTTCAGGATCTTCGGCATGGGAGCGGTTCAGTCCTCTCGTTGCGATCCTCGGCCGCTCACCGCGACCTCCACCGCCTAGAACGAACTGCGCCCCTCGCCGCCCGGCATCAGCAGGGTGACCAGGGGCGCAGCTCAAACAAAATCTGGAAGCGAATTACTTCTCGACGATCGCGAGCACGTCGCGAGCCGAGAGGACGAGGTATTCCTCGCCGCTGTACTTCACTTCGGTGCCGCCGTACTTGCTGTACAGCACGATGTCGCCGACGGAGACGTCCAGCGGGAGACGCTGGCCGTCCTCGAAGCGACCCGGGCCAACCGCGAGGACGACGCCCTCCTGGGGCTTCTCCTTCGCGGTGTCCGGGATGACCAGGCCAGAGGCCGTGGTCTGCTCGGCGTCGAGCGGCTGGACCACAATGCGGTCCTCGAGCGGCTTGATGGCAACCTTGGAGCTGGCGGTCGTCACGATCCGACCTCCCCCTTCGGAGATGCGGGGTTAACTGTCTGAGGTGGCGACCAGGTCGATCCGTCGTCGCGGGTGCCGGACCTGCCTGTCGCTGTGTTGGCACTCACCAGGGGCGAGTGCCAGGTGCGACACTATTCCGGCGATTAGCACTCGGTCAAGCGGAGTGCCAATTCTCGCCGCCGGGTGTGGCGCGGGACGGGCCCCGGAAGGGGCGAAATCCCGGCCCCCAGGGCCTTCCTGACCCTTTTTCCTCTCACCGCGAACGGGCCGTGGTGACCGGCGCGGGGTGGGACCTGCGCTCGTTCGCGCAGCAGGCGAAGAACCCGTCCGGCGGAAGGCCGCCCTCCACGACACTCCCCGTCGAGCGGTTCGGAAGGAACCGCGGGGAGGACGTGAACGTCGTAGATGATATGAAGATAAAACGCCTCATTGCAGAGCAGATCGGACCCAAGGCCGCTGCCGCCCCCGGCGCGCCGGACACCGCTCCCTCCGCACCGGGCACGCCCGCGGCGTCCGGCGGCGCGTCCGGCGAGGCGTCACCCCCGGCGTCCCGCGACGGGGCACCGCCCTCGGCGCCCGCCCCCTCGGCCTCCCCCCAGGACGGCGGCGGCATCCCGTGCGTGGACTGAAGCCGCTGACGCCGGCGGGCTCCCGCCGGCGCACCGAGGCCCTGCTCCTGGTGTTCGTCGTCATCCTCGCCGTCCTCGGCCACGCCGGCGCGGGCCTCGGCATGAACGGCGAGCTGCCACCCAACCTGGCCGGTTTCACGGTCAGCATGACGCTGCTCTCGCTCGTGGGGCACCTGGGCGTGCGCCGCTTCGCGGCCTACGCCGATCCGCTGGTCTTCCCGCTGGCCATGCTCCTGACCGGGCTGGGGCTGGTGCTCCTGCACCGCCTCGACCAGGGGTACATCGAGCGGTACGGCGCGGACGCCAACGCGCCGGGTCAGCTGATGTGGACGGTGGTCGGGGTCGCCGCCTGCCTGGGGGTGCTGGCCCTGCTGCGGGACCACCGGCTGCTCCAGCGGTTCATCTACATCACGATGGCGGTCGCGCTGGTGCTGCTGATCGCGCCGGCGTTCTTCGGCGCGGACACCTACGGTGCGAAGCGCTGGATCATCCTCTTCGGCTTCTCGCTCCAGCCCGGCGAGTTCGTGAAGATCATGATCGCGGTCTTCTTCGCCGGCTACCTGGTCGTCCACCGCGACTCGCTGGCCCTGACGGGCCGCAAGGTCCTGGGCGTGCGGCTGCCCCCGATGCGCCAGCTCGGTCCGATCGTCACCGTCTGGATCGTCTCGATGCTGGTGCTCGTCTTCGAGCGGGACCTCGGCACCTCGCTGATCTTCTTCGGCGTGTTCGTGGTGATGCTGTACGTCGCCACCGAGCGCACCGGCTGGATCGTGTGCGGCCTCGTCATGGCCTCGCTCGGGGCGTTCGTGGTGGGCTCGACCGAACCGCACGTCAAGGCGCGCGTCGCCGCCTGGTTGGAGCCCCTGTCGTACTACTGGGCGAACCGGCCGACCGGGGTCACCTCCGATCAGTCCGCGCAGGCGCTGTTCAGCTTCGGCACGGGCGGCATCTCCGGGACGGGCCTCGGGCTGGGGCATCCGGAGCTGATCAAGTTCGCGGGCCGCAGCGACTTCATCCTCACCACGGTCGGCGAGGAGCTCGGCCTGGCCGGGGTGATGGCCGTGCTGCTCCTCTACGCGCTGCTCGTGCAGCGGGGCCTGCGGATGGCGCTGGCCGCCCGCGACCCGTTCGGCAAGCTGCTGGCGGTGGGGCTGGCCTCGGCGCTGGCCCTGCAGGTCTTCGTGGTCGCGGGGGGCGTCACGGGCCTGATCCCCCTGACGGGCAAGGCGCTGCCGTTCCTGGCGAAGGGCGGCTCGTCCCTGCTGGCCAACTGGATCATGATCGCGCTGCTCCTGCGCATCAGCGACAGCGCGGAGCGCCAGCGCGAGGCGGACACCCTGGGGCCGGCCGAGATCACGATCACCCCGGGGGCGGCGGGGGCGGGCGCCGCGACGGCGGGTGCGCGGGCGGGCTGACGGCGGACGGACCGACAGCGGGCCGGCGCGCGGCGCCGACGCCCCGGGGGCGGCCACGGCACGGCCACGGGCCACGCGGGCACGGTCGCGGCACGGCCACGGGCCACGCGGACACGGCGACGGCTAGAGGTAGTCCTCCAGGCGCCCTATCCGGTAGCCCTGTTCCTGTATCCGCTGGAGCATCCGCGTCGTCATCTGGGTCTCCGTGGCGCCCTTGAGCTCCGACGGGCCCCGGAAGTGCGCCAGGACGATGTCCCCCGGCTTGAGGGCGGAGCCCTCGGCGTACTGGAAGTTGTTGATCTGCATCGAGACCCGCCACAGCACCACGTCGCTGACCCCGCACTCCGCGGCGGCCCGGAGGGTGTCGTCGTTGTAGTTGCCGAAGGGCGGGCGGAAGAGCGTCGGGCGCGTGCCGAAGCGTTTCTCCAGATGCTCCTGCTGGCCGCATATCTCCTTCTTCTGCGCCGCGAAGGGCAGGGTCCGCAGGTTCGGGTGCGTCAGCGTGTGGTTGTTGACCGTGCTCGCCGAGCCGTTGTCGCGGAGCTGCTCGAAGTGCCCGTAGTCCGCCGAGGCCACGCTGTGGGTGAGGAACATCGAGATCGGCAGCTTCAGGTCGGCCGCCATCTTCAGGAACTCGGGGTCCTTCTCCGCGCCGTCGTCGAAGGTCAGGAAGACGACCTTGTCGTCCGGCGCGACGGGTATCCGGTCCACCACGGCCGCCCTGCCCGGGGCGGCCTGCGGACGCCCGGGCTTCCGGGCGGGCTTGGGCGCGTAGGCGACGGGGGCCGTCAGGCCCCACTTCCGGTACGCCTCGTCCGAGGGGTTCCCCGGCCCCGAGGGCGACCCCGAGGGGGTCGCCGACGGGGTGCCGGAGGGCCCGGCGGCCGGGGCCTCCTGCGTCGCCTTGCGACCCAGCCGTTCGATCGGGTCCACGCTGTCCCCGCACCCCGTCAGGGACAGCGCGAGCGCGCCGGCCGCCAGCGTTCCGGCTACCAACCGGCGCGCGTGCTTCACAGATAGTCCTCCAGGCGGGCCACGGAGTACCCCTTGTCCGTGACGGTCTTCATGACATGACGGATCATGTCAGGCATGGTTCCCTTCCAGTCCTCCCGCCCCCGGAAGTGCGTGAGGATGATGTCGCCCGGGTGCAGGTCGCGGTCCCACTCCCGGTAGTCCATCCGGTTCGTGAACGCCTCGGCGTTCCACAGCGGGACGGCCTTGATGCCGCAGGACTTCGCCGCGCGCAGCGTGTCCTGGTTGTAGTTCCCGTACGGCGGCCGGAAGAGCGTCGGCCGCTTGCCGAACTGCTTCTGCATCATGTCCTGCTGGCCGCAGATCTCCTGGCGCTGCTTCTCGTACGACAGCGCCGGCATGTAGCGGTGGTTGAGGGTGTGGTTGTTGAGGGTGACGCCCGCGGCCTGCATCTGCTTGAAGTAGGGGTAGTTGTCGTTCACGACGTAGTCGCTGAGGAACGCCGTGTACGGGATCTTCAGCTCCTGCATCATCTTCAGGAACTCGGGATCCTTCTCCGCGCCGTCGTCGATCGTCAGGAAGACGACCTTGTCCTCGGTGGGCACGGTGGTGAAGACCGGCGGGTACTCCTCCTGGTCCTCGACCTCGAAGCCGTCGCGCGTGGTGATCTCGGGCTTCTCCTTCGGCGCAGCCGGCGCCGTGAGCGGCGGCTTGACCAGCCCCCACTTCTTCGCCGCGGCGATGCGCGCCTGCTGGGCCGCCTTCGCCTTCTCCGCGGCGCTGAGGGCGCCGGCCGCGCCCGCCTCCGTGCCCTTGCCCGCCTTGGGCTTCACCGGTGCCTCGGAGCCGGAGGAGCACGCCGTCCCGAGGGCGGCGACCAGCAGGGCGGCCACGGCCACCCCGAACCGGCCGCGCGGACCCGCCGCGTACCGGTGACCGTGTAGCGTCTTATCTTCCTTTTGTCCGACTAGCTGCATAGTTGCGCATCCTGGCACCGGACACGCACCCTCCCGGGAAGACACCGCGAGCGGAATCCCACCTTCCACCGGGTGGCCCACACCGCCCGCGCGTCGGGCGGGCGCCGGTGCGGGAACCCCCGGGCTCCGTCGGATCCCCGCGCGACCGGTCAGGAACGGAGAAGCGAAATCCGCCGCCGCCTCGTAGCGTCGGAGGCATGGACATCAAGCTCGCGCAGTGCTTCATCGCGGTGGACGACCACGACCGCGCGCTCACCTTCTACCGGGACGTCCTCGGCCTGGAGGTGCGGGGCGACGTCGGGTACGCCGGGATGCGGTGGGTGACCGTCGGCTCATCCGCGCAGCCGGGTGTGGAGATCGTCCTCGAACCGCCGCTCGCCGACCCGGGCGCCTCCCCCGACGACCGGCAGGCCATGGCGGAACTGCTGGCCAAGGGCCTGCTGCGGGGCGTGATCTTCTCCACCGAGGACTGCGACGCCACCTTCGAGCGCATCCGGGCCGCCGGCGGCGAGGTGGTGCAGGAGCCGTTCGACCAGCCGTACGGCGTGCGCGACTGCGCGTTCCGCGACCCGGCGGGCAACATGCTCCGCTTCACCCAGGCACGCAAGCCGTAGTGCCCCGCCGGCACCGCCCGCCGGCACCGCAGCCCGCGCGCCCGGCAGTCGGCGCGCGGTCGGCCCCCGCCCCGCAGTGAGGGAGAGACAGGACAGGATGAGCAAGGCCAAGAGGTCGGACCCGCGGTCGCCCGCCCCGCACCCCGCCGACGGACACGACCTGATCCGCGTGCACGGCGCGCGCGTGAACAACCTCAAGGACGTCAGCGTCGAGATCCCCAAGCGCCGTCTGACGGTGTTCACCGGCGTCTCCGGCTCCGGCAAGAGTTCCCTGGTGTTCGGCACGATCGCCGCGGAATCGCAGCGGATGGTCAACGAGACGTACAGCGCCTTCGCGCAGGGCTTCATGCCGACGCCCGCGCGGCCCGAGGTGGACGTGCTCGAAGGCCTGACGACGGCGATCATCGTCGACCAGCAGCGGCTGGGCGCCGACACCCGCTCCACCGTGGGCACCGCCACCGACACCAACGCGATGCTGCGCATCCTCTTCAGCCGGCTCGGCACGCCGCACATCGGCTCGCCCAACACCTTCTCCTTCAACGTCGCCTCGGTCCGGGCCAGCGGCGCGGTCACGGTCGACCGCGGCGCCGCCAGCCGCACCGTGAAGCAGACCTTCACCCGCACCGGCGGCATGTGCACGCGGTGCGAGGGCCGCGGCACGGTCTCCGACATCGACCTCACCCAGCTCTACGACGACTCCAAGTCGATCGCCGAGGGCGCGTTCACCATCCCCGGCTGGAAGTCGGACAGCTGGTGGACCGTGCGGACCTACGCCGAGTCGGGCTTCCTCGACCCGGAGAAGCCGATCCGCAGGTTCACCAAGAGGGAGATGCAGGACTTCCTGTACCGGGAGCCGACCAAGGTCAAGGTCGAGGGCGTGAATCTCACCTACGAGGGGCTGATCCCGAAGATCCAGAAGTCCTTCCTCTCCAAGGACCGGGAGGCGATGCAGCCGCACGTCCGGGCGTTCGTGGACCGCGCGGTCACCTTCACCGCCTGCCCCGACTGCGACGGCACCCGGCTCAGCGAGGCGGCCCGGTCGTCGCGGATCGCCGGGATCAGCATCGCCGACGCCTGCGCGATGCAGATCAGCGACCTCGCCGCGTGGATCCGCGGCGTCGAGGAGCCCTCGGTGGCGCCGCTGCTCGCCACGCTGCGGCAGACCCTCGACTCGTTCGTGGAGATCGGTCTGGGTTACCTTTCCCTCGACCGGCCGTCGGGCACGCTGTCGGGCGGGGAGGCGCAGCGCGTCAAGATGATCCGCCACCTCGGTTCCCCGCTCACCGACACCACGTACGTCTTCGACGAGCCGACCGTCGGCCTGCACCCGCACGACATCCAGCGGATGAACGACCTCCTGCTGCGCCTGCGGGACAAGGGCAACACGGTGCTCGTCGTCGAGCACAAGCCGGAGACGATCGTCATCGCGGACCACGTCGTCGACCTCGGCCCCGGCGCCGGCACGGCCGGTGGCACCGTCTGCTTCGAGGGCGGCGTCGAGGAGCTGCGCGGCAGCGACACCGTCACCGGCCGCCATTTCGCCGACCGGGCCACCCTCAAGAAGACGGTGCGCGAGTCCACCGGCACGCTGGAGATCCGCGGCGCGAGCACCCACAACCTGCGGGACGTCGACGTCGACATCCCGCTCGGGGTCCTCGTGGTCGTCACGGGCGTCGCCGGCTCCGGCAAGAGCTCGCTCGTGCACGGGTCGCTGCCCCGGCGGTCCGGGGATGCGGGCGAGGGCGTGGTGGCGGTCGGCCAGGAACCGATCCGCGGCTCGCGGCGGAGCAACCCGGCGACGTACACCGGGCTGCTCGACCCGATCCGCAAGGCGTTCGCCAGGGCCAACGGGGTGAAGCCCGCGCTGTTCAGCGCCAACTCCGAGGGCGCCTGCCCCGGTTGCAACGGCGCCGGCGTGCTCTACACCGACCTGGGGATGATGGCCGGAGTCGCCACCACCTGCCTGGAGTGCGACGGGAAGCGGTTCGAGGCCTCGGTCCTGGAGTACCGCTTCGGCGGCCGCGACATCAGCGAGGTGCTCGCCATGCCGGTGAGCGAGGCGGAGGAGTTCTTCGGCTCCGGGGAGGCGCGCACCCCCGCCGCGCACGCGATCCTGCGCCGTCTCGCCGACGTCGGGCTGGGCTACCTCAGCCTCGGCCAGCCGCTCACCACCCTGTCCGGCGGCGAGCGCCAGCGCCTCAAGCTGGCCACGCACATGGCGGAGAAGGGCGGCGTGTACGTCCTCGACGAGCCGACCGCCGGGCTGCACCTCGCCGACGTCGAGCAGCTGCTCGGCCTGCTCGACCGGCTCGTCGACTCCGGGAAGTCGGTCATCGTCGTCGAGCACCACCAGGCCGTCATGGCGCACGCCGACTGGATCGTCGACCTCGGTCCCGGCGCCGGCCACGAGGGCGGCCGGATCGTCTTCGAGGGCACCCCCGCCGACCTGGTCGCCGACCGCTCCACCCTCACCGGGCAGCACCTCGCGGCGTACGTGGACGCCTGACCGGCGGCGCGCGGGCCGCCGCGCGGGCCGCCGCGCGCCCCCCGCCCCCGCGAGCCCGCCCCCGCCCGGGGGGCCGGGGGCGGGACGTCGCCGACAATGGACCCGTGACCCCCGAAGACTTCGCCGCCCTCCTCACCCCCGAGGGCACCGCCCTCCTCGCCTCGCTCCGTGACCACGACCCCGCCCAGGAGCTGGCGCTCGCCACCCGGCTGCGCCGCGAGCACCCCGCCGGCCTGGTCTCCGCCGCGCTGGGGCAGGCCCGACTGCGGCAGCGCGCGGTGGCGAAGTTCGGCGAGGAGGACGCCTACCGGATGTTCTTCACCCCCGGCGGCGGCGAGATGGCCACCCGCGCCTCGGTGGCCTCGTACCGCGCCGAGCGGCTCGCCGCACTCGGCGTGCGCGGCGTGGCCGACCTGTGCTGCGGCATCGGCGGGGACGCCCTGGCCCTGGCACGGCTCGGCATCCGGGTGCTGGCGGTGGACCGCGACCCGCTGACCGTGGCCGTGGCGCGGGCCAACGCCGCGGCGCTGGGCCTGGCGGACCTGATCGAGGTCCGGGAGGCGGACGTGACGGACGTGGACGTGTCCGCGTACGACGCCGTGTTCATCGACCCGGCCCGGCGCGGGGGACGCGGCCGCGTCTTCGACCCCGAGTCCTACTCGCCGCCCCTGTCGTGGGCCGTGGAGACGGCCCGTGCGGCGCGGTACGCCGCCGTCAAGATCGCCCCCGGCATCCCGCACGAGGCGGTGCCCGCCGAGGCCGAGGCCGAGTGGGTCTCCGACCACGGGGACGTCAAGGAGGCCGTGCTGTGGTTCGGCACCGCGCCCGGCACGATCCGCGCCACCCTGCTGCCGGGCCCGCGCGCGCTGTGCACCTCCGCCCCGCTCCCCGACCCGGAGGCCGGGCCGGTCGGCCGGTGGCTCTACGAGCCCGACGGCGCCGTCATCCGCGCCCACCTCGTCGCCGAGGTCGCCGAGCAGCTGGACGGCCGGCTGATCGACCCGACCATCGCCTACGTCACCGCCGACGAGCTGCGGGCGACCCCGTACGCGACGGCGTACGAGATCACCGACGTGCTGCCGTTCGGCCTCAAGAAGCTGAAGGCGCTGCTGCGCGAGCGCGGGGTCGGCGTCCTGACCGTGAAGAAGCGCGGTTCCGCCATCGAGCCCGAGGAACTGCGCCGGAAGGTCAAGCCGCAGGGGCCGAACTCCGCGACCGTCTTCCTGACCCGGGTCGCAGGGGCCCCGTCGATGCTGATCGGCTCCCCCGCCCCGGTCCCGGCGGCCCGCCCCGCGCGCTGACCCGCGGCCGGGACGCCCCGCACCGGCTGCTCAGCCCCCGCCGACCTCGACGGACTCGAACCGCCAGCGGTGCACCGCCCGCGTGATCAGGTCGGCCGCGGGCTCCGGCAGTTCGGGCAGCTCCGCCGCGACGCCCTCGTCCGCTTCCCACCAGGTGATCACGAGCACCCGGTCCTGCGGCGCCCGGAACACCTCGCGGCGCACCGGCTCCCGGGCCAGGACCTGCGAACGGGCCCACTCCAGCAGCTCGTTGCCCCGGCCGTCGGCGGCCCGGGCCTCCCACATCAGCGCGACGGTGCTCATGAGTACAGGTTGTCCTTGCTCAGCTCGTGCACGTGATCGTGGGAGTGCGCGTGCCCGTGGCCGTGGTCGTGCCCGTGGTCGTGGCCGTGCCCGTGGCCGGTCCCGTGGTCGTGGCCGGTCCCCGTGCCCGGCACGTGCGGGTCGGTCACGGGCAGCGAGGAGTCCGCCGACAGGTCCCAGTCCGAGGGCGCCCGGTTGCGCTTGACCATCTCCGCGCCCAGGGCCGCGACCATCGCCCCGTTGTCCGTGCACAGCCCTGGCCGCGGCACCCGCAGGACGATCCCCGCCGCGTCGCACCGCTCCTGGGCGAGCGCGCGCAGCCGCGAGTTCGCCGCCACCCCGCCGCCGATCATCAGGTGGTCGACGCCCTCGTCCTTGCAGGCCCGGACGGCCTTGCGGGTCAGCACGTCCACGACGGCCTCCTGGAAGGACGCCGCCACGTCGCGCACCGGCACGTCCTCGCCAGCCTTCCGCTTCGCCTCGATCCAGCGGGCGACGGCCGTCTTGAGCCCCGAGAAGGAGAAGTCGTACGCCGCGTCGCGCGGCCCGGTCAGCCCGCGCGGGAAGGTGATCGCCTCCGGGTCGCCCTCGCGCGCGAGCCGGTCGATGACCGGACCGCCGGGGAAGCCCAGCTGGAGCACGCGCGCGATCTTGTCGAAGGCCTCGCCGGCCGCGTCGTCGATGGTCGCGCCCAGCGGCCGTACGTCGGAGGTGATGTCGGGGGCCAGCAGCAGCGAGGAGTGTCCGCCGGACACCAGGAGCGCCATGGTCGGCTCCGGCAGCGGCCCGTGCTCCAGCTGGTCCACGCAGATGTGCGAGGCGAGGTGGTTGACCCCGTACAGCGGCTTGCCGAGGGCGTACGCGTACGCCTTGGCCGCCGAGACGCCCACCAGCAGCGCCCCCGCGAGTCCGGGGCCCGCCGTGACCGCGATCCCGTCGAGGTCGCGCGCGCTGACCCCGGCCTCCTTCAGGGCGCGCTCGATGGTCGGGACCATGGCCTCCAGGTGGGCGCGGGAGGCGACCTCGGGCACGACGCCGCCGAAGCGGGCGTGCTCGTCGACGCTGGAGGCGATGGCGTCCGCGAGCAGGGTCGTGCCGCGGACGACGCCGACGCCGGTCTCGTCGCAAGAGGTCTCGATTCCGAGGACGAGCGGTTCGTCAGCCATTGCTCTCACTGCTCTCAGTTCGTACGTGTGCGGGGTCGGTCAGTCGCATGACGAGCGCGTCGACGTTGCCGGGCTGGTAGTAGCCGCGGCGGAAGCCGATGGGCTCGAAGCCGAAGCGTTCGTAGAGCTTCTGGGCGCGGGTGTTGTCCACCCGAACCTCCAGCAGCACCTCGGCGCACTCGAACGCGGTGGCGGCGCGCAGCAGTTCGGCCAGCAACCGGGCGCCGAGCCCGGTGCCCCACTGGTCGCGGGCCGCCGCGATGGTCTGTACGTCGGCCAGGTCGCCGGCGGCGGCCAGCCCGGCGTAGCCCACCAGGCGGCCCCGTCCGTCCTCGGCGACGAGGTAGCGGCGCGTGGCCCGCGGTCCGCGCGCGTGGGCCAGCTCGGACCAGAACATGCCGGCCGACCAGGCGTCCTCGGGAAAGAGCTCGTGCTCCAGCTCCAGCACGGGCCCGATGTCCCACCAGCGCATGTCGCGCAGGACGGCGTCGGAGGCGGGGGCGGTGGCCGTCACTGGGGGGTGACCACCTTGTAGTTCTTGGGTACCTGCGCGTCGGGCCGGCGCAGGTAGAGGGGGGTGGGCGGCAGGAACGCCTCCCCGGCGGCCAGGCGCCGCGCGGCCAGGGCCGCGAGGGCGGCGGCCGACTGGTGCTCGGGGGCGCGCGCGTCCGGGAAGACCTCGGGGTACAGCAGCGCGCCCTGGCCGACCGCGGGGCGGCCCGCGACCTGCTCGGCGATGTCCGCGGGGCGGTCCACGGCGGGCTCGCCGACGCGCGTGAGGGGGTCCTCGTACCGGGCCCAGTAGACCTCCTTGCGCCGCGCGTCGGTGGCGACGGTGAAGGGGCCCTCGATCCCGGCGGCGCCGGCGGCGTACGCGAGGCCGTCCAGCGTGCACAGGCCGTGCACCGGCACGCCGAGGACGGCGGCGAAGGTGGAGGCGGTGACCAGCCCGACGCGCAGCCCGGTGTACGGGCCGGGGCCGACGCCGACGACGATGCCGGTGACGGCGTCGAGCGTGCGGCCGGCCTCGGCGAGCACCTTGTCCACGGAGGGCAGCAGCAGCTCCCCGTGGCGGCGGGCGTCGACCTGGTGGGACTCGGCGAGGACGGACTCGCCGTCGTGCAGGGCGACGGTGACGGCGGGCGTGGCGGTATCTACAGCGAGCAAGAGCACGCGAACAGCCTACGACTCCCGGGCCCCGGCCCTTCGCGGCCGGTCGCGGAGCGGCCCGGCTGCTACCTTTCGACCGAGGTACCCAACGGGTCAGGCGCGAGAGGTGGAGCAAGGTGGCACGCAGCAGCTCGGGAATCGTGGCCGGGCTCACCGCCGCGGCGATCGCCGCGGTCGGCTTCCTCGGCTACCAGGCCTCGGCGTCGGCGCCCCCGCGCGTCCCGCAGGCCGCCCCGCAGGTCCCGGCCCCCGCCGCGAGCCAGCCCGCCGCGAAGCAGGACCCCTCGAAGCCGGCCGCCGTGCCCGAGGGCTCCGGCACCGGCGTGCGGGTCGTGTACTCGGTGGGGCAGAAGCGGGTGTGGCTGGTCGGCGACCCGGCGCAGCCCCCGAAGACGTTCACGGTGGTCCCCAGTACGGTGCACCCGGCGGTCGGCACCTACGCGGTCGGTTCCCGCTCGGGCGCCGTCACCGGCTCGGACGGGGTCCCGATCGAGCACGTGGTGCGGTTTGCGACCGCCGAGGGCGTCGCGCTCGGCTTCAGCGCCCGCGTGGACGGCGCGACCCCGGCCCCGGACCCCGCCAAGAAGACCGGCGGCATCCGCATGACCCGCGCCGACGGCGACGCGATGTGGGCCTTCGCGACGATCAACTCCAAGGTGGTCGTCGTCCCCTGACCCGGTCGCGTGACCCGGGCGCGCGACGCGCCCGCCCGCCGATTCACCCCAACGTGCTACTCAGGCCGCTTCGGACTCCGGAGCGGCCTGTTCGCGTACGGCGGCCTCCGGCGCGGACGCGTCGGGCGCGTGCCACCGTGCGGGGGGCGTCGAGACGGCGGCGGCGGCCGCCCCGGCGGCGAGCAGCGCCCGCATGGACACGGCCGACGGGCGGGGGTGGCGCTGTGCTCCTGCTGGTGCCGGCATGGTGCCTCCTGTGGCCCGGGAACGCCGAACTTAGGCATACCTAAGAAACTCTCGGTACCATGTCACCACGAGTGCCGCCACCAGCGCAATATCTTCCCGACGCGTTGTCGGGACGTGTGCCCCGACCGCCTCCCGCCCGTCGGCCCGGCCGTTACTCCGACAGGGCCCCCGCCAGGGCTTCCAGCCCGGCGCCACCGTTCCAGCGGGCACCGATCCCGCGGACCGAGACCTGCCGCACGTCGTCCAGGACCTCCTCGTGGCCGACGGCCCGCTCGATCACCACGTGCAGCCGGTCGTCCGACAGCTCCTCGACCTTGCCGTCGCCCCACTCCACGACCACCACGGACTCGGGCAGCGAGACGTCGAGGTCCAGGTCCTCCATCTCGTCCAGCCCGCCGCCCAAACGGTAGGCGTCCACGTGCACGAGCGCCGGGCCGTCGCCCAGCGGCGGGTGCACCCGGGCGATCACGAAGGTCGGCGAGGTCACGGCCCCGCGCACGCCCAGGCCCTCGCCGAGGCCGCGGGTCAGGGTCGTCTTGCCGGCGCCCAGCTCCCCGGTCAGCAGCACGAGGTCGCCGGGGCGCAGCAGCCCCGCGATCCTGAGGCCCAGCTCGCGCATGGCGTCCGGGGAGTCGACGGTGATCAGGGTTTCGGCGCGGACGCCGGCCTCAGCTGCCGGGGCCGGGCCTCGCGGCGCTTCCAGCGGTACTTCTTCCATGCCCGCCAACGTTAGCCGCTGCCGGGGCCGGGACCGCGCCGGTGCGGGCCAGCAGCTCGGTGAGCAGCCGGGTCACCGTCTCCGGCTGCTCCAGCATCATCAGGTGACCGGCGGACTCCAGGACCACCAGCTCGGCGCCCGGCAGCGCCTCCTTGATGGCCTCGCTGTGCGCGAGCGGGGTGATCATGTCCCGGTCCCCCGCGATGACGGTCACCGGGATGTCCGCGAACCGCTGGAGGGCCACGGTCTTGTCGTGGGTCTGGAAGGCCGGGTAGAACTCCGCGACCACGTCGATCGGGGTGGCCTCGATGAGGCGCTCGGCGAAGCGCGCGACGCCCGGATCGACGTCGCGGGTGCCGAACGAGTACATCTTGATCATGCCCGCGAAGAGGTCGGCGGTGGCCCGCCGGCCCTTCTCCACCAGCTCCACCTGCGAGCCGAGGGCCTTGAGCACGCCCGGCAGGAACCGGCGCACCGCGCCCAGGCCGACCGCGGGGAGCCCGTACGTCACCTCGCCGAGGCGTCCGCTGGACGTGCCGACCAGAGCCACGCCGACGATGCGCTCGCGCACCAGGCCGGGGAACAGCTCGGCCAGTCCCATGATGGTCATGCCGCCCATCGAGTGGCCGACGAGGATCAGCGGGCCCTCGGGGGCGGCGGCGTCGATGACGGCCTTCAGGTCCCGGCCCAGCTGCTCGATGGTCACCGGCTCGCCGTCCGCCTGGGCGAGGCCGCGCGCGCTGCGGCCGTGGCTGCGCTGGTCCCAGTAGACGGCGCGGACCACCCCGCGCAGCGCGGCGCGCTGGAAGTGCCAGGAGTCCTGGCCGAGGCAGTAGCCGTGGCAGAACACGACGGTGGCCGGGGGCGCCGGCTTGCGGCGCAGCCGGCGCTTGACGGGCGCGTCGGCGGGCACCTCGTCGACCTCGTAGTAGAGCGCGGTGCCGTCCTCGGCGCGGCAGGTGCCCTCGGTACCGCGCAGGGAGCCGTAGTCGCCGGCCGCGTCGAGGGCCAGGCGCGCCTTCATGCGCATGCCGCGCCCGACGGTGATCCGCTCGACGGCGACACCGGCCGCCGCGCCCGCCGCCATCACGCCGATGGCGGCTCCGGCCCAGCCGGCCTTGCGCCAGTTCTCGCTCACGCCGCCGCCCTCACTCGGCCTCAGCCGCCCAGGTACACCCGGGGCACGCGCCCCCCGATACGGGTGACGATCTCATACGCGATGGTGTCCGCGGCCTGCGCCCAGTCCTCGGCGGTGGGTTCGCCCCGCTCCGCGTCGCCGAAGATCACGGCCTCGTCGCCGACGCGGGCCGTGTCGCCACCGAGGTCGACCACGAACTGGTCCATGGCGACGCGCCCGGCGACGCGGCGGACGGTGCCGCCGACGAGCACCGGCCCGCGGCCGGAGGCGTGCCGCGGGATGCCGTCGGCGTAGCCCGCCGGGATCAGGGCGAGGGTGGACTCGGCATCCGTGACGTAGTGGTGGCCGTAGCTCACGCCGTGCCCGGCGGGGACCGTCTTGACCAGCGCGAGCGAGGCCCTGAGCGTCATCGCCGGCCGCAGGCCGAGCTGGGCCGCGGTGCCGAGCTCGGGGGCGGGCGACACGCCGTAGACGGCGACCCCGCAGCGCACCAGGTCGAAATGGGACTCGGGGAGGGTGAGCGTGGCCGGCGAGTTGGCGATGTGCCGCACCTCGGGGTCCACGCCCTCCTTCTCGGCGTACGCGAGCATGTCGCGGAAGGCGGTGAGCTGGAGCTGGATGGAGGGGTGGCCCGGCTCGTCGGCGCAGGCGAAGTGCGACCAGACGCCGGTGATCCGGACGGTCCCCTCGGCCTGCGCGGCCACGGCGGCGCCGACCAGTTCCGCCCAGTCCGCGGGCTGGCAGCCGTTGCGGCCGAGGCCGGTGTCGGCCTTGAGCTGGACGCGCGCGGTGCGCCCGGCCGCGCGCGCGGCGGCGCGCACCTCGTCCAGGGCCCACATCCCGCTCACGGACACGTCGACGTCGGCCTCGACGGCCGCGCGCCAGGGCCCCCCGGGGGTCCACAGCCAGCACATGATCCGCCCCTGGATCCCGGCGGCGCGCAACGCGAGCGCCTCCTCGGGGGTGGCGGTCCCGATCCAGGTGGCGCCGGCCTCCCGGGCGGCCCGGGCACACTCCAGGGCTCCGTGACCGTAGGCGTTCGCCTTGACCACGGCCATCAACTCGGCCCGCGGCGCCCGCTCGCGCAGGGCGCGCACGTTCTCCCGTACGGCATCAAGGTCGATCTCGGCGTACACGCGCGTCGGTGTCTCGTTCATCGCCCACAGTCTCTCAGACCCCGGTTACGCGCCGCAGAACCCCGCCGGGCAGGCTCCCCGCACCCGAGACCCGGGCCGGGGCCCCATCCAGCCCCGCCGGCGATTGAGGCGCGGGGTCCGGGGCGGAGCCCCGATGCCCGGCCGCAGGGCACCGGCCCCGCCCCGGCACCGGCACCGCCCCCGCCGGGGCGTCACGGCGTGCGGACGTCCCGCCACGCGCCCGGCAGGGCCGCCGCCACCTCCTGCGCGAGCACCGGCGCCCCGGACGCGGCCCGCCGCCCGGCGAGCCCGTGCAGGTACGCCGCCACCGCCCCCGCGTCCGCCCCGGACAGGCCGCCCGCCAGCAGCGCACCGGCCAGCCCGGACAGCACGTCCCCGCTCCCGGCGGTGGCCAGCCACGCGGTCCCGGTCGGGTTGACCCGTACGGGCACCGCGCCCCCGCCGCAGGCGACCAGCGTCGTGGAGCCCTTCAGCAGCGCCGCCACCCCGTACAACTCCGCCAGCGCCCGTACCGACCCCAGCCGCTCCGCCTCCACCGACTCCCGCGACACCCCCAGCAGGGCCGCCGCCTCCCCCGCGTGCGGGGTCAGCAGGGTCGGGGCCGACCGGGCCCGCAGCACCTCCGCTTCCAGCCCCCGCAGCCCGTCCGCGTCGACCAGTACCGGCACGTCCTCGGCGAGCAGCCCCGCGACCTCGCCCGCGCGCCCCTCCCCCAGCCCCGGCCCGACCACCCAGGCCTGCACCCGGCCGCGCCCGATCAGCGTCTCCGGATACCGCGCGAGCACCGCGGCCGCGGCCGCCTGCGGGCCGACGTACCGCACCGCGCCCGCACCGCCGCGCAGCGCCCCGGCCACGGCCAGCACCGCGGCGCCCGGGTACTGCGCGGACCCGGCGACGATGCCGACCACGCCCCGCCGGTACTTGTCGCTCGACGCCCCCGGCTCCGGCAGCAGCGCCGCGACGTCGGCGTGCTGCAGGGCCTCGGCGTCCGGCTCGTCCAGCGCCAGCCCGATGTCCACCAGGTGCACGGCGCCCGCCCGCGAGGCCCCCGGGTCGATGAGCAGTCCCGGCTTGTACGCCCCGAACGTCACCGTCACGTCGGCGGTCACCGCCGGCCCCGCCACCTCCCCGGTGTCCGCGTCCACCCCGCTCGGCAGGTCCACGGCGACCACCGGCACCCCCGGCGGGACCTGCTCCGCCAGCGCCGCGGCCGCAGGCCGCAGCCCGCCCCGCCCGCCGATCCCGAGCAGCCCGTCCAGGACCAGGTCCACCCGCGCGGGGACGGCGTCCGCCACCCGGCCGCCGGCGGCCCGCAGTGCCGCGAGCCCGCCCGCGTGGATCCGCTGCGGATCCATCGGCACCGCCGTCACCCCGGCTCCGCGCCGGGCCAGGCGGGCGCCGGCGTACAGCGCGTCGCCCCCGTTGTCGCCCGGCCCCACCAGCAGCACGACGCGAGACCCGTAGACCCGCCCCGGCCGCCGCGTAAGCAGCCCCGCGCAGACGGCGGCCAGCCCGGCCGCCGCCCGCTGCATCAGGGCGCCCTCGGGCAGCCGGGCCATCAGCTCCCGCTCGGCGGCCCGTACGGTTTCCACGCTGTAAGCAGTACGCATGGCTCCCAGCCTGCCCGACCGGCGCGCGCACTACCCCTCGGCCGAGCCCCCCGGCTCCTGCCCCTCGGCGATCACCACGGCGGAGGCTACCCCCGCGTCGTGGCTCAGCGAGATGTGCCAGGACGTCACGCCCAGCGCCAGCGCCCGCGCCTCGACCGTCCCGGACACCCGCAGCCGCGGCCGCCCGGACTCCTCCACGTACACCTCGGCGTCGGTCCACAGCATCCCGCCGGGCGCACCGAGCGCCTTGGCGAGCGCCTCCTTGGCCGCGAACCGGGCGGCGAGCGAGGCGGTTCCGCGCCGCTCGCCGCTCGGCAGGGTCAGCTCGGCGTCGACGAAGAGCCGCCGCGCCAGGTTCGGCGTCCGCTCCAGCGCCGCGCCGAACCGGTCGATCTCCGCGACGTCGATCCCCACACCGATGATCACAACGACTACCCCACTGCCCGCTACTCCACCGTCACCGACTTGGCGAGGTTACGCGGCTGGTCCACCTCGTTGCCCCGCGCGGTCGCCAGCTCGCAGGCGAAGACCTGCAGCGGCACCGTCGCCACCAGCGGCTGGAGCAGGGTCGGCGTCGCGGGGATCCGGATCAGGTGGTCGGCGTACGGGACGACCGCCTCGTCGCCCTCCTCAGCGATCACGATGGTCCGCGCCCCGCGGGCCCGGATCTCCTGGATGTTCGACACGATCTTGTCGTGGAGCACCGAGCGGCCCTTCGGCGACGGCACGACCACGACCACCGGCAGGTCCTCCTCGATCAGCGCGATCGGCCCGTGCTTCAGCTCGCCCGCCGCGAAGCCCTCGGCGTGCATGTACGCCAGCTCCTTGAGCTTGAGCGCGCCCTCCAGCGCCACCGGATAGCCGACGTGCCGGCCCAGGAACAGCACCGTGTTCTTGTCCGCCAGGGAGCGCGCGAGCTCCCGTACGGGCTCCATCGTCTCCAGCACGGTGTCCACGGCGGCGGCGATGTCCGACAGCTCCCGGACGACCGTCTCGATCTCGTCGCCCCACTTCGTACCGCGCACCTGCCCGAGGTACAGCGCGACGAGGTAGCAGGCGACCAGCTGGGTCAGGAACGCCTTGGTGGAGGCGACGGCCACCTCCGGACCGGCGTGCGTGTACAGCACGGCGTCCGACTCGCGCGGGATCGTGGAACCGTTCGTGTTGCAGACGGCCAGCACCTTGGCTCCCTGCTCGCGCGCGTGCCGCAGCGCCATCAGGGTGTCCATGGTCTCGCCGGACTGCGAGATCGCGATGACCAGCGTCCGCTGGTCCAGGATCGGATCGCGGTAGCGGAACTCGCTCGCCAGCTCCGTCTCGCACGGGATGCGGGTCCAGTGCTCGATGGCCAGCTTCGCGATCATGCCCGCGTGGTAGGCCGTGCCGCACGCCACGATCACGACCTTGTCGACCTCCCGGAGCACCGAGACGGGGATGCGCACCTCGTCCAGGGTCAGCGAGCCGTTCGCGTCGATCCGGCCCAGCAGGGTGTCGGCGACGGCCTTCGGCTGCTCGGCGATCTCCTTGAGCATGAAGTAGTCGTAGCCACCCTTCTCGGCCGCCGAGGCGTCCCAGTCCACGTGGTACGCCCGCACCGACGCAGCCGAGCCGTCGAAGTTGGTCACCGTGACGCCGTCGCGGCGGAGCTCGACGACCTGGTCCTGCCCCAGCTCGATCGCGGCCCGGGTGTGGGCGATGAACGCGGCGACGTCCGAGGCGAGGAAGTTCTCCCCCTCTCCGACACCCACCACCAGGGGCGAGTTGCGGCGCGCGCCGACCACCACGTCCGGCTCGTCGGCGTGCACCGCGACGAGCGTGAAGGCGCCCTCCAGGCGCCGGCACACCCGCCGCATCGCCTCGGGGAGGTCCCCGGCGGCCGCGAAGTGCTCGGCGAGCAGGTGCGCCACCACCTCGGTATCCGTCTCGGAGTCCAGACGGTGCCCGCGCTCGGCCAGCTCGGCGCGGAGCGCGGCGAAGTTCTCGATGATGCCGTTGTGCACGACGGCCACGCGCCCCGTGTTGTCGAGGTGCGGGTGGGCGTTGACGTCGGTGGGCCCGCCGTGGGTCGCCCACCGGGTGTGCCCCAGTCCCGTGGATCCGGCCGGCAGCGGGTGCCCGACCAGCTCCTTCTCCAGGTTGACCAGCTTTCCGGCCTTCTTGACGGAGGCCAGTCCACCGTCGGCGAGGACGGCGATCCCCGCCGAGTCGTAGCCGCGGTACTCCAGCCGCTTGAGTCCGGCGATGACCACATCGAGCGCCGACTGCGCTCCCACGTAACCCACAATTCCGCACATAGGCGGCAGGGTACGCCCTGGCCGGCCCTCTGCCCGGTACCTGAACCAGACGAAACCGGCCCCGGCGCGCGCACCGGGGCCGGTCGGCCCCGCCCCCGCGGGGGCGGGGCTCCACCGGCCTCGCACCGGTACCGGAGCCCCTGCCGTCCCGGCCCGCCCGGGCCACCGGTACCGCTACGTGACCGACCGCATAACCCACAACTGCCCCCCACCCCCGACAATGGCGGTGTGATCACTTCGCCGCCACGAAGCAGCACGCCGGAGAACGCAATGGAGCGCACCGGCCAGGACGGGTCCCACCCGCGCCCGGCCCACCGCCGCGGCCCGGACACCTCGCCGTACGTCGACCTGACCCGGGCCGAGTGGAGCGCCCTGCGCGAGCGGACCCCGCTCCCGCTCACCGCCGACGAGGTCGAGCGGCTGCGCGGACTCGGCGACGTCATCGACCTCGACGAGGTGCGCGACGTCTACCTCCCGCTCTCCCGCCTGCTCAACCTGTACGTCGGCGCCACCAGCAATCTCCGCGGCACCCTGAACACCTTCCTCGGCGACGCGGGCAACGGGCACGGCGCCCAGCAGGGCACCCCGTTCGTCATAGGGGTCGCCGGGTCCGTCGCCGTCGGCAAGTCCACCGTGGCCCGCCTGCTCCAGGCCCTCCTCGCCCGCTGGCCCGAGCACCCGCGCGTGGAGCTGGTCACCACGGACGGGTTCCTGTACCCGATGAAGGAGCTCCAGCGCCGCGGCCTCACCTCCCGCAAGGGCTTCCCGGAGTCCTACGACCGCCGCGCGCTCACCCGCTTCGTCGCCGACATCAAGGCCGGCAAGGACGAGGTCCGGGCCCCCGTCTACTCGCACCTGATCTACGACATCGTCCCGGGCGAGGAGCTCGTCGTACGCCGCCCGGACATCCTCATCGTCGAGGGCCTGAACGTCCTCCAGCCGGCCCTCCCCGGCAAGGACGGCCGCACCCGCGTCGGCCTCGCCGACTACTTCGACTTCAGCGTGTACGTCGACGCGCGGCCCGAGGACATCGAGCGCTGGTACCTGAACCGCTTCCGGAAGCTGCGCGCGACCGCCTTCCAGAACCCGTTCTCCTACTTCCGCAAGTACACCCAGGTCTCCGAGGAGGAGGCCGTGGAGTACGCGCAGACGATGTGGCGGACCATCAACAAGCCCAACCTGCTGGAGAACGTGGCCCCCACCCGCGGCCGCGCCACCCTGGTCGTCCGCAAGGGCCCCGACCACAAGGTGCAGAAGCTGAGCCTGCGCAAACTCTGAGCACTAGGGTGCGGGAATGCTGCATCTCCGCCTGATCGTGCCGCCCGACCGTACCGAGGCGGTGGTCGCGGTCATCGAGAAGACGGTCGGCACCACCCACCTCGTCGTCCTGCGCGGGGCCGCCCGGGTGCCGCACGGCGACCTCGTCCTGTGCGACGTGGCGCGCGAGGCCGCGGACGAACTGCTGGAGGAGCTGCGGGCCCTCGGGATCGCCGAGGACGGCTCGATCGCCGTCGAGAACATCGACCTCTCGCTGTCCAGGCGGGCCGACGCGGCCGAGGAGGAGGCGCCGGGCGAGCCAGCGGATGCCGTCCTGTGGGAACACTTGAGCGAATCCACGCACGAGGAGTCCACCCTCAGCATCACCTACGTCGCGTTCATGATCATCGCGACGATGATCGCCGCCTGTGGCGTGGTCCTCGACAACGCCGTGCTGATCGTGGGCGCCATGGCCGTCGGCCCCGAGTTCGGCCCGCTCGCCGGCGTGTGCACCGCCCTGGTGCAGCGCGCGCCCCGGCTGGCGGCGCGCTCCCTCCTCGCCCTGTTGATCGGCTTCGCGGCCGCGATCGCCGTCACCACCCTGTTCAGCCTGGCGATGGACGCGCTGGGCCAGTTCGACAGGGGCATGCTGGAGGACCCGCGGCCGAACACCAGCTTCATCTGGCAACCGGACCCGTTCTCGTTCATCGTGGCGCTGCTCGCCGGGGTCGCCGGAATGCTGTCGCTGACCTCGTCCAAGTCCGGGGCCCTCGTCGGCGTGGCGATCTCCGTGACGACCGTCCCGGCGGCCGCCAACGCCGCCGTGGCCCTGAGCTACGGCGACGTCGGCCAGATGTGGGGATCGGCGGAACAGCTGCTGCTGAACCTGGGCGGCATCATCGTGGCGGGCGTCCTGACCCTGCTGACGCAGAAGGCCCTGTGGCGCACCCAGCGGGGCCGCTGGATACGCGGCGCGAAGACCTGAGGACCCCTTCGTACGCCTGCGGCCCCGCACCCGATCCGGGTGCGGGGCCGCAGGCGTACGAAGGTCGGCGGGGTCAGCCCAGCGCCGACTTCACGACGTCGGCGAGCCGGCCGGCGACCGCGCGGGCCTGCTCGATGTCGGCGGCCTCGACCATCACCCGTACGAGCGGCTCCGTCCCGGACGGACGCAGCAGCACCCGGCCGGTCGAGCCCAGCTCGCGCTCGGCGTCGACGACGGCCGCGGCCAGCTCGGCGGAGGTCGTCACCCGGGACCGGTCCACGTCGGGAACGTTGATCAGCACCTGCGGCAGCCGGGTCATGACACCCGCCAGCTCGGCGAGGGACCTGCCCGTGTCCGCGATCCGCGCCGCCAGCAGCAGGCCGGTCAGCGTGCCGTCGCCCGTCGTCGCGTGGTCGAGGACGATCACGTGGCCGGACTGCTCGCCGCCCAGCGCGTAGCCGTGCTGCTTCATCGACTCCAGCACGTACCGGTCGCCGACCCCGGTCTGCACGACCTGGATGCCCTCGGCCTCCATGGCCAGCTTGAAGCCGAGGTTCGACATCACGGTGCCGACGACGGTGTTCTCGCGCAGCTGGCCGGACTCCCGCATGGCCAGGGCCAGGACCGCGAGGATCTGGTCGCCGTCGACCTCCGCACCGGTGCCGTCGACGGCCAGGCAGCGGTCCGCGTCGCCGTCGTGCGCGATGCCGAGGTCGGCGCCGTGCTCGACCACGGCGGCCTTGAGCAGCCCGAGGTGCGTGGAGCCGCAGCCGTCGTTGATGTTCAGGCCGTCGGGCTCGGCGCCGATCGTGACGATCTCCGCCCCCGCCCGGGTGAAGGCCTCGGGCGAGACGTAGGCGGCGGCGCCGTGCGCCTCGTCCAGGACGACCTTGAGGCCGTCGAGACGGTTCGGGAGGACTCCGATGAGGTGGGCGACGTACTTGTCGAAGCCCTCCGTGGAGTCGGAGACCCGTCCCACGCCGGAGCCGGTGGGCCGGTCCCAGGGCGCGCCGGTGCGGTGCTCCTCGTAGACGGACTCGATCCGGTCCTCCAGCTCGTCGGCGAGCTTGTGGCCGCCGCGCGCGAAGAACTTGATCCCGTTGTCGGGCATGGCGTTGTGGCTGGCGGAGAGCATCACGCCGAGGTCGGCACCCAGCGCACCGGTGAGATACGCCACCGCCGGGGTGGGCAGCACACCGACGCGCAGGACGTCCACGCCCGCGCTCGCGAGGCCGGCGACGACCGCGGCCTCCAGGAACTCGCCGGAGGCCCGGGGGTCACGGCCGACCACGGCGGTAGCCCGGTGGCCTTCGAAGGTGCCCGCCTCGGCCAGTACATGGGCAGCCGCCACGGAGAGGCCGAGCGCTAGCTCAGCCGTCAGATCCGCGTTGGCGACGCCGCGTACACCGTCCGTCCCGAAGAGTCGTCCCACTGTTGTCCTCCCGAGTTTCTGCTTCGCTTGTGACCGCATGTGACAGATATTTGCCGCTTGTGGCGGTAAACGAACCGCCCCGGCAGCACAGAGAGTGCTGCCGGGGCGGTTTCGCTGCAGAACAGCTGGCGCAGATTAACGCTTGCTGTACTGCGGGGCCTTACGGGCCTTCTTGAGACCGGCCTTCTTGCGCTCGACCGCACGGTCGTCGCGGGAGAGGAAGCCGGCCTTCTTCAGCGCGGCGCGGTTGTTGTCCACGTCCGCCTCGTTCAGCGCACGGGCCACACCCAGGCGCAGGGCGCCGGCCTGGCCGGAGACGCCGCCACCCGAGATGCGGGCGATGACGTCGTAGCGGTTGTCCAGCTCGAGCAGCTTGAACGGCTCGTTGACTTCCTGCTGGTGCACCTTGTTGGGGAAGTAGTCCTCAAGGGTACGACCGTTGATCTTCCACTTGCCGGTGCCCGGAACGATCCGGACGCGGGCGATGGCGTTCTTGCGACGGCCCAGGCCGGCGGCCGGCTGGGGGTCGCCGAAGCGGCCGGCAAGGGACTCGGAGGTGTAGTCGCCCTCGGCGACGACCTCAGACTCGCTGGTGTACTCCTCGACGTTGCCCTCGAACTCGTCGACGGGGGTCGTCTCGGCGGTGGTCTCGGCCACGATGCTCCTCAGAATTTTCTACGTCTTAGGGGGTGGCCGGAACTACTGCGCGACCTGGGTGATCTCGAACGGCACCGGCTGCTGGGCAGCGTGGGGGTGCTGGTCGCCCGAGTAGACCTTCAGCTTCGACAGCATCTGACGGCCCAGGGTGTTCTTGGGGAGCATGCCCTTGATGGCCTTCTCGACGGCCTTCTCCGGGTTGTTCGCCAGAAGGTCGTCGTAGCGCACCGAGCGGAGACCGCCCGGGTAGCCGGAGTGGCGGTACGCCATCTTCTGGGTCGCCTTGTTGCCGGACAGGTGAACCTTGTCGGCGTTGACGACGATGACGAAGTCGCCCATGTCCATGTGGGGGGCGTAGGTCGGCTTGTGCTTACCCCGCAGGAGGGCAGCGACCTGGGTCGCCAGACGGCCGAGGACAACGTCCTGGGCGTCGATGACGAGCCACTGGCGCGAGATGTCGCCGGGCTTGGGGCTGAACGTACGCACGCGTATGCCTTCGCTTCTTCAGTGGTGGTATCCCAGGGGCGCGAAGCCCCAACGGGAAGGTCCTGACAGGGTCACCACGGACGATCACGACAGCCCTCGTTCACATCGGGGACGCAACCCGTGTGAACCGCTGGTCATCGGTCCGGTGGACCGCGCGCAAGGCCCTTTCACGTGAGAATGAGCAAGCCAATACGCATAACAAACCAGCAGGATACCCAAGCAGACCCGTACGGGTCAAAACGCGGTCCGCGATGCCGGTTCTGCTGACGTCGCGGCGCACTCCGGTTCGGTCCTGGGTGGGGACCCCGCAGTTGTTACCGGGTCTAGAGTAACCCGCCCGGAGCGCAGCCCACGACGCGCCAGCAGGATCGCGAGTCCGCACAGGGTGGCGCAGTCCTTGAACGCGCGCCGTTTGGCGTCCAGCTCCGACGGCCACGGGATGCCCGCCGTCTGGGGAGCCAGGGCCACCCAGAACCAGGGCGAGCGCGGCATCGAGCCGGGCCGCACCGCCGACGCCAGCAGCAGCGGGAGCACCACCAGCAGGTAGTGGTCGAAGGACGGCCGCGAGACCAGGAACGCGGCGAGCATCACCATGCAGGCCGTCTCCGCCAGCCGCAGCTCACCGCCGTCCGCGTCGTCGTCCACCCGGCGCCAGCGCACCCGGGCCGCCCACAGCCCCGCAGCGGCCCCCGCGAAGGCGACCAGCACCGCCACCGGCTCCGGCACGCCCAGGCGCGGCAGCACCGCGATCGGCGAGGCGTCCCAGGGCAGGGCGTACGCGTCCTGCCCCTTGAGCAGGAACGGCAGGGTCTTGGTGAAGAACAGCGACGGACTCGGCATCAGCAGCGCACCCGCCAGCGAGAGCCCCAGCGGCACCAGTACGGCCGCGGCCAGTCCCCGCCATTGCCGGGCCAGCAGGAACAGCAGGCCGATCGGCACCAGCATCGGCTTGCAGGCGATCGCCAGCCCGACGACCAGCCCGGCCGCGCCCCAGTGCCGCCGGTGCGCGAGCAGCAGCGCCGCCGGCAGGGCGGCCGCCGAGATCGCGGTCCAGTTGCCGATCAGCACCAGGTTCACGTACGGCTTGTAGGCGAGGGCGAGCACCGGGAAGCCGATGACCGCGAAGCGCGAGCGCAGCGGCACCGAGAACAGCCGCAGCGCGGCCAGCCAGCCTGCGCCCAGCAGCCCCGACATCCCCACCGGCAGCAGCCAGCGCAGCGCGGTCTGCGGGAGCATCGCCTCCGGGGCGGCCATGAGCACGGCACTGGGCAGGTACAGGAAGCGCTTGTCCTCGTACGGGGACCCGCCCTCCAGCAGCGTCTGCGCCGCCTTGACGACGAAGGCGTTGTCCGAGCCCCAGTTCGCCCGCAGGCTCGTGGAGAAGGCGATCCCCAGGAGCACGGCGAGCGAGAGGAACTGCCACGGCCGCGAGGCCGGCCGCAGCAGCCAGTCCATCAGCCGGTTCCCCGAGGCCCGGTTCTCCCACTTGATCAGCCAGTTGCCAGGGCGCAGCCCCACAACGCACTCCCCCTCACTGTTCCGAGGGGGTGGTCCGCCCCCTAGCGCTTCCGCTCGACTCTACGTTCGTCCCATACGGGCTCCTGAGTCTCCCGCACAACACCGTCCGAACCGAAGACCAGGTAACGGTCAAATGTGCGCGCGAACCACCGGTCGTGTGTGACACACAGCACAGTTCCGTCGTACGCCTCCAGTCCGTCCTGCAGCGCCTCGGCCGATTCCAGGTCCAGGTTGTCCGTCGGCTCGTCCAGCAGCAGCGCCGTGGTGCCCGCCAGCTCCAGCAGCAGGATCTGGAAACGCGCCTGCTGGCCGCCCGACAGCTTCTCGAACGGCTGGTCCGCCTGGCGCTCCAGCTCGTACCGGCGCAGCGCGCCCATCGCCGCGCCGAGCGGCTTCGCGGCCTCCGTCCACAGGATGTCGACGAGGGTGCGGCCGAACAGCTCGGGGTGGGCGTGGGTCTGCGCGAAGTGGCCGGGGACCACGCGCGCGCCCAGCTTCCACGTGCCGGTGTGCTTGACGTCCTCACCGGCCATCAGCCGCAGGAAGTGCGACTTGCCGGAGCCGTTCGAGCCCAGCACCGCGACCCGCTCGCCGTAGAAGACCTCCAGCGAGAAGGGCTTCATCAGGCCGGTGAGCTCCAGGTTCTCCACGGTCAGCGCGCGCACGCCGGTCCGGCCGCCCTTGAGCCGCATCCGGATGTCCTGCTCGCGCGGCGGCTCCGGCGGCGGGCCGGCCTCCTCGAACTTCTGGAAACGGGTCTGCATCGCCCGGTAGCGCGAGGCCATGTCGGGACTGGAGGCCGCCTGGTTGCGCAGCCGCAGCACCAGCGCCCTGAGCCGGGCGTGCTCCTCGTCCCAGCGCCGCTTGAGCTCCTCGAAGCGCGCGAAGCGCTCCTTGCGTGCCTCGTGGTAGGTGCCGAAGCCGGCGCCGTGCACCCAGACGTCGCTGCCCGTCGGGCTCGCCTCCAGGCTGATGATCTTCTCGGCGGCCTGGGTGAGCAGCTCCCGGTCGTGGCTGACGAACAGCACCGTCTTGCGGGTCGCCTTCAGCTGCTCCTCCAGCCACCGCTTGCCCGGGACGTCGAGGTAGTTGTCCGGCTCGTCCAGCAGCAGCACCTCGTCCGGCCCGCGCAGCAGCGCCTCCAGCACGAGCCGCTTCTGCTCACCGCCCGAGAGCGTGCGCACCTCGCGGAACTGGGCGCTGTCGTACGGGATGTCCAGCGCGGCCGTGGTGCAGACGTCCCAGAGGGTCTCCGCCTCGTAGCCCTGCACGTCGGCCCAGTCGCTCAGCGCCTGCGCGTACGCCATCTGCGCGGCCTCGTCGTCGACGGTGAGGATCAGCTGCTCGGCCCGGTCCACGGCCTTCGCCGCCTCCCGGATCCGCGGCTGGGAGACCGAGACCAGCAGGTCCCGTACGGTCGTCTCGTCCCGCACCGAGCCCACGAACTGCGACATCACGCCGAGCCCGCCGCTGATGGCGACCCCGCCGCCGTGGGGCTGGAGCTCGCCGGAGATCAGCTTGAGCAGGGTGGTCTTGCCGGCGCCGTTCGCCCCCACCAGGGCCACCACCGACCCCTCCCCCACGCGGAAGGAGACGTCGGGGAGCAGGACCCGCCCGTCGGGAAGGTAGTACTCCAGGTGGTTGGCTTCGAGATGTCCCATGCCGGGCATTGTCCCGGTCCGCCGGCGATCCGCCCAAACGGGTGGACGCCCGCTCAGCAGCAGCCGGCTCCGGGCAGGGTGCGCACGTTGCGCGCCTCCTTGCTGCGGGCGGCCAGCAGCTCGTCGGCCGGGTAGCCGACCTCCTCCAGCGTCAGCCCGTGCGGCTTGACCACGTGCACCGAGGAGTCCCGTACGGCGGCGGCCAGCACCTTCCCCGGCCAGTCGACCGGCCGGTGGCCGTCCCCGACGTGCAGCAGGGCGCCGACCAGCGAGCGGACCATGTTGTGGCAGAAGGCGTCGGCCCGGACGGTCGCGGTGACGATGCCGTCCTCGGCACGCTCCCAGCTGAGCTGCTGGAGGGTGCGGATCGTCGTCGCGCCCTCGCGCTTCTTGCAGTACGCGGCGAAGTCGTGCTCGCCGAGCAGCGGGGCGGCGGCCTCGTTCATGGCGTCCACGTCCAGGGGCCACTGGTGCCACAGGACGTGCCCGCGGCGCAGCGGGTCCACGCCCGCCTGGTGGTCGCCGACGCGGTACGCGTAGCGGCGCCAGACCGCCGAGAAGCGCGCGTTGAAGCCCGCGGGGGCCTCGGCGGCCCGCCACACCCGTACGTCGTGCGGCAGGCGTCCCGCGAGGCGGCGCAGCAGCTTGTCGTGGTGCTCGGCCCACACCTCCTCGGCCAGGTCGAACTGCGCGACCTGGCCGCGGGCGTGCACGCCCGCGTCCGTCCGCCCGGCCACGGTCAGCTCGACCGGCTCGGACAGCCGCATCACGGTCCGCAGCGCCGACTCCAGCTCGCCCTGGACGGTCCGCAGCACGCGCTGCTTCGCCCAGCCGGAGAAGTCCTTGCCGTCGTAGCTCAGGTCCAGCCGTACCCGGACGTGCCCGGGCTCCACCTCGTCACTCACGTGACCGATCCTCTCAGAAAGCCAAAACCGCCCGACAACGCAGAACAACGCAGAACGGGCCCGCCCCGGGAAGGGGCGGGCCCGTTCAGAGCCGCTCAAGCAGACACGATTCCCGGGAGGGGAATCAGGCCTCCTTGGTCTCCTCGGCCGGAGCCTCGGTCTCGGCGGGAGCCTCGGCCTTGGCCTCGGACTCCTTGACGGCGCGCTTGGTGGCGGCCTCGGCCTCACCGGTGGCCTGCTGGGCGACCGTAAGGGCCTCGACCAGCTCGATCACGGCCATCGGGGCGTTGTCGCCACGACGGTTGCCGATCTTGGTGATGCGCGTGTAACCACCGGGGCGGTTCTCGTAGCGCGGGGCGATCTCGGTGAAGAGCGTGTGCACGATGCTCTTGTCCGTGATCGTCTGCAGCACCAGGCGACGGTTGTGGATGTCGCCCTTCTTGGCCTTGGTGACCAGACGCTCGGCGTAGGGACGCAGGCGACGGGCCTTGGCCTCGGTGGTGGTGATGCGGCCGTGCTCGAAGAGCGCCTTCGCGAGGTTCGCGAGGAGGTGCTTCTCGTGCGCGGCGCTGCCGCCCAGACGGGCACCCTTTGCGGGACGCGGCATGGTGATACTCCTTCATATCTGCACCGGCCGTGTCAGGTACCGGTGTCAGTTCCCCCGGGGCGGCTGCCCCGGGAAAGTCGTGCGCCCCCGTCCGGCGGTCGAGGTCGCGCCTCGGCCGCCGGGGATGGGGAAGATCAGTACTGCTCGGTCTCGACGAAACCGGCGTCCGCGTCGTCGTCGGCGCCGAAGGCGTCGGCGGCGGCGGTCGGGTCGAATCCGGGCGGGCTGTCCTTGAGGGCCAGGCCCATGCCGGCCAGCTTCGCCTTGACCTCGTCGATCGACTTCGCACCGAAGTTGCGGATGTCGAGCAGGTCGGCCTCGGAGCGGGCGACGAGCTCACCCACGGAGTGGATGCCCTCGCGCTTGAGGCAGTTGTACGAGCGGACCGTGAGCTCGAGCTCCTCGATCGGCAGCGCCAGATCGGCGGCGAGCGCGGCGTCCGTCGGGGACGGGCCCATGTCGATGCCCTCGGCGTCGATGTTGAGCTCGCGCGCCAGGCCGAACAGCTCGACCAGGGTCTTGCCTGCGGACGCCATGGCGTCGCGCGGGCGCATGGCCTGCTTGGTCTCGACGTCGACGATCAGCTTGTCGAAGTCGGTGCGCTGCTCGACTCGGGTCGCCTCGACCTTGTAGGTGACCTTGAGGACCGGGCTGTAGATGGAGTCGATCGGGATGCGACCGATCTCCTGGCCCAGCTGCTTGTTCTGGACGGCGGAGACGTAGCCGCGACCGCGCTCGACGGTCAGCTCCATCTCCAGCTTGCCCTTGCCGTTGAGCGTGGCGAGGACCAGGTCCGGGTTGTGCACCTCGACACCGGCCGGGGGCGCGATGTCGGCAGCGGTGACCAGGCCGGGACCCTGCTTGCGCAGGTACATCACGACCGGCTCGTCGTGCTCCGAGGAGACGACCAGCTGCTTGATGTTGAGGATGATGTCGGTGACGTCTTCCTTGACACCCGGCACGGTGGTGAACTCGTGCAGGACGCCGTCCACGCGGATGCTGGTGACAGCGGCACCCGGGATCGAGGACAGGAGCGTGCGGCGCAGCGAGTTGCCGAGGGTGTAACCGAAGCCCGGCTCGAGCGGCTCGATCACGAACCGCGAGCGGTACTCGTCTACGACCTCTTCGGTCAGCGAGGGACGCTGAGCGATAAGCATGTGTATTCCTTCAGTCGTGGACGCCCACTATTTGACGTCCGACGGGCACTGCATACAGCAAGGGTACGGGCGGCACGTCCCCCGCGAGGGGTTCGTACCGCCCGGACACTCAAAGACGCACAGAGGCGACCGCTGCGTCAGACGCGGCGGCGCTTCGGCGGGCGGCAGCCGTTGTGCGGGGTGGGGGTGACGTCCTGGATCGAGCCGACCTCGAGGCCGGTGGCCTGGAGGGAGCGGATCGCGGTCTCACGGCCGGAGCCGGGACCCTTGACGAAGACGTCGACCTTGCGCATGCCGTGCTCCTGCGCGCGACGGGCGGCCGACTCGGCGGCCATCTGCGCGGCGAAGGGGGTGGACTTGCGCGAGCCCTTGAAGCCGACGTGGCCGGCGGAGGCCCAGGAGATCACGTTGCCCGCGGGGTCCGTGATCGAGACGATGGTGTTGTTGAACGTGCTCTTGATGTGGGCGTGCCCATGAGCGACGTTCTTCTTTTCCTTGCGGCGCACCTTCTTGGCAGCGCCCTGACGACCCTTGGGGGGCATCTAAATCTCCTACGGGAGGTGGTCGGTCCTACAGCGCAAGACCGCTGAACAGGACTACTTCTTGCCCGGCTTCTTCTTACCGGCGATCGCGCGACGCGGACCCTTGCGGGTACGGGCGTTCGTGCTGGTGCGCTGACCGTGCACCGGCAGGCCACGACGGTGGCGGATGCCCTGGTAGCACTGGATCTCCACCTTGCGGCGGATGTCGGCCTGGATCTCGCGGCGGAGGTCACCCTCGGTGCGGAGGTTGGCGTCCACGTACTCGCGGATCTTGACCAGGTCCTCTTCGGCCAGGTCACGAACGCGGGTGTTCGGGTTCACGCCCGTGGCCTCAAGGATTTCCTTGGACCGGGTGCGCCCGACACCGAAGACGTAGGTGAGTGCGATCTCCACGCGCTTTTCGCGCGGGATGTCGACACCGGAAACGCGTGCCATTCAATGGCTCCTGTGTGTTCGGGGGTCTTCAGCAGAACCATCCCCGACCGCCGACCACGCCTGATGGGTGGTGGTACGTCCGGGTCCCCGGCCCCCGCCGGAGGTACCGCCGGCCCCGTACGGGGCTGGGCGGGTTCTGCGTATGTACGTTTACTTACGTCGCGCGAAGAACTGCGAAAGGCAGGTCGGTCGGCGTGCGTCAGCCCTGGCGCTGCTTGTGGCGCAGGTTGTCGCAGATGACCATGACCCGACCGTGACGGCGGATCACCTTGCACTTGTCGCAGATCTTCTTGACGCTCGGCTTGACCTTCATGTTGGTGAGGTTCTCCGGGTCAGTGCCACCACCCGCGCCGGGACGAGATGCCCAGACGGAGTGACAACAAGATCTACTTGTATCGGTAGACGATCCGGCCACGCGTCAGGTCGTACGGAGAGAGCTCCACGACAACCCGGTCATCGGGCAGGATGCGGATGTAGTGCATGCGCATCTTGCCACTGATGTGCGCGAGGACCTTGTGACCGTTCTGGAGTTCCACCTTGAACATCGCGTTCGGGAGGGACTCGATCACGGTGCCCTCGATTTCGATGGCACCTTGCTTCTTGGCCACGCTTCGCCTTTCGAATCGGCTACCTTGATCGGCCCTGTGCGCCATGCAGGCATGGGAGTGCACGGGAGCCGACGAGTCAGTCTACGACAGGGCATCCGGAAAGACGAATCCGGAAAGTTTGCCCCAGAGTCTAGATCATTAACCGAGGGGGTCCGGCGCGGTCAGCCCAGCGGGTCCGGCGCCGTCGTGACGCCGGCCCCTCCTTCTCCTGCCGCGCTCGCGGGCTCGGCGCCGGGGCGCCTCACATGCTTCGCACGGCTGCGCCGGATGCCGTCCGGCGCAGCCCGGCCGTACTACGGCGGGGTGCCCCCCGGTACGCGGGACCGCACGGCGGTCCGACGGTCCGTCCCGTGGTCAGCCCAGCGGGTCCGGCGCCGTCGTGACGCCGTACTCCGCCAGCTTCGCCTTGCCGCAGTCCGGGCTGGTCAGCACGATGGGGCCGGCCTCGGTGAGCGCGATGGAGTGCTCCCAGTGCGAGGACCAGGTGCCGTCCGTGGTGATGACCGTCCAGTCGTCCGCCAGGACCTCCGTCTGGGCGGTGCCCAGGGAGACCATCGGCTCGATCGCCAGGCAGAGGCCCGGGACGAGCTTGATCCCCTTGCCCCGCTTGCGCGAGACGTAGTTCAGCAGGTGGGGGTCCATGTGCATCTCGGACCCGATGCCGTGGCCGCCGTAGTCCTCGATGATCCCGAACTTGCCGAGGCTGTGCTCACCGGTGGTGGGACGCGGCTGGCGCCTGATGTACGTCTCGATCGCCTTGGAGATGTCCACGAGGCGGTTGCCGAGCCGCATGGCGGCGATCCCCGCCCACATGGACTCCTCGGTCACCCGGGAGAGCTCCAGGAGCTCAGGGGCGTGCCCAGTGCCCACGAAGGCGGTGTACGCGGCGTCGCCGTGCCAGCCGTCGACGATCGCTCCCGCGTCGATCGAGATGATGTCGCCGTCCTTGAGGACGGTCTTGTCGTCCGGGATGCCGTGGACGACGACCTCGTTCACCGAGGTGCAGATCGTCGCGGGGAAACCGCCGTAGCCGAGGAAGTTCGACTTCGCGCCGGCGTCGTCGATGACCTTGCGTGCCACCATGTCCAGATCCCGCGTCGTGGCGCCGGGCACGGCGGCCTCGCGGGTCGCCGCGTGGATGGCCGCGACGACCAGCCCCGCCTCGCGCATCTTCGCGATCTGCTCGGGGGTCTTGATCTGCACCATGAACGTGCCTTCCCTGTGTAGCGGCGGGATCGCCGCCGCTCTCGCGGAGGCGGTCGGCCCCCGCTTCGGTTCCTCAATTATTGGCTGATGCCGCGCGAACCCGCGTCACGCAGACGGCCGCGGCGCCCGATGGGCACCGCGGCCGGACCTGCGCAGCGAGGGGTACTACTTCTTCAGGGCTTCCATGGCGCGCTTGGTGATCTCGTGCACCTCGCCGAGGGCGGGGATGGTCACCAGCAGGCCCTGGGCCTTGTAGAAGTCGATGATCGGCTCGGTCTGCGTGTGGTAGACGTCCAGCCGGTTGCGGACCGTGGCCTCGGAGTCGTCGTCACGCAGGTAGAGCTCGCCGCCGCAGATGTCGCAGACGCCTTCCGCCTTCGGCGGGGCGTACGTGACGTGGAAGACGTGCTTGCCGTCGTTGCGGCAGGTGCGGCGACCCGCGATCCGCTTGACGACCTCGTCCTCCTCGACCTCCAGGTCCAGGACGGCGTCCAGCTTCATGCCGGCCTCCTGGAGCATCGTGTCGAGGGCTCCCGCCTGCGACACGTTGCGCGGGAAGCCGTCGAGCAGGAAGCCGTTCGCCGCGTCCGGCTGCTCCATGCGGTCCTTGGCCATGCCGATGGTGATCTCGTCGGGGACGAGGTCGCCGGCGTCCATGAACGCCTTCGCACGCCGGCCGAGCTCGGTGCCCTGGCTGATGTTGGCCCGGAACAGGTCACCCGTGGAGATGTGCGGGATCGACAGGTTCTTGGCGAGGAACGCGGCCTGCGTTCCCTTGCCCGCACCGGGCGGTCCGACGAGGACGATTCGCATCAGCGGAGGAACCCTTCGTAATTACGCTGCTGGAGCTGGCTCTCGATCTGCTTCACGGTTTCCAGACCCACACCCACGATGATCAGGATGCTCGTCCCGCCGAACGGGAAGTTCTGGTTCGCTCCGAAGCCGGCCAACGCCATCGTCGGCACGAGAGCGATCAGACCCAGGTACAGCGACCCCGGCCAGGTGATGCGGTTGAGTACGTAGCTCAGGTACTCAGCGGTGGGCCGACCGGCGCGGATACCCGGGATGAACCCACCATACTTCTTCATGTTGTCTGCAACTTCCTCGGGGTTGAACGAGATCGCCACGTAGAAGAACGCGAAGAAGACGATCAGGAGGAAGTAGACCGCGATGTAGTACGGGTGGTCGCCCTTGACGAAGTGCTTCTGGATCCAGGTGGCCCAGCCCGCGGTGGAACCGCTGAACTGGACGATCAGAGCCGGGATGTAGAGCAGCGACGAGGCGAAGATGACGGGGATGATGCCCGCCTGGTTCACCTTGAGCGGGATGTACGTCGAGGTGCCGCCGTAGGCGCGGCGGCCCACCATGCGCTTGGCGTACTGGACGGGGATCCGGCGCTGTGCCTGCTCGACGAAGACCACCAGACCCACCATCGCGAGGCCGACGAGCATCACGACGCCGAACTCGACCCAGCCGTCGGCGATCTTGCCCTGGAGCTTGATCTGCCAGAGGGCTCCGATGAAGCCGGCAGCGATCGAGATGAACATGAGGATCGACATTCCGTTGCCGATACCGCGGTCCGTGATGAGCTCACCGAGCCACATGACGACACAGGTACCGGCGGTCATGGTGATGACCATGACCACGGTGGTGAAGATCGAACGGTCGGGGACGATCTGACTGGCGGCGGAGCAGCCCTGGAAGAGGGCACCCGTGCGGGCGGTGGCCACGAGGCCGGTGCCCTGCAGGATCGCGAGCGCGACCGTCAGATAGCGCGTGTACTGAGTGATCTTCGCCGTGCCGGACTGTCCCTCTTTTTTGAGGGTCTCCAGCTTCGGGATGACCACGGTCAGCAGCTGCAGGATGATGCTCGCCGTGATGTACGGCATGATGCCGAGCGCAAAGATCGTGATCTGCAGCAGCGCGCCGCCGCTGAACATGTTGACGAGACCGAAGAGGCTGTTGCTGCTCCCGGCCTGGTCGACACAGATCTGAACGTTCTTGTAGCTCACGCCGGGGACCGGGATGTGGGACCCGAGCCGGAACAGCACGATGATGGCGAGCGTGAAGAGCAGCTTCTTGCGCAGGTCGGGCGTCTTGAACGCCCGGGCGAACGCGGTGAGCACGGTGCCTCCTGCGACCCCCGCGCAACTGCGTCAGAGGTGACGGTCTGAGGGATCGACGAATACGTACAAGCAAAGGTGCAGGCCACCTTACCGGCGACAGTGCCCCCCGTGGAACGACCAACCGGGGATGCCCCATATGTGAGGCATCCCCGGTCGGGTTTCGAGCTATTTAGCCACTGGATTCGTCTTAGACGAGCTCGGTGACAGTGCCACCGGCAGCGGCGATCTTCTCCTTGGCGGAGCCGGAGACGGCGTCAACCGAAACCTGCAGCGCCACGGAGATCTCGCCCTGGCCCAGGACCTTGACGAGGCTGTTCTTGCGAACCGCGCCCTTGGCGACCAGGTCGGCCACCGTGACTTCTCCACCCTCGGGGTAGAGAGCGCCGAGCTTGTCCAGGTTCACGACCTGGAACTCGGTGCGGAACGGGTTCTTGAAGCCCTTGAGCTTCGGCAGGCGCATGTGGAGGGGCATCTGCCCACCCTCGAAGCGCTGCGGGATCTGGTAACGGGCCTTCTGGCCCTTCGTACCACGACCGGCCGTCTTACCCTTCGACGCCTCACCACGACCGACACGGGTCTTCGCGGTCTTGGCGCCGGGGGCGGGACGGAGGTTGTGGGCCTTCAGCGGGCTGTTCTCAGCCATGTTAGTCAACCTCCTCAACCGTCACGAGGTGGCGGACGGTCTGCACCATTCCGCGGAACTCGGGGCGGTCCTCCTTGACGACCACGTCGTTCAGGCGCTTGAGCCCGAGCGAACGCAGCGTGTCGCGGTGGTTCTGCTTGCTACCGATGTACGACTTCGTCTGCGTGATCTTGAGGCGGGCCATTACGCAGCACCCGCCCCGGCACGCGCACGGAGCAGAGCCGCGGGAGCGACGTCCTCGAGGGGCAGACCACGGCGAGCCGCGATCTCCTCGGGACGCTGCAGACCCTTGAGCGCTGCCACGGTCGCGTGCACGATGTTGATCGCGTTCGACGAGCCGAGCGACTTCGACAGGATGTCGTGAACGCCGGCGCACTCCAGAACGGCGCGCACCGGGCCACCGGCGATAACACCGGTACCGGGGGAAGCCGGCTTCAGGAGCACGACGCCCGCGGCACGCTCACCCGTGATCGGGTGAGGGATCGTGCCCTGGATGCGCGGAACCTTGAAGAAGTTCTTCTTGGCTTCCTCGACACCCTTGGCAATGGCCGCGGGAACTTCCTTGGCCTTGCCGTAACCGACACCTACAGTGCCGTCACCGTCGCCCACCACGACCAGCGCGGTGAAGCTGAAGCGGCGACCACCCTTGACAACCTTGGCGACGCGGTTGATCGCGACGACGCGCTCAACGTAAGCGGTCTTCTCGGCGGCAGGGCCACCGTCGCGACCCTTCCGGTCCCGCCGCTCGCCGCCACCGGCACCGCTTCCGCGGCGCTGGGGTCCAGCCATTGGATTACCTCTCTCTGTTACGTCCGTGAGTCCCGGAACCGGGGCTTAGAACTTCAGCCCGGCTTCGCGGGCGGCGTCAGCCAGAGCGGCAATGCGCCCGGCGTATCGGTTGCCACCGCGGTCGAACACGACGGTCTCCACACCCGCGGCCTTGGCACGCTCGGCGACGAGTGCGCCTACGGCCTGGGCCTGGGCGCTCTTGTCGCCTTCGCCACCGCGGATCGAAGCGTCCAGGGTCGACGCGGACGCCAGGGTGTGACCCTGGAGGTCGTCGATGACCTGAGCAACGATGTTGCGGTTGGAACGCGTCACGACGAGGCGCGGACGCTCCGCCGTACCCGACACGTGCTTGCGGATGCGGATGTGGCGGCGGGCCTTGGCGGCACGCTTGTACGCGTCGCCCTTGGCGATCTTCACACCGTATGCCATGGCTACTTACCAGCCTTTCCGACCTTGCGGCGGATGACTTCGCCGGCGTACTTGACACCCTTGGCCTTGTACGGGTCGGGCTTCCGCAGCTTGCGGATGTTGGCGGCGACCTCGCCGACCTTCTGCTTGTCGATGCCCTCGACCGTGAACTTGGTGGGCGACTCGACCTTGAAGGAGATGCCCTCGGGCGCCTCGATCAGGATCGGGTGGCTGTAGCCAAGCTGGAACTCCAGGTTGGAGCCCTTCGCGGCGACGCGGTAACCGACACCGCTGATCTCGAGAGCCTTGACGTACCCCGTGGTCACGCCGGTGATCATGTTCGCCACCAGCGTGCGGGACAGGCCGTGCAGGGCCTTGTTCTGACGCTCGTCGTTGGGGCGGGTGACGTTCAGAACGCCGTCCTCACCCTTCTCGACTGCGATGGGCGCCTTGACCGTGTGCGAGAGGGAACCCTTGGGGCCCTTCACGGCGACCGTGGTGCCATCGATGGTGACGTCCACACCGGCGGGAACCTGGATGGGGAGCTTGCCGATTCGCGACATTGCTTTTCCTCCGTTCCCGACTACCAGACGTAGGCGAGGACTTCCCCACCTACGCCCTTCTTGCCTGCCTGCTGGCCGGTGAGCAGTCCGTGGGACGTGGAGATGATCGCCACGCCCAGGCCGCCGAGCACCTTGGGCAGGTTGGTGGACTTCGCGTACACGCGCAGACCGGGCTTCGAGATCCGCTTGATGCCCGCGATGGAGCGCTCACGGTTCGGCCCGAACTTCAGCTCGAGGACGAGGTTCTTGCCGACCTCGGCGTCCTCGACCTTCCAGCCGGTGATGAAACCCTCCTGCTGGAGGATCTCCGCGATGTGCGACTTGATCTTGCTGTGCGGCATCACGACGGTGTCGTGGTACGCCGAGTTAGCGTTACGCAGACGCGTGAGCATGTCTGCGATCGGGTCAGTCATGGTCATGAAGTGGCCTTCGGCCTCTCTCGCCGGGGTTTCCTGTATGCGCCATCCCTCTCCCCACTCAGTGGCGGGACGGGTGCGGTGCGGGGACCTACGGCGTAGTAAGTCGTTATGGGCGGCAGACGCCCAACCACACAAGCCTAAGGCATGCGCGGCCGGGCACCTGCCGTCCAGATGCTTACCGAGAGTGCCTGGATGTTCCCAAGTCCTTGCGGACGAGAGGGAATTACCAGGAGCTCTTGGTCACGCCCGGCAGCTCGCCACGGTGAGCCATCTCACGAAGGCACACGCGGCACAGGCCGAACTTGCGGTATACGGAGTGGGGGCGACCGCAGCGCTGGCAGCGGGTGTACGCACGCACACCGAACTTGGGCTTGCGGGCAGCCTTCGCGATGAGAGCCTTCTTCGCCATCTCGCTTACGCCTCCTTGAAGGGGAAGCCGAGGTGACGAAGGAGGGCGCGGCCCTCGTCGTCGTTGGTCGCCGTGGTGACCACGGTGATGTCCATACCCCGGGTACGGTCGATCTTGTCCTGGTCGATCTCGTGGAACATGACCTGCTCCGTGAGACCGAAGGTGTAGTTGCCACGGCCGTCGAACTGCTTCGGCGACAGACCACGGAAGTCACGGATACGCGGCAGCGCGAGCGACAGCGTACGGTCCAGGAACTCCCACATGCGGTCACCACGGAGGGTGACGTGGCAGCCGATCGGCTGACCCTCGCGCAGCTTGAACTGCGCGATGGACTTCCGGGCCTTCGTGACGGCCGGCTTCTGACCGGTGATCGTCGTCAGGTCCTTGATGGCGCCGTCGATCAGCTTGGAGTCGCGGGCGGCGTCGCCCACACCCATGTTGACCACGATCTTCACGAGGCCGGGGATCTGCATGACGTTCTCGTAGGAGAACTCCTCACGCAGCTTGCCCGCGATGTCCTCGCGGTACTTCGTCTTGAGACGCGGAGTGGTAGCCATCAGATGTCCTCACCCGTCCGCTTGGCAACGCGGATCTTGTTGCCCTCGTCGTCGAAGCGGAAACCGACGCGGGTAACGACCTTCTGGCCGTCCTTCTCCACAACCAGCTGAACGTTGCTGACGTGGATCGGCGCCTCGGTGATCACGATGCCACCGGTCTGGGACCCACCAGCGGTCTGACCGGCCTTGGTGTGCTTCTTGACCCGGTTGACACCCTCGACCAGGACGCGGTTGGCAGTGGGCATGGCCGCGATGACCTTGCCCTGCTTGCCCTTGTCCTTACCGGTGATGACCTGAACCAGGTCGCCCTTCTTGATCTTCATGCTTACAGCACCTCCGGCGCGAGCGAGATGATCTTCATGAACTTCTTCTCGCGCAGCTCACGGCCCACCGGGCCGAAGATACGGGTGCCGCGAGGGTCGCCGTCGTTCTTGAGAATGACGGCGGCGTTCTCGTCAAAGCGGATGTACGAGCCGTCCTGGCGGCGACGCTCCTTGACGGTGCGAACGATGACCGCCTTGACGACGTCACCCTTCTTCACGTTGCCACCGGGGATCGCATCCTTGACGGTGGCGACGATGACGTCACCGATGCCCGCGTAGCGGCGACCGGAACCACCGAGAACACGGATGCAAAGGATTTCCTTGGCACCAGTGTTGTCGGCGATACGCAGTCGCGACTCCTGCTGGATCACGTGTATCTCCTGTTTGTCTGCCGGTTCCCGGCGGGGGCTTCACTCCGAGGAGCTACAGCCCCCACCGAGCCTGGCGGAACGAACCTGAGGGGCCCCTGAACTTGTTGTCCAGGGCCTCAGATAATTACTTGGCCTTCTCGAGGATCTCGACGATGCGCCAGCGCTTGCTCGCCGACAGCGGACGCGTCTCCATGATGAGGACGCGGTCGCCGACGCCGGCAGCGTTCTGCTCGTCGTGCGCCTTGAGCTTGTTCGTACGGCGGATGACCTTGCCGTACAGGGCGTGCTTCACGCGGTCCTCGACGGCGACGACGACGGTCTTGTCCATCTTGTCGCTGACGACCAGACCCTCACGGGTCTTGCGGAAGCCGCGGTCGGTCTTCTCAGTCACGTTGTTCTCGCTCATCAGGCGCTCTCCACCGTCTCGATACCGAGCTCACGCTCGTGCATCAGGGTGTAGATGCGAGCGATGTCCTTACGGACGGACCTGAGCCGGCCGTTGTTCTCCAGCTGACCCGTGGCCGCCTGGAAGCGGAGCTTGAACAGCTCCTCCTTGGCCTCGCGCAGCTTGCCAACGAGCTCCTCGTTGCCGAGCTCACGCAGCTCGGACGCCTTGGTTCCCGTCGCCATCACGACTCACCTGCCTCGCGCCGAACAATCCGGCACTTCATCGGAAGCTTGTGAGCAGCGCGGGTGAGCGCCTCACGAGCAATCTTCTCGTTCGGGTAGGACAGCTCGAACATGACCCGGCCCGGGTGCACGTTCGCGATCCACCACTCGGGAGAACCCTTACCGGAACCCATGCGGGTCTCGGCAGGCTTCTTGGTCAGCGGGCGGTCCGGGTAGATGTTGATCCAGACCTTGCCGCCACGCTTGATGTGGCGGGTCATCGCGATACGAGCCGCCTCGATCTGGCGGTTCGTCACGTACGCCGGGGTCAGCGCCTGGATGCCGTACTCGCCGAACGAGACCTCAGTACCGCCCTTGGCCATACCGCGGCGCTTCGGGTGGTGCTGCTTGCGGTGCTTGACCCTACGAGGGATCAGCATGTCGGTCAGGCCTCCGTTCCGGTGCTCTCGGCCGGAGCGGCGGCGGGAGCGTCGGCCTTGGGGGCCTCGGCACCAGCAGCCTGCTGCGGCTTGCGGCCACCACGGCCGCCGCGCTCGCCACCACGGCCACCACGGCCGGCGGGACGGTCGCCAGCGCCCTGCGCGCCACGGGCCGGGCGGTTACCCGCACGGGCCGCAGCGTTCTCGGCGCGAACCTCGGCGATGTTCTTGACGTCGCCCTTGTAGATCCAGACCTTCACACCGATACGGCCGAAGGTGGTCTTGGCCTCGAAGAAGCCGTAGTCCACGTTCGCGCGCAGCGTGTGCAGCGGCACACGACCCTCGCGGTAGAACTCGGAGCGGGACATCTCGGCGCCGCCGAGACGGCCGCCACACTGGATCTTGATGCCCTTGGCGCCGGCCTTCATCGTGCCCTGCATGCTCTTGCGCATGGCACGACGGAAGGAGACGCGGGAGGAAAGCTGCTCGGCAACGGCCTGGGCAACCAGCTGAGCGTCGAGCTCGGGGTTCTTGACCTCGAGGATGTTCAGCTGGACCTGCTTGCCCGTGAGCTTCTCGAGGTCACCGCGGATGCGGTCGGCCTCGGCGCCACGGCGGCCGATGACGATGCCCGGACGAGCGGTGTGGATGTCCACACGCACGCGGTCACGGGTGCGCTCGATCTCAACCTTCGAGATGCCGGCGCGCTCCATGCCGGACGTCATCATCCGACGGATGGCGACGTCTTCCTTGACGTAGTCCTTGTACAGCTTGTCGGCGTACCAACGCGACTTGAAGTCGGTGGTGATGCCGAGCCGGAACCCGTGCGGGTTTACCTTCTGGCCCATTACCGGGAACCTTCCTTGCTGCTGACGACCACGGTGATGTGGCTGGTCCGCTTGCGGATCCGGTAGGCACGGCCCTGCGCACGCGGACGGAACCGCTTCAGGGTCGGGCCCTCGTCCACGAACGCCTCGCTGATGACCAGCGAAGAAGCGTCCGGGTGGTTGTAGTTGTGTGCGGCGTTGGCAATGGCGCTGTCCAGCACCTTGCCAACCGGCACGCTCGCGGCCTGCGGGGCGAAACGCAGGACCGCCTGAGCCTCCGTGGCATCCATGCCACGGATAAGGTCCACCACTCGGCGGGCCTTCATGGGCGTGACGCGGATGTACCGCGCCTGGGCCCTGGCTTCCATGGTTGTCCCTTCGGTGTAAGTCATAGTCGTAACCACCCCGCCTTTAGCGGCGCTTCGACTTCCGGTCGTCCTTGACGTGGCCGCGGAAGGTGCGAGTCGGCGAGAACTCGCCGAGCTTGTGGCCGACCATCGACTCGGTGACGAACACCGGGACGTGGGTCTTGCCGTTGTGCACCGCGATGGTGTGACCCAGCATGCTGGGGATGATCATCGAGCGACGGGACCAGGTCTTGATGACGTTCTTGGTGCCGGCTTCGTTCTGGACGTCCACCTTCTTTACGAGGTGGTCGTCGACGAAGGGCCCCTTCTTGAGACTGCGCGGCATCTAAACCCGCTCCTAGCGCTTCTTGTTCGTCTTGCGGCGGCGGACGATGTACTTGCTCGAAGCCTTCTTCGGCGAGCGAGTACGACCCTCCTTCTGACCCCACGGGGAGACCGGGTGGCGACCACCACTGGTCTTGCCCTCACCACCACCGTGCGGGTGGTCAACCGGGTTCATCGCGACACCGCGGACGGACGGGCGAACGCCCTTCCAGCGCATGCGGCCGGCCTTGCCCCAGTTGATGTTCGACTGCTCGGCGTTGCCGACCTCGCCGACCGTGGCGCGGCAGCGGGCGTCGACGAGACGGATCTCGCCGGACGGCATGCGGAGGTGGGCCATGACGCCCTCCTTCGCGAGCAGCTGCACGGACGCACCGGCGGAGCGGGCGAACTTCGCACCGCCACCGGGACGCAGCTCGATGGCGTGGATGGTCGTACCGACCGGGATGTTGCGCAGCGCCAGGTTGTTGCCCGGCTTGATGTCGGCCGTGGGGCCGTTCTCAATCCGGTCACCCTGCTGCAGGCCGCGCGGCGCGATGATGTAGCGCTTCTCGCCGTCGGCGTAGTGCAGCAGCGCGATGCGCGCAGTGCGGTTGGGGTCGTACTCGATGTGCGCGACCTTGGCCGGCACGCCGTCCTTGTCGTGACGACGGAAGTCGATCACGCGGTAGGCGCGCTTGTGTCCACCACCCTGGTGGCGAACAGTGATCCGACCGGTGTTGTTACGGCCGCCCTTGCTGTGCAGCGGGCGAACCAGCGACTTCTCCGGCGTGGACCGCGTGATCTCGACAAAGTCGGCGACGCTGGAGCCACGACGGCCCGGGGTCGTCGGCTTGTACTTGCGGATACCCATTTCTCAGTCCTCGTCCGATTCCGGACGACTCAGGACTCCGTTAGGAGCCCTGGCCGCCGAAGATGTCGATTCGGTCGCCCTCAGCGAGGGTCACGATGGCGCGCTTGGTGTTCGCACGCTTGCCGAAACCGGTCTTGGTGCGCTTGCGCTTACCCTGACGGTTGATCGTGTTGACCCCGGTGACCTTGACCGAGAAGACCGCCTCGACGGCCTGCTTGATCTGGGTCTTGTTGGCGCCGGGCGCGACGATGAACGTGTACTTGTTCTCGTCGAGCAGCGCGTAGCTCTTCTCCGAGACAACCGGCTTGATCAGCAGGTCGCGCGGGTCAGTGAAGGTCTTGCTGGTAACGGTCGCCTCAGACATCAGGCGTCGCTCCCTTCGGTCTCATCGGCCTTGGGGCCAGACACGAAGGACTCGAAAGCGGCCTGAGTGAAGACCACGTCGTCAGAGACGATCACGTCGTACGTGTTCAGCTGGCCCGGCTCCAGGATGTGGACCTGGGGCAGGTTGCGGGCGGACAGCCACGCGGCCTCGTCGGCGCGCTCGACGACCAGGAGCAGGTTCTTGCGCTCCGAGATCTTGCCGAACAGCGTCTTGGCGGCCTTCGTGGAGGCGGAACCCTCGACCACGCCGGTGACGACGTGGATGCGGGAGTGACGCGCACGGTCCGAGAGGGCACCGCGGAGGGCGGCGGCCTTCATCTTCTTCGGGGTCCGCTGGGAGTAGTCACGCGGCTGCGGGCCGTGGACGACGCCACCGCCGACGAACTGCGGGGCTCGGGTCGAACCCTGACGCGCGCGGCCGGTGCCCTTCTGGCGGTACGGCTTGCGGCCACCACCACGGACTTCGCCACGACGCTTGGTCTTGTGCGTGCCCTGACGGGCAGCTGCCAGCTGGGCGACAACGACCTGGTGGATCAGCGGAACGCTGGTCTTCGCGTCGAAGATCTCCGAGGGGAGCTCGACGGTACCGGCCTTGTCGCCTGCCGGCGAAAGGATGTCAATGGTGCTCATTACCTCAAGCCCCCTTGGCCGCGGTACGGACCAGGACGAGGCCGCCGTTCGGACCGGGGACCGCGCCCTTGATGAGGAGCAGACCCTTCTCCGCGTCAACCGCGTGGATGGTCAGGTTCTGGGTGGTGACGCGCTCGTTGCCCATACGACCGGCCATGCGCATGCCCTTGAAGACACGCCCAGGGGTGGCGCAGCCACCGATCGAACCGGGGGAGCGGTGCTTGCGCTGGACACCGTGACCGGCGCCGAGGCCCTTGAAGTTGTGACGCTTCATGACACCGGCGAAGCCCTTGCCCTTGCTGTTGCCCGTGACGTCAACCTTGACGCCCGACTCGAACACAGCGGCAGTGATCTCCTGGCCGAGCGTGTACTCGCTGGCGTCGGAGGTGCGGAGCTCCACCAGGTGGCGGCGGGGGGTCACGTCGGCCTTGGCGAAGTGGCCCTTGAGGGGCTTATTCACCTTGCGCGGGTCGATCTCGCCGAAGGCGATCTGGACCGACTCGTAGCCGTCGATGTCGTTCTTACGGACCTGGGTAACGACGCAGGGTCCGGCCTTGACCACGGTCACCGGGACGACACGGTTGTTCTCGTCCCAGACCTGGGTCATGCCGAGCTTCTCGCCCAGGACGCCCTTGATCTGCTTTGCCATCTTCTCGACGCCTCTCAGAGCTTGATCTCGATGTCAACGCCGGCCGGAAGGTCCAGGCGCATCAGCGAGTCAACGGTCTTGGGGGTCGGGTCGAGGATGTCGATGAGGCGCTTGTGCGTGCGCATCTCGAAGTGCTCGCGCGAGTCCTTGTACTTGTGCGGCGACTTGATGACGCAGTACACGTTCTTCTCAGTGGGCAGCGGCACCGGGCCCGCGACCGACGCACCAGTGCGCGTCACCGTCTCGACGATCTTCTTCGCCGAGGAATCGATGACCTCGTGGTCGTAGGCCTTGAGCCGGATGCGGATCTTCTGTCCCGCCATGGCTACTCCGTAGTCCTGTCTCTATGTGGAAACGCTCTGGCACCCGATCGGCTGCGGGATGGTTCCCGCGGTCTTTCCTCCGACCCACGCGGTCGGGCGTGTCGCACACCCTCTACAGAAAATTCCCATACGGAAATTCCCTCTCCAAGGGGGTGCGGTCCCTGAGACCGCGTTGCGGGGGAGAAACACCCACCGAGCGCCTGGTGCGCGCCGTGCTGACACTTCCCAGAAGATTCCCGTACGTCCGTCCTCATTGCTGCCCCGAGAGGCAGATTAAGGACGACGAGTACTGTGGGACTCGCTTCCGGTCCTCCCGGCGGGAGGCGCGCAGCATCGGCACTCAGCCGAGCAACTTGAGTAGTCTGCCATACGAGGCACGTACTGCGCCAATCGGGCCGAAGAGAATACCCCGCCACGCTCCGTGGTCAAACGGTCGACCGCCGGCGCCCGGCCGTCGTGGGCGGCCCGGCCGAGTTCGACCGCGCTCCCCCACGGGGGTGCCGCGGCCGTAGACGGTGCCCGGGCCGGTCGCGGCGGACTCCGGGGGGCCGGGAAGCGGTCCTGGGCAGGACGTAGGCGGTGGAGACGTGCAGCGGGCGCTCACCGGCCGCGGCGCAGGTCCCGGCGAGGACGCGTACGCCGGTGCGTCCCGGCCGGGCATGCCGCCGGTGACGAGCCGACGGGTGCCGGGCCGGTTCGCGATCACTTTCGCGGCGCCGCCTTCGCCCTCAGCGGCTCCCACCAGGCGCGGTTCTCGCGGTACCAGTCGATGGTGGCCTTGATGCCGTCCTCGAAGGTGACCTGCGGGGCATAACCGAGCTCTTCGCCGATCTTGCCCGTGTCGATCGAATAGCGCAGGTCGTGGCCCTTGCGGTCCTCGACCGGCTCCACCATGTCCCAGCCGAGGCCGGCGGCCTCCAGCAGGACGCCGGTGAGCTCCTTGTTGGTGAGCTCGGTGCCGCCGCCGATGTGGTAGACCTCGCCGGCGCGGCCCCGCCGCATCGCCAGATCGATGCCGCGGCAGTGGTCGGAGACGTGCAGCCACTCGCGGACGTTGCCGCCGTCGCCGTACAGCGGGACCTTGCGGCCGTCCATCAGGTTCGAGACGAACAGCGGGATGACCTTCTCCGGGAACTGGTGGGGCCCGTAGTTGTTGGAGCAGCGGGTGACGACCACGTCCATGCCGTGGGTGCGGTGGTACGCCAGCGCCAGCAGGTCGGCGGCGGCCTTCGAGGCGGCGTACGGGGAGTTCGGTGCCAGCGGCCACTCCTCGGTCCAGGAGCCCTCGCTGATCGAGCCGTAGACCTCGTCGGTGGAGATGTGGACGAAGCGGCCGACGCCGTGCGTGCGGGCCGCGTCCAACAGCACCTGCGTGCCGAGGACGTTGGTCGTCACGAAGGGACCCGCGCCCGCGATCGAGCGGTCCACGTGGGACTCGGCGGCGAAGTGCACGACGACATCGTGACCGGGCATCACCCGGTCGACGGCCTCGGCGTCGCAGATGTCCCCGCGGACGAACGCGTACCCCGAATGGCCCGCGACGGACGTCAGGTTGGCCTCGACCCCGGAGTAGGTGAGCTTGTCGAAGACCGTGATCCGCGCGGTCGCATCCGCGCCGAGCCGCTGCCGGACGAACTCCGAACCGATGAACCCGGCGCCGCCGGTCACAAGGATGCGCATCGTCCGAAGACTAGCCGCCCGTCGAACGCCCCTCGCACGGGTACCCAGCATGCGGGGAATCCTCTTGGCCGGTGGCACCGGACCCGGCTCCGGCCCCTCACCCGGGCAGTCTCCAGGCAGTTGCTGCCCGTCTTCGACACGCCGATGATCCACTACCCGCTCTCCACCCTGGTGATGGCGGGCATCAGCAGATCCTGATCATCCCCACCGCGGAGGACCGCACCCAGACGAAGAGCGGCTACGGCGACGCCCGCAGCTGCACGGCGCTCTCATCGCGCCGACGGCACGACGCGCGCCCGGCAACGCCGAAGGGCCCCGTCCCACCGCCGAAGCGGTGGGACGGGGCCCTTCAGTGCGACTCGGTGCCCGGTGAACGGGCTACCAGGTCAGAGCACGGACTAGGCCGTGATCTTGGTGACCTGGCCGGCGCCCACGGTACGACCACCCTCACGGATGGCGAACTTCAGGCCCTCCTCCATGGCGACCGGCTGGATCAGCGCGACCGTCATCTCGGTGTTGTCGCCCGGCATGACCATCTCCGTGCCGGCCGGCAGGGTGACGACACCCGTGACGTCCGTGGTACGGAAGTAGAACTGCGGACGGTAGTTGTTGAAGAAGGGGGTGTGACGGCCACCCTCGTCCTTCGACAGGATGTAGGCCTGAGCCTCGAACTCCTTGTGCGGGGTGACCGAGCCCGGCTTGATGATGACCTGGCCGCGCTCGACGTCCTCGCGCTTGATGCCACGGAGGAGCAGACCGACGTTCTCGCCCGCCTGGCCCTCGTCGAGCAGCTTGCGGAACATCTCGATGCCGGTGACCGTGGTGGTGGTCTTCTCTTCCTTGATGCCGATGATGTCGACGGTCTCGTTGACCTTCAGGACACCACGCTCGATGCGGCCGGTGACGACCGTACCGCGACCGGTGATCGTGAAGACGTCCTCGACGGGCATGAGGAACGGCTTCTCGGTGTCACGCGGCGGGGTCGGGATGGCCTCGTCGACGGCAGCCATGAGGCCGAGAAGCTTCTCGCCCCACTCCTTGTCGCCCTCGAGCGCCTTCAGCGCGGAGACGCGGACGACCGGCAGGTCGTCGCCCGGGAAGTCGTACTCGGAGAGCAGCTCGCGGACCTCGAGCTCGACGAGCTCCAGGATCTCCTCGTCGTCCACCATGTCGGCCTTGTTCAGGGCGACGACGATGTAGGGGACGCCGACCTGGCGGGCCAGGAGCACGTGCTCCTTGGTCTGCGGCATCGGGCCGTCGGTGGCGGCGACCACGAGGATGGCACCGTCCATCTGCGCGGCACCGGTGATCATGTTCTTGATGTAGTCAGCGTGACCCGGGCAGTCGACGTGGGCGTAGTGACGCGCCTCGGTCTGGTACTCGACGTGCGCGATCGAGATGGTGATACCGCGCTGGCGCTCCTCGGGAGCCTTGTCGATCTGGTCGAAGGCCGAGGCCTCGTTCAGGTCCGGGTACGCGTCGTGCAGCACCTTGGTAATGGCGGCCGTAAGGGTCGTCTTACCGTGGTCAATGTGACCGATGGTGCCGATGTTGACGTGCGGCTTAGTCCGCTCGAACTTCGCCTTCGCCACGGGGTCCTCCTGGAGAGTGGTTCTGTACGCCTTGCTCATCGGCGCCAGGTGATCTTTGCTGGATAGCCGGTTCCCCCGGGGCAACGGGAGGTGACTCCTGCTGCCCCAGAGGCTCCGGTGACAAGCCTAAAGCGTGTACTCGGAAGAGTTACTCGCCCTTGGCCTTCGCGATGATCTCCTCAGCGACGTTCCTGGGAACCTCGGCGTAGGAGTCGAACTGCATCGAGTAGCTGGCGCGACCCGAGGTCTTGCTGCGGAGGTCTCCGACATAGCCGAACATCTCCGAAAGCGGCACGAGGCCCTTCACGAGACGCGCGCCGTGACGCTCCTCCATGGCCTGGATCTGGCCACGGCGGGAGTTGATGTCACCGATGACATCGCCCATGGACTCTTCGGGCGTGGTGACCTCAACGGACATCATCGGCTCGAGGAGCACGGGGGACGCCTTGCGCGCGGCCTCCTTGAAGGCCTGCGAACCGGCGATCTTGAAGGCGAGCTCCGAGGAGTCGACCTCGTGGTAGCCACCGTCGAGAAGAATGACGCGGACGCCCGTCATCTCGTAGCCCGCGAGGATGCCGAACTGCATGGCTTCCTGCGCACCCGCGTCGACCGAGGGGATGTACTCCCTCGGGATGCGGCCACCGGTGACCTTGTTCACGAACTCGTACGCCGGACCGTCGGCCTCGAGGATCGGCTCGATCGCGATCTGCACCTTGGCGAACTGACCGGTACCACCGGTCTGCTTCTTGTGGGTGTAGTCGTGACGCTCGACGGTCTTGCGGATCGTCTCACGGTACGCGACCTGCGGCTTGCCGACGTTGGCCTCGACCTTGAACTCGCGCTTCATACGGTCGACCAGCACCTCGAGGTGCAGCTCGCCCATACCGCCGAGGATGGTCTGGCCGGTCTCCTCGTCCGAGTGAACGTGGAAGGAGGGGTCCTCCTCCGCGAGACTCTGGATGGCGACACCCAGCTTCTCCTGGTCACCCTTGGACTTGGGCTCGATGGCGACCTGGATGACCGGAGCCGGGAAGTCCATGGACTCCAGGATCACGGGTGCCTTGTCGTCACACAGCGTCTCACCGGTGGTGGTCTGCTTCAGGCCCATGACGGCGACGATGTCGCCGGCGCCCACCGCCGCGATCTCCTCACGCTTGTTCGCGTGCATGCGGTAGATCTTGCCGATGCGCTCCTTCTTGCCCTTGACGGAGTTCAGCACCGCAGTGCCGGCCTCCAGGCGGCCCGAGTAAACCCGGACGAAGGTGAGCTTGCCGAGGTGCGGGTCGCGCATGATCTTGAACGCGAGCGCCGCGAGGGGCTCCTCGTCAGACGGCTTGCGCTTCACGACGACCTCGGCGTCGCGGACGTCGTGGCCCTCGATGGCCTCGATGTCCAGCGGCGACGGGAGGTAACGGATGACGGCGTCGAGCAGGGGCTGAACGCCCTTGTTCTTGAACGCCGTGCCACAGAACACCGCGGTGATCGTGGCGCCGTTGCCCTTGCCGGAACCGATGATGATCCGACGGACGGCGGCGTGCAGCTGCTCGACGGTGGGCTCGGTGCCCTCCAGGAACAGCTCCATGACCTCGTCGTCGTTCTCGGCGACCTGCTCCACGAGCTTGGCGCGCCATTCCTCGGCGGCCTCCGTGTGCGTGGCCGGGATGTCGACGATGTCGTACATCTCGCCCTTGGTCGCCTCGGCGGACCAGACGAACGCCTTCATGGTGACCAGGTCGACAACGCCCTGGAAGTCAGCCTCGGCGCCGATGGGGAGCTGCATGACGATCGGGACCGCGCCGAGGCGCGACTCGATCATCTCGACGCAGCGGTGGAACTCGGCACCGGTGCGGTCCAGCTTGTTGACGAAGCAGATACGCGGCACGCCGTAGCGGTCTGCCTGACGCCAGACCGTCTCGGACTGCGGCTCCACACCGGCGACACCGTCGAACACGGTGACGGCGCCGTCGAGGACGCGGAGCGAACGCTCCACCTCGACGGTGAAGTCGACGTGACCCGGGGTGTCGATGATGTTGATGGTGTGGTCGACCTCGTCAAGAGGCCAGTGGCAGGTCGTCGCGGCGGACGTGATGGTGATACCACGCTCCTGCTCCTGCTCCATCCAGTCCATCGTGGCGGCGCCGTCGTGGACTTCACCGATCTTGTACGACACACCGGTGTAGAACAGGATGCGCTCGGTGGTGGTCGTCTTGCCCGCGTCGATGTGGGCCATGATCCCGATGTTGCGGACCTTGGCCAGGTCAAGCGAAGTGGTAGCCATAAGGCTTCGGTCTTCTCTCGGTCTCGATGTGGGGTGGGACTACCAGCGGTAGTGCGCGAAGGCCTTGTTGGACTCGGCCATCTTGTGCGTGTCCTCACGCTTCTTGACGGCCGCACCGAGGCCGTTCGAGGCGTCGAGGAGCTCGTTCATGAGGCGCTCGGTCATGGTCTTCTCGCGACGGGCGCGGGAGTAGCCCACGATCCAGCGCAGCGAGAGGGTCGCCGCGCGACCGGGCTTGACCTCGATCGGCACCTGGTAGGTGGCGCCACCGACACGGCGGGACTTGACCTCGAGGGACGGCTTGACGTTCTCGAGCGCGCGCTTCAGCGTGATGACCGGGTCAGCACCGGTCTTCTCGCGGAGGCCTTCCATGGCGCCGTAGACGATGCGCTCGGCGGTGGAGCGCTTGCCGTTCAGGAGGATCTTGTTGATGAGCGACGTCACCAGAGGAGATGCGTAGACCGGGTCGATGATGACCGGGCGCTTCGGGGCGGGGCCCTTACGAGGCATTCTTACTTCTCCTTCTTGGCGCCGTAGCGGCTGCGGGCCTGCTTGCGGTTCTTGACAGCCTGGGTGTCAAGCGCACCGCGGATGATCTTGTAACGAACACCCGGCAGGTCCTTCACACGGCCACCACGCACGAGCACGATCGAGTGCTCCTGCAGGTTGTGTCCCTCACCCGGAATGTAGGCCGTGACCTCGATGCCGGAGGTCAGACGCACACGCGCGACCTTACGGAGCGCCGAGTTCGGCTTCTTCGGGGTGGTCGTGAACACTCGCGTGCAGACGCCGCGACGCTGGGGCGAAGCCTCAAGCGCGGGGGTCTTTGTCTTCTCGACCTTGTCCTGCCGGCCCTTCCGGACCAGCTGCTGGATCGTAGGCACTACTTCTCCGGTTTCTGTGTGCCGTGTAGTGAAGCTAACCTGGAACATTTGCCGACCCACGCGGTCGGGTGTGTCGGATCCGGCGGACCTCCGTGCGGACACGGAAACGCTTGGATCGCGGCGGCCGATGAGGCTCACATGCGGTTGATGGACACGCACGGGAGCCCAGGCACACCCCAGGCACAAGGTCAGAGCGTACCTACCTCACAGAGGTAGGTCAAAACAAATGCCCCGCACGAAAACACACCGGGCGCAAGCGGGAGCGCCCCGGCCCGCCCGGGGCGGGGCGGTGGCCGGTCGGGCGGATCACCGCCGCACGGGCCCGGTGGCGGCCGGGCGCCGGCGGCCGGACCGGATCAGTCCCGCGCCCGGCGGCGGCCCTCCGCGGCGACCGGCGCGTCGGCGGCCACCGCGGCGGAGGCGTCGCTCCCGGCGGCCGGGGCGTCCGGCTCCAGGAACTGGCTGACCACCTTGCCGAAGACCTCGCGGCGGCTCTCGGGTACCCCCAGCCAGCGGGCGAAGTCCTCGATGGTCGTGGGCCTGCCGCCGGGCGGCAGACCCTGGGAGGCGAGCGGCAGCTCCTCGGGGCTCACCCGGCCGGACCTGACCAGCATGTCGCGCACCGAGACGCCGAGCAGCGGGGCGATCCGGCGCATGGTCTCCAGGTCGGGCATGCTCTGCCGCTGGAGCAGCCGCGTGACGGCCGCCCGGTGGACCCCGGCCTCGTCGGCGATCCTCGACTTGCCACCGCCCCTGGGCGCGTCGATGTCGTATCCACGCTCCCGCATCAGGCCTTCGATCCAGGCCGCGAACGCGTCCAATTCGTGAGTGCTCATGTGCCGCTCCTCAAGTCCGCAGTCCGCTCCATGAGATCACAGCTTAGCGTGCTTGCGCGCACAGAATTATACCTTCGCTCAATTCGGCACACCTTGCGGTCGCCCGGTGTTGATTGCGCGCTCGCACGCAACGTGTCAGAGTGGGCGCGCCGTGAGCCACGGCAGTCCCACCGTCGCGGAGTCGCCATGTCCCTCGCCCTGTCCCCAGCCCGGCCCTGCCCTCAGGCACCGCCGGCGCCGTCCGCGCAGCCCGGTCGTACACCGGGTCGCACCGTCCACCCCACCGCCGCCCCGACCGCGTCCGCACCCGGATGCGGGTCCGGTGCGACCGTGCCCGGCGTGCCCGGGCCCGGCGTGCCGGTGCCCCGGGTGTCCGTGTCCGCCGCGTCGTACGCCGCGTCGAGAGCGGCTGCGGCGACCGCACCGCTCCCGCCGACCGGTGAGCCGTGCCAGCCCGCCGGCCCGGCGGCCGTACGCCGTGCCGGGCCCCGGCACTGGCGGGCCTCCGCCGCGTGCAGGGACCTGTCGCCGGCCGTCGTCTTCGCCCGGCGGATCAAGGACGCCGCCCCCGCGCTGCGGGCCTGCGCCGCCTGCCCGGTTCGGCGCGAGTGCGTGCAGGCCGTGGCCCCGGCCGAGAGCCTGTTCGACGGAGTCTGCGGCGGCCGGCTGTGGCGCAACGGCCGCCCCGCAGCCGTCCCCTCATCCTCCGGGAGCCGCCGTGACTGACCGGACCACGACCGACAGCGCCCTCTGGATCGCCTCGCTGATCCGGCACTTCCCCGAGCTGTGCGAGGAGCTGGCCCCCGGCCGCGCCGCGCCGTTCACCACCGCGGTCCCCGCCCGGCGCGGCCCGCGCGACGACGCGCTCGTACGGGAGGAGCGGCGCGAGGCCCTGCTCCTCCAGCAGAGCCACGGCCTGGCCGTCCCCGGACGCAGTGCCGCGCCGCTGCGGCTGCACGTCTCAGACGCCATCCGTGACATCACCGACGGCGTGGTCGAGCTGGAGGAGGCCGTCTGCGCCCGGCTCGGTGTTCCGCGCCCCCGGCGTGCGCTGGTGCCGGAACGGTTGCGCCGGCTCGCCGCCCTGCTCGACGAGGTCGCGGCCCACTCCGTCCTGTCCCGGCACGTACGGGACGAGACGCGTCGCATGGCCCGCCGCTGCGCCCGCGCGCTCGGGGACACCGAACAGGTGGTGCGGGTGTTCGGACGGTGCCCGTGGTGCGACTCGGTCTCGCTGCGCGCCTTCCCGGACCGCCGGGCCGTGCTGTGCGTCAACCCGGCCTGCCGTTGCACCGACGAGGAGTGCGGCTGCCGCGACGACCCGGCCTACCGCCACCTGTGGCCCGAGGACGAGTGGGCCGGGCTGGTCGCCGCGGCGGGATGCCGCGCCGAGGAAATCGACTCCGCGATGGAAGGCATTCCGCAGTGACCCCTCCCGCTCCCCTCTCCCCTCCGCTGCCCGCCCTGGTCCCGGGACCGCTGGCCGCGCACGAGGCGGGTGTGGCCCCGGCCACCATCCGCAAGTGGGTCCAGCTCGGACGGCTGACGGCGGCCGGCAAGGCCGGCCGGGCCCAGCTGTTCCGGCTGGAGGACGTCTTCGCCGCGGAGCGCGACGCCAGCCGCCGGGCGCAGCGGCCGCCGGCGCGGGCCGAGCCCGCACCCGTCCGGGGAGCGGAGCGGCCCGGGCGCGACGCGGAGCCCGTGCCCACGCCCCGGCCGCGCGGGGCCTGATCCCCCCGGCCGCGACCGCCCGGGCCACCCGCGCCTTCTCTCTCCCCCCGCTCCCCGCCCGTCCCCGTCGTGCCGGATGCCCGGCCTCCCTCCCGGAGGCCGGGCATCCGGCGTTTTCGAGGCCCGCACCACGGCCGGCAGGCCCGCGCCCTCCCCTCCCGGGCCGTTCCGTACAGCCCCTGCGGCGCTCCGCGTCGGCCCGCGCCGCTCCCCGGTGTTCCGTACCCGTCCGCCCCACCCACTCGGACTAGTTGCGCGCTCGCACGCAACGTGTCACAGTTGGTGCAGCGGCGGAGCTGCGCCCGCAGGACGGGCGGCGGCCCCGCCGCTTCCGTGCCGGGCGGCGCCCCTCCCCCCTCGGGCGCCGCCCGGCCTCCCGCCACCCACCACTCGAGGTGACCGTCGTGACCACTCCTCCTCCGAGTTCCTTCCCCGACGTCGAGGCCCTGGTCGTCGACGTCCTCGAAGCGGACTCCGCGCTGTCCACGGCCGTCGTCGCCGTGGACCCGCCCGCCGGGTTCAACGGCACGCAGCGCGCCGTCTTCGTCAACCGGCGCGGCGGCGCCTGGACCGGCGACCTGCACGTCGACATGCCGCTGATCGAGCTGGAGGTGTACGGCCCCGACAAGGCGGCCGCCCACACCCTGGCCAACGCGGCACGGCGCGCGCTGCTCGGCGCGATCGGCCGAACGTACGGACGCAACACCTTCACGGACGTCGTCGAGCAGGACGGCCCGCGCTGGCTGCCCGACTACCTCTACACAGCGGCCCACCGCTACGTGTGCGTCATCCAGGTGTCGCTGACCGTCTTCTGACGACCCGTCGCCCCCGCCCGGCGTGCCACCCGGCGCGCCGGCCCCAGACCGAGGCCCTGCCGTCCGGCGGGGCCTTTGCCGTACCCGGTCCCGGAAGTCTCCGGGGCCGGGGGCGGCGCACCTCTATATAGGGAGAAGCACCATGGCAGGAAACTCGTCCGAGATCCGCGTGGCCGGCAGCGGCCGCATCTTCGTGGCGGCCGCCGGCACGGCGCTGCCGACCGCCTTCACCGGCAAGCCGGACACCGACTGGGGTGCCAACTGGAAGGACCTCGGCTTCACCACCAGCGACGGCGTCACCTTCGCCAAGAAGGACAAGCTGGAGCCGGTCGACTCGTGGCAGGCCGTCAGCCCGGTCCACTTCACCTACTCGGACCGGGACCTGAGCCTGAAGTTCTCGCTCCTGCAGTTCAACGAGCTCACCCTGCCGTTCTTCATGGGCGGCGGCGCGGTGGCCGACGAGGCCACCCCGTCCAACGGCATCTACCGCTACGACATCGCGGACTCCCCGAAGTCCGATGCCCGCGCCCTCGGCCTGGAGTTCACGGACACCAAGGCCAGTGACGGCTCGGTCGTGACCTACCGCTTCTACATCCCGCGCGGCCAGGTCACCGCCTCCGACGACATCAAGCTGGCCCGCAAGGCGGCGTCCACGCTGGGCATCACCTTCACCGCCCTGACGGCGGGCGACGACAAGCCGCTGGCGAGCTTCGTCATGAAGGACAGCGCGTACGCCGCCGTCTGATCCACCCCCTCGGGGCGGGGCGGCCCTGCGCCGC